>CALVMK010000052.1 GCA_944345545.1 uncultured Clostridia bacterium | reverse complement strand
ACAAGATGTACACCTTGTGATAGATGGACACCACCAACAAACACTGGCTGTAGTTTTTGTAATAACCCACATTTTCATAAACAAAACCCATGTTGGAATAATTGTTTATGGCAAACAAACCAAAATTATAATTTATGGAACAATCCATGCGATTGGAACAATAATGAATGTGATTGTTACAAAGATTTCCCATCTAATATGCCATGGCAAAATTGCATTCCGCCACAAAAAAATTGCGGAAAAAACAATTTGATGTGGCTTTTTAGTGGCATAATAATAGGACGATTATTAGACGAATGTTAACTTGGAGACCCCACAATTAAAAAATTGTGGGGTATTTTTTTATATCGTTTAATATAATGGTTTTTATAATTACAAAAATTAACAAAAGTTTAAATTACAAAAATTGATTTATTCTAATAAAACCTTATATTTTATTAAAAAAACAGAACCTTTTAGATTCTGTTAATTTTCTTTTTTATCAAATATATTCGATAGCATCAAAGCCTGTATTTCAGGTGGCAAATTTCTAATTTGTTCACTCAGTGTTTCGCCTGACCTTATAGATTGAGATAACGCTGGAAAATGCATGTATTCTTCAAGAGTGTCATCATCTTCTTCATCTTCATCTCTATCCCAAGAAGGAATATATTTTCCGTCTTTTTTTAGTATTGTTGATTCTATGTTTGTTTCTTCTGGTTGCCCCAGTTCTTCCACTTCAACAGGCTGTTCTGCCCCTTTTTCTTCTTCAGCTTTAACTTCAGGACGGAACTCTGGCTCTTTATTTCCTATTATTAAACTTTCTTTCTTCTTTTCTTTTACAGGTTTAACCTTTTCTTTTGTTATTTTAGGTCTACTCTTTTTTACTTTTAAAACACCATTAATTACATAACCAATTAACAATAAAACAAGAAGTCCTAAAATTATATAAAGAAGAATTATCATTCGTCAAATAGTCCCCCTGTTGGTTTTTTATTCTTACTATCCTTTCCTGCAATAGAATTTCTCATAGCAGTATCAGAGTTTAAGTTTTGAAGCTTATAATAGTCCATAACCCCAAATTTGCCTTCTTTAATAGCTGCCGCCATTGCCTTTGGAACTTCTGCTTCAGCAGACAACACCAAGGCTTTCATTTCTTGAGTTTTTGCTCTCATTTCCATTTCGTTTGCAGCAGCCATTGCTCTACGTTCTTCCGCCTTAGCTTGGGCAACAATTTTATCAGCTTCCGCTTGGTCAGACATTAATTGAGCACCAATATTTTTACCAATATCTATATCTGCAATATCTATTGATAAAATTTCATAAGCTGTTCCAGAATCTAATCCCTTAGACAACACAGTTTTTGAAATAAGGTCAGGGTTTTCAAGAACTACATAGTGTGTTTCAGCCGAACCAACTGTTGTAACTATACCTTCACCAACACGGGCTATAATGGTTTCTTCTCCTGCACCACCAACAAGTCTTTGAATATTAGCTCTTACAGTAATACGTGTTTTAACTTTAAGTTCAATACCATTTTTTGCAATAGCTGAAATCCAATCTGTTTCTATAACTTTTGGTGTAACGCTTTGTTTCACAGCAACACCAACATCACGACCTGCAAGGTCTATAGCCTTTGCAGCTTCAATATCAAGAACAATTTTTGCACTATGTGCAGAAATTAATGCATTGATAACTTTTTGAACATCTCCGCCAGCCATTTGATGTGTTTCCAAATCTACAATATCAATTTTAATTCCAGCTTTTCTTGCTTGAATATAGGCATCAACAATTTCATGAACTTTAAGCCTTCTAACTTTCATACCAATAAGTCTAAGCATGGAAACGTGTGCACCAGATACCAAAGCTACAAACCAAGTTTTAATTGGTAATAAACAAACAATAACCACTAATAATACTGCAAAAACACCAATTAAAACATACCAAACAACTGGACTAACAAACAATAAATTTAGCATATTATTTTTCTCCTTCAAATTTTTCTATATACAAAATGTTATCTTTTATTTTAACAACTCTAACAACGCTATCTTTTTCAATTATATTTCCTGTCGACAATGCTTCCATAACTCTGCCTTCTATCTTTATTTTTCCAACTGGTCTACATTCATCAACAACCACTCCACGCTTTCCTATTAATTTTATAAAATTTTTGTCTACTCCATAATCATAAGGAACTGCAGGTTTATTTTCAACTAAAGGCGTAGAACCTAAAAGTCCATGCTTAGCAGAAAAAACAAAAATTAAAAACAATAAAACTGTAGCAAAAGTCATTATCAAAATTAAAAAGAAAACTTGCCAAGGCGACGTTGAAAAAACTGCATGAAAAACAATTCCAGCAATTTCACAAATAATTCCTAAAATTCCAAAAATACCAAAACCCGGAACTATTCCTTCAACTATGCAAAATATAATTCCCATTACTAGAAGAACAATTACAACCCAATTCATTTCAGTGAAAATTTTAGTAAATTCTTCCCAAACCATATTTCCCCCTTTTCAAATTAGCTTAATTATATCATACCTTTAAGAAAAAGAAAAGACTATTTTTAAAAAAAGAGCAAGATAATTAAATCTTCCTTGCTCTTAAAATATCTCCTTCTTTTAAATTTATATTTGTTTTTAAATATAAAACTTCTTGAACTTTTTTTGCATCTAAAACTTCTTCACCCTTACAATTTTTCAATTCTTCAACTATTATATTTTTATTGAAATTTTCATCAGGTGATAAAATTTCTAGCGTATCCCCCACTTTAAATCTGTTTCTTTGCTCAATTTTAACCCAACCATTTTTGCAATCTTCTAACACTAAAGCCATAAATTCATACGTTTGAACAGGAAATGAACTTTCAAAACACTCTTTCTCTTTTTCTCTGTAATAAAAACCCGTGGTAAATTTTCTATGACTTGATTTTTCAAGTTCACTTATATCAATTTTTTCACCATTTAATGCCCTTTTATATGCGTTGACAACACATGCGACATAATATTCAGACTTCATTCTTCCTTCAATTTTAAAAGAGCATACACCAGCTTCTTCAAGTTCTTTTAAATGATTTATCATACATAAATCTTTTGAATTTAAAATGTAAGTTCCACGTTCATCTTCTTCAATAGGAAATTGTTGACCTTGTCTAGACTTTTCCGTAATTGTATATTCCCATCTACAAGCTTGAACACAAGCTCCACGATTGCTATCTCTTCCAGTAAAATAATTAGAAAGTAAACATCTACCAGAATATGAAATACACATTGCTCCATGTATAAATGTTTCAAGTTCTAAATTTGGAACAGCTTTATGAATTGCTCTTATTTCTACAATACTTAATTCTCTGGCTAAAACTATTCTTTTTACCCCTAAATTTTGAAAAAATTTTGCCGAATAACTGTTAGTAACATTGGCCTGCGTACTAACATGAATATCTAAATTAGGTGCTACTTCCCTAATTAACTTTATTATTCCAACATCAGCAACTATAACAGCATCTACACCAATTTTATCTAAATAAAGAATATAGTCTTTTAAACCATCAAAATCACTTTCATGAGCGATAATATTTACAGTTATATAAACTTTTTTATTTATGCTATGAGCAAATTTTACACCTTCTTCAATTTCATTGTCTTCAAAATTGCCAGCAAAAGCCCTTAACCCAAACTTTTTTCCAGCAAAATAAACAGCATCTGCTCCAAACTTAAATGCTGTTTTTAATTTTAAAAATGTTCCCGCAGGAGCTAATAATTCAACCATGCTTGTATTATATCACCAAAATAATCTTAAATCAAGGCATTTTACAGTTATAAGTTTATGTGAAAATGGTAATTAGTTATAACTAAGGCTTACTTATCATGCTCGCCACAAACATTAAAAATAACATTGAATGCAAAACTTTTACAAATCAATAAAATTTATTTCTTTTCTTCTATCATAAGCTTCTTGAACGGCCGCTTGATGCGTTTCATCAACTCTTTTTGTTCCATGAGTTTTACTATTTAAAAAATGTATACAAGTATGTCCACCTTGACCATTATCAATAAGACTATAACCATGAGGCATACCATTTATTGATGCAGCCACAAAAATTCCATTAATTTCTACCCAAACTGGTCTTCTAACCCAACTCCATTCATAATTATAAAGGCTATGAAAAATATCAACATTTTTAGCATCAATAGGCTCTACATCTGCGTGATTATATCCGCCTGTTCGCTTAACATAATATTGTTTTTTTGTGTTTATATCAATAACCCTAACAGTTACATATTTTTCAAAAAATGTATCAACTATGTCAAACCAGTCTAAATTTACAACTTTAATATCAGAATTTCCAATAGCAGGAGAATTTTCATCTTCATTTTTATCATTTAAGTCTTGATTTTGTCCAACTGTTAAAGTTGCACTTGGAGAAAAAAAAGGATAAGGAAAAACGCTCGCCCAAAAATTTGCGAGAAAAAAAACAACAATTAAAAAAAGTGTAAAATATTTATTCATTTGCATATATTTTGTCTAAAAAAAGAAAATTTAATCAAAAAATAAAAATTTTTTGCATTGTCATTTAATATTTTTTTAATATTTTAAAGATTGATAAATATATAATTATAAAATCAATTAAATTAGTTGACTTTTATGTAACAATTTTTTATACTTTGCTTTGAAATGTTGATAAGGTTGGAATCTTGGAGTTTCCGTTATATCTTGCGTAAAGATAATAAAAGAGAGTGATTTTCACTAATTAGGGTGGAACCGCGGTTAAAAAAATCGTCCCTAGGCTAAAACTAGCCTAGGTTTTTTTCTAGGTAAAAGGAGTTTAATTATGAGTAAATTGACAATGGATAAATTAGTAGCACTGTGCAAAAACAGAGGTATTATTTTCCCAGGAAGTGAAATATATGGAGGGTTTGCTAATACATGGGACTTTGGACCTGTAGGAGTTGAATTAAAAAACAACGTAAAAAAAGCTTGGTGGAAACGTTTTGTTCAAGAAGATAACGATTGTTTTGGAATTGATGCTGCAATTTTAATGAACCCAAAAGTTTGGGAAGCAAGTGGACACGTTCAAAGTTTTGGAGATCCAAAAATGGATTGCAAAAACTGTAAAACTCGTCATCGTGCAGATACGATAATAGAGAATTTCACTAAAGGAAAAATTTCCGCTGAAGGAATGACAAATGAAGAAATGGAAGAATATATCGCTGTAAACGATATAAAATGTCCAGTTTGTGGCAAAAGAGATTGGACTCCAATAAGAAAATTTAATCCTATGTTTATAACTTCAAGAGGCACTTTGGCTGAAGATGCAGATAAAGTTTATCTTCGTCCAGAAACATGCCAAGGAGAATATGTTAACTTTTTAAATGTTCAAAGAACTATGAGAGCAAAAGTTCCTTTTGCAATAGCTCAAATAGGAAAATCTTTTAGAAATGAAATAACACCAGGAAATTTTCTTTTTAGAACTGTAGAATTTGAACAAATGGAATTACAAATGTTTTGCAAAGAAGAAAGTTCAATGGATATCTATAACAAATACAAAGAAAAAGCATTAAAATTTGTTAAGGACTTAAATATAAAAGAAGAAAACTTACGCTTTCATGACCACGACAAATTAGCGCACTACGCAAAAGCCGCTTGTGATATACAATATAATTTCCCTATCGGTTGGCAAGAATTAAATGGAATACATCACAGAGGAACATGGGATCTTTCCCGCCACCAAGAATATTCTGGAAAAAATATGATATATACAGACCCAATAACGAGTGAAAAATATATACCAAATGTAATAGAATATTCAATAGGTGCAGATAGACTTACACTATTACTCTTATGTGAAGCATATGAAGAGCAAGAATTAGAGAATGGAGAAACAAGAGTAGTAATGCATTTTCATCCTGCGATTGCACCTTATAAAGTTGCAGTATTCCCACTTATTAAAAAACTTCATGGTGAAAAAGCGGAAGAGATATTGAAAATTTTGAACAAAGAATTCATGACTCAATATGATGAAAGCGGAAGCATAGGTAAGCGTTATCGACGCCAAGATGAAATAGGAACGCCTTATTGTGTAACAGTTGATGATGACACAATAAACAACGGTACAGTAACATTAAGAGACAGAGATACAATGGAGCAAATTGTTCTTAAAATAAACGAATTAGTAGATTACATCAAAGAAAAAGTTAAATTTAACTAATAAAAAACCACCAAAAAATTGGTGGTTTTTTTGTAAAATTTAAAGAAAAAATTCATTTTAGCTTAAAAGTTTTATAATACAAAAAAAATATCAAGTGATTACTTGATATTTTTTTTATGAAAATTAAATAGAAATGTGTTTTTTAAAAAGTTTTGATTAGATTTGAATTTGTTTGCAAAACATTGTTTTGCATTATCATTTTTCTACAAACTTTTATAAGTTTGCACTCGACTTAAAGAT
>CALVMK010000051.1 GCA_944345545.1 uncultured Clostridia bacterium | reverse complement strand
GTGGCCAATGGAATCGCTTGCAAACTTTTATATAGTAGAACTTTCAAAAGATTCAGTTAAGCCAACAGAAGAAGGTCATGAGCCAGTTTGGGTTTCAATTGAAGAAGTTGAAAACATTTTGCCTTTACCTTATCACAAAGAAGGAATTAGACAATATTTATTAATGAGAAATAGCTAACTTTTTAATTGCATTATTACATAAACTAAAAAAATCACTATATTTGACAAATAAAAATATAGTGTTTTTTTATAATTCTATATCTTTTAAACTAATTTATGTTTTATTTGTTTAAGTCAAAGCCTTTTGCTAAGTCAATCAATTTTTTTGATACATCTTTTTTAGTAATGCACAAATTATTCATTGTTCCATATCCTAAAACTCTTTTATTGTCAACATTTTTGTAATATTTATGTGAGTCACTACCACCGCTAATCATTAGTTTATTTTCTGTACAATATTTAATTAAATAATTTATAAACCACTTTGGAGCATCGCTATGATAGCATTCTATTCCATCAACCCCTTTTCTCTTAAAAAAATCTAATCGACTTTCAGTGTTTTCAAATTTATATTTATAGGGATGCGCTAAAATTGAATAACCACCCGCAGATTTAATTAGTTTTATTGTGTTATCCAAATTCATATACGGCATTGTTATATTATTTTTCACTATTAAAAATTCATTTTCTAAAGCTTCTCTGTCAAAACCTATATTTAACTTATACATTATGCTAAATAATCTTTCATATTGAACAGGATATTTTTTTTCAATAAACTCTTTTATAATTTTTTTAGGTAGATTTATATTATATTTATCTAAAATCTTAAGATATTCTTTCGTCCTTTTTAATGAAGTTTTAAAAACTTTATCACAATATTTTCTAATTTCTGTGTTATTAAGATCTAAACCATACCCTAAAATATGTATAATTTTATTTTCATATAAAACAGATAATTCAATGCCTTTAATTATTTTTATTGGACATATATTTTTAATTATATCATAAACATAAACACTATCATGATCAGTTATAGATATAATTTCAATATTTTTTTCTTTTGCCATTTTAATTAAATTTTCAGCACTTTCCCTTCCATCTGAAAATAATGTATGTGTGTGTAAATCAATTAATTTTTCTTTCATTTTAATCCTATTATTTTTTATATAAAACAATTTTTAAAAATTCAATGTTTAATAAAAAATTTTTCTCTTTACTTTTATTTTATACAATTTAATAATAAAAGTATGTTAAAAGTTAAAGCAATTTTATACATTAATAATAATTATTATAACAAACTCAGTTTGTTTTAAATTAATTTAGTCATGCCTATGCATTGCTTTAAAAAAGTTTTTAATAGAGCCTTGTTATCAGTTGAAAAATACCTAAATATACACATTATTTTATAATTGTATAAATGTTACTAAAAAAGTTATTTTAAAAAAAACAGTTTATAGTATTTTTATTTTAATATTCGTTTTCTTTATAATCATGTTTTTTGGAAGTTTGCCAATCTAGAACATTAACCTTTGAAAACAGTAGATGAAAACCTAAATCTCTATAAACTTCTTCTACGCAAAGAGCAATCCCCTGTTTAGAATGTGCAGGGATAAGGTAAGCGCAACCTTCTTGATTTAACTCTGCATAAACATAATTTGGTGAAAAGCCATTTTCCATACACTTATTTTTAATAACATTTATATTCGTTGATAATATTGTTTGAAAATAAGTTTCCCCATTAACTAATCCAAAAATAACTGATTCATTACACAACAAAGAAGAAACTATCACAGTTTGATTTTCTTCAACTTGAATAACACTAGCTGTATCAACACCACTTAAATCCATTTTCTACCTCTTTATAGATTAGTTTATCAAATTTTTAGTAAAAGGTCAATAATTTGTTTTTTAACAATCTGCTACAATAAACTATAATCAATAAAAAGCAATCACTTTTTGCTATTACACATATTAAAAATTAGTTTTAAGCATTGATTTTATCAAATATTATTTACTGTTTTAATAAAAAGCAAATATAATGATTAAAAAAATACATATTAATTAACAAAACAAGCATTTTTAATTGACATAAGTAGTACTTTATTATTATTATTAACAAGGGGTATATTTATGAATCCAATTATAATAGTTTTATTAGCTATTCTTGGCGTTTTGTTTGTAATTTCTTTAGTTGGAGGTTTTATTAGATGGAACGCTAGCCGTGTTACAATTTGGTTTAGCCTGAAGAAACTTGAGATAAACAAACCTATGGAAGAATATGCAAGACTTATTTTAGATGAAAATGAACTTGTAGACGTTGAAGTAAAAAAGTGTGGTTTCTTTTCATCTCTATTCGTAGGAAACACATATAGCGTATCAAAAAAACTTATTCGAATAAGTTGGGGAACTGCTAGAAGGTCAACGGCAACAAATTTAGCAATTGTTTGCAGATTGGTAGGCTTAGCAAAAATGCACGCTGACGGTGTTAAAGGTTTAAAATTAGTGGAATTTAATAGATGGTTTGGCTGGCTTCCATTTCTTTTGTTTCCTTTAATGGTAATAGGAATTATAATGGACTTAGTTAGCGCTGGTAATTTAGGCACATTTACTATAATTCTTTCTTCTATTGGTCTTGTACTTTCTTTGTTTTCTTTTATCATTTCAGCGATTGCAGCAAAAAGATTTATAAAAGCTTGTAACATTGGTCAAGAATTAATCTTAGAAATGGGAATTCTAAATGAAGACGAAGAAAAGAAAATAAAAAAGCTTTATTCAGCTTGGAAAAAATTAATTGTAATAAATGTTATTATAAGCATGTTTGAAGCAATCTATTTCTTTATTAAATTAATTTTCAGCAGTTTAAAAATATTTAGGAGATAAAATGGAACAAAAATTTTTAAAAAAAGAAACAAAAACTTTTTCTGTTGTAACAAGCGTTCTCATTGGTATAGCATTAATGATTTTAGTTATCATTGGTTTAATTAGCGGAAACTTTTTAGGAATATCTGTTATAGGCTCAAGCGTAATAGTTTTTATTTCTGCAATTTTTATGGGGTCAATGCAAATTAGAGTTTTTTCTAATTATAAAAGCCAAAAAAAATATCTTTGTGCTGATGGTATATTTTACATCTGCTTAACGATTTTGGTAACTGTGGCTGGGTTAGTATTTGTTTTAGTTCCAAGTGCAAAAGTTGATATTAGATATTTTATTTTTGTTTTTGCTATTGCATTTGCAATATGGAAAATATTAATATCAGTGCTCGGTTTTAAGAAAAAATTTTACAATGCTTTTGCTGAACTAATAATTGCTTTCTTTTGGCTTTTAAGTGGTGTTGCTGTTTTGTTAACAACTATTGTTAACTTACAAGAAATAGGAACATATTTAATGTGTGTTTCTAATTATCTCCTAGGAATTTCAACAATTTTCTACATCTTATATTCTTACGTATATAAAGAACCAGATTTCTTGATTACAGAAGAAGCAGTAGCAATTTTACAAAAAGAAAACGAAGAACGAGCAAACAGAATGGCAAGGTTTAATTCAAGATATACAACAATTATAGAAAACAAGCCAGCTGAAAAAACCCAAGAAAGCTCAATTGAACAAAAACTTGAGAAACTAAAAAGCTTAAAAGAAAAAGGTTTTATCACAGAAGAAGAATTTGAAAAAAGAAAAAAAGATTTGTTAGATAATGAATTATAAAATAAAAAAACGCTAGCTTTTACTAGAAATAAAGCTAGTGTTTTTATTATAATTTTTTTATATTTTTATTTTAATGGTTATTTAAAACATTGTTAAAAATATTTTCAGCTGTTTGATAAATTTCTTTACATTCTTCACTATCAAAATTATTGATTTTTTTTATACAAGGATAACCCCAAATATTAAATCTTTTTGGGCCTATCCATTCGTGATAATTCACATTTTTAAACATAGCTAAAATAACTGATAAACTTGATTTTTTTGGTGAATTAAACATAATTTTCATTGGTAGTTTAATTATAAATTTTAAAAATTTTGGAAAATGCCTAGTTATGTTTGTGGGAGTTATTCCAGGTTGAGCAACAACAAAGTTTATTTGTTTTTCATTTTTAAAAAGTTCCCACAAAGATAACATTAAAAATCTTTTTGAATTTCCATAAACTTTGTTTTTATTAAAGCATTTGTTGTAGTCAATGTCTTTAGCATTAAATTTGGCAAATTTATAAGCTATACTCCCCACTACTACAACTTTTTTAAGACTAGACATTTTAATTTTAGGCATTAGCATTTTTGTAATATAATACGGAGAAATAAAATTAACAGTAAAAGTTTTATTGTAATCTTTATTTTCTTCGCAAGGAAGATTATAAACTCCAGCGTTGTGTATTATTCCATCAATACATTGGTAATTTAGCATTTTATTAACAAAAATTCTTACACTCGTTAAATCTTGCAAATCTAAATAAACCGTATCAACTTTTATTCCATTAAACCTTAATTCAAGTTCTTCTTTTAGCTTAGAACTTTTTTCTAAATTCCTATCTGCAAGAACAAGATTAGCATGTAATGCTCCCAAAATGTTTGCTATCTCATTTCCTAACACACCAGTTGAACCTGTTAAAATAATAGTTTTATTTTTTAAGGTTTTTGTATTAATCTTTAACCACTTTTTTATGTTCATAAGAATATTTTATCATCTAAAAAAATTTTTACAAAACTAAAACATAAAAAAGTACCCAAAAGGTACTTTTTTAATAGATATTTTTATTGGATTAATGAAAAATCTTTATAACCGCTAAAATCTGGGTATTCTATTCCACCATCATAATATTCAATGCTGATAAAGTTTTTACCGCTTTCAGACTTCATAGCAACCAATGAATTATTTTCATAAAGAGCATAATATGTTAATTCAACTTCACCTTGTGAGTTTGTTTTTATAAACTTATAGTTTACTTTATCATCTCTTGAAGCCATTGATACTTCAATTCCATTTTGCGAAACTAAGTTTAATACAACATCAATGTTTAATGCCTCCCTTACTGTAATAATGCTAAAAATTTCACTCATTTCATTATCCATATTTTGAGCATCGAATTTATATTTGCCTGAAATATTAACACCACTCGCCTCAGATGCATATCTAACATCTAAATCCGCATAAAAATAATCAGAATTTGGAAAATATAAAGAATAATTTGCAGAATTACCTTCTCCACTCATAGTTACTTTAAAAGCCATTTCAGTTGTTTCATCTTGATTTTGTTGAACAATACCAGTTAATTTAGCAATTGTTCCATCCATATCAACACTATAAACTAACTTGTAGTTTAATAAATTAGAATTTACAGCAGGTTGCCCTTCTGTTGTTGATTCAACATAGCTAGTAAAATCTTCTGCAGAAACTTCACTATACGCCCCAGCATTGTTAACATTAACACTTGAATTAAAATCTAATTGACCACCGCAAGCAGACAAAAGCCCTAATGGCAAAATAGTAGCTCCTAATGCAAAAATTTTTAAACTCTTTTTCATAAAAATACCCCCTTAGTTTATTATGTTATGAATAACATCACAACATTTGTTAATTAACAAATAACATAATCACAAGCTTTTGTCAAACATTTATAATCAAATAAAAATGTTGCTTTTGCCCCTTATCCATATCTTTCTCTTTAATATCATTTTTAAAACATTTTTAAAGTTAAAACATTCCCCAACTTTTTACATTTTTTTAAAGTTGCAATTATTTGTTACAAAGTATTATGTTTACATTTAACACAAAGAGGAGCCAAGTTTAAGTTGTGGTCAGTTATTATTTTTTGAGATTTATTATAAACGTCATACAACAATTCTAAAGAAGGATAAGAACCAATATTTTTATAGGGAACATAAGGAGAAAGCATAGGCATACACCCACACTCGCAAATTTTTTCAACTGCTTTTAATGTGCTGTCTTCACTTTCAAGACCAACTATAAGCCCTGACCTAACATGATGTGAGCCAAATATTTCACCTGCAATTTTTAAAAAATAAAAATAATTATCTCTTCCTATAACATATTTTTCTTTACAATATTTAGAACAAATTTTTCTATCATATAACTCTAAATTAACAGACAAACCCTTCACGCCTATATCTTTTAAATGTTTTAAATAATCATAATATTGACTTCTATCTGTATAGCTATCAAAACCTCTTGGCATTGTCATTACATCAAATTCATATTTTGGAAACTTTTTACAAAAATGTTCGTAAACCTTTGTTAAATATTTTAAATCACAAATCTTTGGGCTTCCTCCAGAAATAAGCACATGATTAATTCTGTCATCTTTTAATATAATTTTTAAATTTTTTTCCATATCCTTGATGCTATTTTTCTTATACTTTTCAGCATTTTGAGAACAAAAACAACAATGATTATTGCAACCAGTAATAGGAGATATTCTGGCACGATCAAAGTGTGCGTTAACAATATTTGTATCTAAAACTTTTTGATAATTTTTTGAAATATTTTTTACTTTAACCCACCATGGAGTCCACAAACTTACTGATTTTGTTTTGTTTCCTTGTTTTAAAAAAAATCTTTTTTTATTTAGAGTTAATAAGTTTGAAGATTTTTTTTCTAAACGGCTTGTAACATAATAGTTATTCCCTAAATCAATCATTAAACCCGTTGTAGTTACATAATCGTTATTATAATATCTCTCTCCAAATTGCTTTTTTATGTATTGCATTGCTTTGTCGTCAATATTTATACCATTTACCATCAAAGATATTTTTGTCTTTTGTAAATCACACATAATTATCTCCTTTTGTCTTTTGCATGTTAAATCATTTTCTTTTCCAATAATTTTATTTGTCTATCAAATAATGTTTGCTGTTTTTCTTGTGCGAGCATTTCATTTAATTTTGCACTAGAAGCCTGAAATCGAGCATTTATTTCCATTAAATATAATTTTTCATTTTTATATATAAAATCTATTCCTAATACTCCACGATATCCATAATTTTGCAAAAATTCACCGATAGGTTTAGAATCTGTTTTAATTTTATCTTCTATCTTTTTTTCTAATTCAAAACTTGCTCCATTGTAATTCATATTATAATTTATTGTATCAATTATTTGTTGAGATGGTTTAAAATAATCTATTTTATTATCATCAATAAATAAATGAATGTTAACAGATATACAATTTTTTTGCAAAACAGAAACGGCATAGGTTGTAAATCGTTTTAATTTTTTTAATTGTTCATTATAATTATCTTTTGTAAAAATAAAGGTATTTGTTCCAGCAAAACCATACTTTTCTTGCACAACAAAATCACAATTGCTTGTTTCCCACTTTTTTAATAAAAACTTTTTTAGCTTAAAACCTAAAACATAACAATATTCAAGTGTATTAGTGATATTTTTTAAATCATTTCTTATTAAAAACTTATTGTTAATATACTGATACATTTCATAGTCATTAGTTTTTAATATATGGTATTTTTTTAAGTTTACATTTTTTAAGTTGTGTTCATTATAGCGCAAAAAATATGCATCTTTATTATGTTTTAAAATCATTTTTACCGCTTTTAAAAAAAATTTATCTATTTTTTTTAAGTCAGCCAAACTATTATAATTAACTTTTTTATGTTTATACAAATCTTTAAAACAAATGTTGTTTTTTGTATTATATCGTCTTTCTACAGTAATTGACCCTTTAAAAATTTTGTTATTTTGCAACAAAACGTCATTGTTGCCTATGTAGTACAAATTCATTTTTTCTCCCATTGTTAATTATAACTTATTTTAAAGAATTTTCAAGTAATAACAAGGTTTTATGTAAAATTTTGTAAATTTTTGTAATTTTTTTCATATTTTTAGATGTAAAATTTTTCAATTTAAAAAAAGTGTAAAAATTGTTTAGTTTAAAACTTTTATTTTTACATTGTTTATTTATTGTTAACTCTAATTTTTTCTTGTTCTGTAGTATAAAGTTTTTTTAAATTTTTATTAAATACTGTATATTCAGTCGTTGGATATCACACAACAGATTGCATCTAAATTAAATAAAATATAAAAAAGCATATCTACTGATATGCTTTTTTGCTATGTCTTACTATAACCTTCTAACATTTTATCATATTTTTTAGCCATTTGTTTCAACTCTTCTGTAGTTATGTTACATTCTTTTTGAGTAAGGTAATATCCATTGCTATCTTCTTCTAAAGACACTTCCTTTGGTAAATGATTTTTAACGAATTGAGGATTATATTTTTGCTCAACCAACTCGTAGTAGTGCTCTGTTCTATATCCGTTTCTTATATAATCAGGAATACTTTGTGGGGCAAGACGAGTACGGTCTTCTTGCTCTAAATATGTCAAACTTAAGTATGTTCTATCATTACTACTTGATAATTCAAAAGCATCTACTGTTGTTATTAATGTTTCTATTCTACTAGCTAGAAAATCATTATTAGAAGTCCATTCACTTGCTTTTAACATAATTTTTTTGACATATTCTTTATCTTTTAAATCTTTTGAGAAAAAAAATCTTTCTACTTTACTTTTAAAAATTTTTTCTATTTGGTCTCTAAAAGGTCCATCATCAAAAGTATTTAACATTTTTTTGAAATTTGTATATAAATGGTTCTGCCTAATGCGAATATTAACTATTTTGGCATCAAACATTGAAAAAGAATCAACAAAATCAACACCAAGACTTCCAAAAGGCAATTGATCATATAGATTTTTTTCAATGCCAATGTAACGTATTAAACTGATTAATGTTTCTTTTTCAATTTTTCCAGCAGAAAAGGCATTTGCAATTTCCTGCCAAACATCTTTTCTCGCCTGCAAAGCTTCATGAACATTAAAATAATTTCTATCAAATTCATAAAACAATGTTTCAACAAAGTTTGCTAAATTCATTTCAGCGATGCTTGGGGATGTCTCAAGATATCTTTTAATATATTCTTTTCTTATATTTTTTAACTTTTCATTTTTTTCCTGCAATGTACCTGTTACCGCTTTACAATCTTTGATATATTGTTTTGTTAAATTTTCACGTATATTATAAAATAAAAAATTTTCAGCACTAGCATCTCCAAGTTTAATTTTAATCATATTACCCCTCTTTAAAATATATCTTTATGATGACACGCAGAATGTCAATTGTCAAGCCTTTTTTTAATTTATAAGTTATATTGTTCCTTAAGTAAATAAAAAAACTTAATATTACACAGATTTTGTTATAAATAGCACGAGTTAAAAATATTCTATTGTATGAGAGTTTTTACTATAAAAAAATGGGTAATATGTTTTATTTTATTTTGCTTATTTTTCATTTGCTCTTTTATTGGAATTTTTTTTACAGTTCAAACGACAAGTGTGCCTAAACCAACTTATACTATAGTTATAGATGCGGGTCATGGGGGCATAGATGGCGGAAGCGTTGGAAAAACTACAGGTAAAGATGAAAATTTTTTAAATCTTGAATATAGTAAAACCCTTAAAAAAATTCTTGAAAGTTATAATTTTAATGTGATTATGACTAGGTCAGACTTAAATGGACTTTACGACATTACCGCAACAAACAAAAAAAAATCTGATATGGAAAAAAGAAAGGAAATTATATTAAACAGCAATGCAGACCTTGTTATTTCAATTCACATGAATAGTTTTCCGCTTAAAAGTTCTAAAGGTGCACAATGTTTTTATAAATCAAATGATATTTCTTCTCAAACTTTAGCTTCTAGCATTCAAGAAATATTTCTAAAAACTCTGCCAAACGCAAAAAATTTTGCTAACACTGGAGATTATTTCATATTAAACTGCTCTAACATACCAAGTGTGATAGTAGAGTGTGGTTTTTTATCTAATGCTGAAGAAGAACGTTTGCTGGTTACTGAAGATTATAGAAACACTGTCTGCACAAGCATTTTTATTGGAATTTTAAACTTTTTTTCTAAAAGTTAATCATAATAACACAACGCATTCATAAAAAACAAACTTGCTTCAAATTTTTTATCGTTATACAGTTTTAATATTTCATCTTTACTTGCCCACATAACATCATTTACTTCATCTTCTTGTATTTTTATATCTTCTATCTTTGCATTGCTTTTAAAAATGTAAACTTCTAAAATATCTGGACATCCTTTAAAATATCTTAAAGCAGAACCAATTAAGTTTACATTATTTTTATCAACATCTAAGTTTAACTCTTCTTTGATTTCTCTAATACAAGCCTGCAAGCCATTTTCTCCAGCAAGAGCTGAACCACCGGTGCATTCCCACATTAATGAGTAACTTTTATTTGGAGCTCTTTGCGTAATTAAAAATTGATTTTTGTCATTTACTATCCAAGCATTTATTACAAGGTGAAACTCGTTGTCATTAAGTTTATCTCCTCTAAAAACTTGTTTGCCTGTTTTTTCTTTTTTGCTGTTATAAATATCCCATTTTTCCATAATCCCCTCACTAACTATTATTAATTTTAGCACATAAACTACTGAAAAACAAACTTTTTATCAAAAATTAGCCATAAGCTCTTGAATTTAATTGTTATTTAGTGATATACTTAATGTTTGTGAGGACTATTTTATGATAAACGAAAAGATAAGAAATATTGGTGTTATTGCCCATGTAGACCACGGCAAAACATCTATTGTAAATGAAATGTTGAAACAAGGTAATGTTTTTAGAGAAAATCAAGTTGTTGAAGATAGAGTTATGGACTCTAATGCTCTTGAAAAAGAACGTGGTATAACGATTTTATCTAAAAACGCAAGTTGCTCTTATAATGGCGTAAAGATTAATGTTATTGACACACCAGGACATGCAGACTTTGGCGGAGAAGTTGAAAGGGTTTTAAAAATGGTAGATGGCGTTCTTTTGGTTGTGGACGCCTATGAAGGCCCTATGCCTCAAACCAGATTTGTTCTTGAAAAAGCTTTAGAACTTAATTTAAAAGTTGTTGTGGTGATAAATAAAATTGACCGTCAAGATGCGAGAATTAGCGAAGTGCAAGATGAAGTTTTAGAGCTTTTAATGGATTTAAACGCAACAGATGAACAATTAGATGCTCCCTTTGTTTATTGTTCTGCAAGAGAAGGAATAGCAAGTCTTGACGCCAATGTTAAAGGAACAAGTTTTGCTCCGCTTTTTGAAGCTATTTTAAATAATATTCCTGCTCCAGAAGGAGACCCATCTTCCCCACTACAAATGCTTGTTTCTTCAGCTGAACACAACGATTATGTTGGCAAGTTAGGCGTTGGAAAAATCGAAGCTGGAGAAATGAAAGTTGGAGACCCTATTATAGTTTGCAACTACCACAATCCAGAAAAAATGATAAAAAGCAAAATAGTAACATTGTTTACTTATCAAGGTTTAAAACGTATTCCAGTTGAAAAGGCAACCATAGGAGACATAGTTTGTGTTGCTGGAGTTGAAGATATTATGATTGGTGATACAATTTGTGATGTAAACAATCCAAATCCTTTAGAATTTGTAAAAATTGCAGAGCCAAGCGTTGAAATGACTTTTTTAGTAAACAATAGTCCATTCGCAGGAAAAGAAGGTAAATATCTTACAAGCAGACACATTAGAGATAGACTTTATAAAGAAGCTGTAAAAGATTTATCTTTAAGAGTTGCAGATACTTCTTCAACTGAAGCTTTTACAGTTTGTGGTCGTGGAGAAATGCATTTATCTATATTAATAGAAAACATGCGTCGTGATGGCTATGAATTTCAAGTTAGTCAACCAAGAGTTCGTTTTAAAGAAATTGATGGAAAAAAATGTGAACCCATAGATAGATTAACAATAGATGTCCCAGAAGAATTTGTTGGAACAATTATGAATAAAATTGGCTCAAGAAAGGGCGAACTTATATCAATGTCTCCTAAAGGTAGCAGAATAAAAATGGAATTCTATATTCCAGAAAGAGCGCTTTTTGGTTTTAAATCGACACTTTTAACAGAAACAAAAGGTGAAGGAATTATGAGTTCTGTTTTCCATGACTACGAACCATATAAGGGCGACATTGTTAGACGTGAATATGGTTCATTAATAGCTCATGAAACGGGAGAAGCTGTTAGTTACGGACTTTATTACGCACAAGAAAGAGGAGATTTATTCATAACTCCAGGAACACCTGTTTACGCTGGAATGGTAGTAGGAAGAAACCCAAAGGGAGATGACTTAGTTATAAATGTTTGCAAGAAAAAACATTTATCAAATTGTAGAAGCTCTGGCTCTGATGAAGCATTAAGATTAATTCCACCAATTCAAATGAGCCTAGAAGATTGTTTAGACTTTTTAGCTGATGACGAATATTTAGAAGTAACTCCAAAAAGTATAAGAATTAGAAAAATAAATTTAGACCACAATATGCGTCTTCGTGAACGTGGTAAAATGCTAGCAGAACAAGGAAAATTATAATAAAAAGCACTTATTTAACAATAATAAGTGCTTTTTTAAAAATTTTATTAAAACATTAAATTAAAGTCATCTCTTGCACGACTTTTTATTAATTCTTTTTTACATGCCAATAGAAAGTCGTCTTTTATATTAATCAAATTACCTTTATAAGTAAATGCAGACATATTTTCATGCCCACCACCACCAAATTTTTTTGCTATATCTGCAACATTGATTCCACTTTTACTTCTTAAACTAATGTAATAATCATTGTTTTCTTTTTTGACAATTATTCCAGCTATTTTTACACCTTTAGTGCAAATACCTTGATTTATTATACCTTCTTCATCACCAAACTTAGCTTTTGCATCTGCAAAATCTTGCCTAGTTAACTTCATTAGCACCAAACCACCATCATGATAAAATCTCATTGAATGTAGAGCTTTTTCTAATAACTTGTTTTTAGAAATAGAATTGTTTTTAAAAAAATAATCTGTCAATTCATCTAACTCAACATTTCTATCATAAAAATCACTTAGCACCTTCAATGTTGTTTTCTTTTTTGTTCCTTGCATAAAGTTTGAAGTGTCTGTTATCATTCCAGAATACACAAGTTTGCATACTTTGTTTGATATTTCAAATTTCATTAATTTTGCTATTATGTAAATAATTTCAGTTGTTGACGAAGTAACATACACAATATTATTTTTAGCAAAAATATTATTTGTTATATGATGGTCAATTTGTGCAGTATCTTTTGCATTGTTAAACAATTTTTTATATTCCCCAAATCTAGTTGAATTTGGACAATCTAAACCAATAGCTAAATCGTAACTATTTACATTTTGCACATTCAATTCGTCTTCTTTTAAAATTGGTTTTAACAATTCATTTATGTCCTTTGTTTGTGCAAATATATCTATTTTTTTATTTTTATAATTATCTTTAATTAAATTTTTAAGTGCAACCAATGATGACAAAGCATCAACATCTGGATTTTCATGTGAAATTAACGCTATTGTTTCACTTTCTTCTAACTGCTTTTTGAAAAGTTTTAGCGAACGTCTATTCTTTATTATAATTTCCTCCTCAAAGAAGACAATTAATATTAACATAATATACATTTAATGTCAAATTTGCCATTTATTAAGCTTTAAAATTAATGATAGTAAAATTACATGCTTTTTATTGTTAAAGTTTTTTACATTTATTTTATAAAAAAACTTGGACCAAATATGTGCCCAAGTTTTTTTAAAACCAGATTAATTTTTAAGCTTCTACGTTTTCTTTTTCAGCTTTTCCATAAGCTTCCAAAACAGCATCACGAA
>CALVMK010000050.1 GCA_944345545.1 uncultured Clostridia bacterium | reverse complement strand
TCTAAGCTTTTATCTTACTGCGTTTATCCAATGGTGATAAACGAAGAAGTGTTAGTGGGGGAGGTTGATGTTTCTGGCAAAATTGCCGTTAAATTAAACTTTATGACGCAAGAAAATCAAATTGTTTGCCGTGATAGTGTTTGTGATTTTTCAAGCAAATATAGCAATGCTGGAATAGACCCCTCTTTAAAAATTAATGTGTGTGCAAAACTTGTAGACACAAGTGCTGTTGTTTTAAGCGAGAATAATATAAAAATAACTTCAATTATAGAACTTGTTTATACAGCTATAAAACAAGATGAACTTTCTGTTTTGACAAGTGCAGACGAAACATTTTGCACAAAGCCTACTGAAATTAAAATTACTACCCTAACCGCAACTGAAAAGCAAGATTTTGAAGAAGATGTAAAAATTCAAATTAAAGACAAATTTGAAAAGTTAATTAGTGTAGACGCCGATGTTGTTTTAAAAGATGTAAGTGCTGGAACAAATTTTGTTTCTTTGAGTGGGGAAATAATTACTAAAACATTATTTTTATCTGACAGTGAAACTGGAAAAATTATTACTCTTTCAAATGCAGAAAGTTTTAAAAGAGAACTAGAAGTTTCTGGGGTGTCAACTTCTTCTATGGTTGAAGTAGATTTAATGGCAAGAAAAGATTTAATAAAAACAGAAACTCAAACAGAAGACAATGGAAATACATTAATTTCATTAACATTGCCATCAAAAGCAACAATAAATGTTTATGACGAACAAAATGTAAACGCAACAGAAGATATTTATTCTTTAACAAACAATATTGAAATTGTAACAGAATCATTTAAAAAATTATCTTTGGGTCCAACAGATTATTTTGAAAGTAAAATTGAAGGAAGTTTAACGCTTAGTGAAACTCAACCTAGGGTAGATAAAATTCTTGCAACTTCTTCTCCATATATAATTAGCACAAATTCATATATTAAAGATGGTGAAGTTGTTATTGAAGGAATTGCTTATGCAAACGTTATCTACTTAAATGATGAAGAAATGATGACCAATTCAATTCAAATAGAAGTTCCTTTTACAATATCTGAAAAAACAAGTAATAGTGAAGATTGTGAAATAAATGTAAGTCAAGTTTTAGATGATGTAGATGTTATAGTTAAAAAAGGTAGAGAATTATATTTTGATGCTCGTGTAAAAGCCAGTGTTAAATATTATAAAAATGAAACAGATGCAATTTTAACTGATGTTGCTGTTGGAGAATTGTTACCAGAAAGAGACCATGCAATAGAAATTTATTTTGGTAAAGAAGGCGATAGTTTATGGGATATAGCAAAATCATTAAATATTTCAATAGAAAATTTAAGAGAACAAAATGCAATGGTGCCAGAAATTCTTGAAACCAACACAAATCTTACAATATATTATCAAAAAACTAGATAAATAATTTATAATAAAAATTTATAAAAAATATTAAAAAACGGCTTTTAAAAGCCGTTTTTTTATTAATAAATTAATAAATAAAGAAAAAATAATTAAAATATTAAATAAAATAAAAAATAATAATTAATTTTTAATTAAAAAATTTAATTAATTTACATTTACAATATATTTTTTTAATAATATAAAATTAATTAAAAAAATTATTAATTATTTCAATAATTCTACTTTTAAATCCGTTTACATGATTTGAACCATTTACAAAGCATAATGGGGGATATACAACACACCACCAATTATCTCCTTTTGCCTCTCCTAATTCTAATATTAAAGCATCATAAAAGCCCTCTTGTAATGTTAAATCTCCATAAGTTCGTGTTGGAAATTTTTCATAACTAAGTTTGGCGTTACTTTTATAATCAAAATTGTTTTTTTTTAATATAGTATCAGCAATACTTTCAATATAATCAAAATTATCTTGCAATTTTTCACTAGCTTCTTCTTTTGTTTGACAATCTGCCAAAATAGGAATCAATGCGTCTACAACTGCATCTTTTATTTCATATTTTACAGTTTGGTCTATTTCTGAATTAGAATTTGCTCTTATATGTATTCTTAAATATTCCGCATTAGCGTTTGTAGACAATGGACAAAAAATTAAAATTAAAATTATTCCTAAAATAGATATTAAACCAATTATGTATTTCATACTTCTCCTTAACTGTAATAAGTTTTGACTAAAATTTTTAATAAATTCAAAAAAGTATGAATAAAAAACTTTGTTTTTTGTAAAAATAGCAATAAAAATGGAGGTTTTTTATGAAAAAAGGAAAAATTTTTTTAATTTCTTTTTTAATTCTTGCATTTGCACTTGTTGGTGGGTTGTCAACATATTTAATGTTTGACAAAAATTATGATGTTGTTGAAGTGGCAAGTTCTTCTACCAATAAAAGTGTACAACAAAAGTTAAAAGATTTAGGGTATTACAAGGGCAATGTTGATGGAATTTATGGAACATTAACAAGACAAGCTGTAACAAATTTTCAACGTGATTATGGCTTGAGTGTAGATGGAATTGTAGGACCTGAAACATTAAATGCTCTTGGTATTAGTAGCAGTACAAGTCAATCAAGTTCAGATTTATACTTGTTAGCAAAATGTGTTCATGCTGAAGCTCGTGGAGAGCCTTATGTAGGACAGGTTGCTGTGGCAGCTGTTATTTTAAATAGGGTTGAGTCTCCAGAATTTCCTAACACTATTGCTGGTGTAATATATCAACCTTGGGCATTTACAGCTGTTCATGATGGGCAAATTAATTTAGAGCCAAATGACACTGCTTATCAAGCTGCACAAGACGCTTTAAATGGGTGGGACCCTACATATGGTTGTTTGTATTATTATAATCCAGTTACCGCAACAAGTGAATGGATATATTCAAGACAAGTAGTAATTACAATAGGCAAACATGTGTTTGCAATATAGGAGGTTATTATGGAAATGACAGAAACAAAAAAATCTAATAAAGCACTTATTGTGGTTACTATAATACTTTCCATTGCTGTTGTAGCTCTTGGAATATTATACGGCATAGCAATGAGTTCTTTAAATAGCTATCAAACAACTCTTGAAAATGTTTACCAAAAAAATTTTTATGAACTTGTTGACCAAGTTAATAACGCTGAAACAAAATTAAACAAAGTTTTAGCTTCTAATAGCAATACTTATAGGTCTAAACTATTAAAAGAAGTTAGTAAAAATGCTAGTGATGCACAAACAAGACTTAATATGTTGCCTTATTCTATTAATGGGCTTTCAGACACTATTGCTTTTGTAAACCAAGTTAGTGGGTACACAGAAACATTAGCAAAAAATTTAGATATGGGTGTAAGTATTAGTCAAAAAGACCAAGAAACATTAGAAAAAGTTTATGAAAGCGTTGTAAATATTAAAAAATCATTAAATTCTATGTCTAAACAAATGTGGGAGGGATATAACATTACATCTTCAAGTTTAAAGCTTGATGGCGATTATAATTTGCTTACAAGCGATATGTCTGCAATGAATGGCGAAGATATTGAATATCCAACCATGATTTATGATGGACCATTTTCAGATTCTCAAATTAACAAAGAGGTTAATGGATTAAATTTTAGCGAAGTAAGCATGGAAACAGCAAAAAGCAATGTAGGTAAAATATTAACAGATATATCTATTGAAAATTTAAGTTTTGATGGTGAAACAAATGGGCATTTTCAAACATATGACTTTTCATATCAAGACGATAGTGGGGCTTATACTTTTGTTCAGGTAACTAAAAAAGGTGGAAAATTATTAACATTAAGCAGTAAAAATCTTTATAAAACAAAAAAAATAGATTTAAAAAGTGCGGAAAACATTGCTCTAGACTTTGCAAAAAAAGCTGATATATCTGGAATGAAGGTTGTGTGGAGTGATATAGTTGGTGATGATGCGTTTATTAATCTTGCACCAGTAGTAAACAATGTTATAATTTATCCTGATCTTGTTAAAGTTAAAGTGGATTTAGCAAAAGGAAATGTTTTAGGTTTTGAAGCGACATCTTACTATATGAATCACACAAACAGAAACATTTTACCAGCAAGAATAACAGAAAATGTTGCAAAATCTAAAATTTATTCTGGTTTATATGTAAAAGATATTAGACAAGCTTTAATTCCTCTTGAATATGGACAAGAAGTTCAATGCTATGAATTCATTTGCAGTATGGATGGAAATACATATTACGTTTATATTAACTCTCTTACTGGAGTTGAAGAAAATATTTTAAAGGTTGTTCAAACGGATAACGGAAGTTTGTTGATGTAAAATTTTCGACATTTTAGTAAAAAAGTTGACATATTTAGAAAGTGGCTTTATAATGTAGCCATTAGGAGATTTATGGAAGAGGCTACAAAAAAAACTATTGAAATGATGGGTATATATGAACTAAGAACACTTGCAAGAAATGTAGGTGTTCCTTCTCCTACTACGTTAAAAAGACAGCAACTTCTTGATTCCATAAGTGAAATAATGGACGGGTTAAAGGAGGCTTCTCCAATTAAAAAAGTTGGAAGACCACCTAAAAAAACTAAACTCGACACATCTGTAATGGACATATTTGTTCCTCAAGATTTTATTGATTACGCAAATGAGGAAAAAGAAAAAATATATGCGAGCGAAGCTTTAGTTTTTCAACAAGAATTAGATTTAACAAGGTTTAATAATAAAATAAGGGCAGAGAGAAAAGGTTATTTAAGAAAGACTAAAAGCGGAGCACATTTTTTTAAAGATAAAGAAACACTAATTTTTGTTCCTTCTAGCATTGTTGCAGAGTTTAAACTTGTTGAAGGAGATTTAATTGAGGGCGGTGCATGGCAAATTCAAGGAAAAAGTTTTGATGTGTTTTATGTTTTAGAAAAACTAAATAATGTAAACATAGAAGAAGTTAAAAGAAATTTAGTTAGTTTCATAAACTTAGAAACTCCAGTTAATCCTGAAGAAAGTAAAAGGCAGTTTTATAAAATTAAAAATGTGCCAGATCATATTCTAGAAGTTTATCCAGTATTAAAAGAATATGAAAAAAATGGTTATATCATAAATGTGTTAGCCGTTGGTTTAGTTCCAGAACTTGTTTTAAGAATAAAATCTGCATTTGATAGTTTGGAACACGTTGAATTTATAACTTATTTTGAAGATGGGCCAAAGGAATCTTTTGAAACAGCTTTAGATGCGATAAATAATTCAATAGTGCTTGCACGCTCTGGTAAAAAAGTTGTTTTATATGTGTTTGATGTTGCAACTTTATTATCTGAACTTAAAATAAATTACAATCAAAAAACTGAAAACACATCTAACTGTAATCCTATTCTAGTTATGCGTAAATTATTTAGCATAAGTAGGTGTCTATCTGGTGGTGGTTCTTGCACTTTAATTGCTGGCACTTCTGAAGATATTGATATTAATTATATGTAAATAAAAACAAGCTTTACTGGGCTTGTTTTTTTGTAAAATAAGTGAAAATAATTGATATTAATGTCTAAATTATGTATACTATAAAATATATAATATAATACAATCCAAAGGGGTGTTTGTATGCAAAAGAGTAATATAAAAAATAAGATTTTTTTGAGAGTTGGCATAATGCTTGCCATGTTTGTTGCCATGCTAGGAACAGGGCTATTTGCAACAAATTTTATAAGCAACAAAATAGCATTTGCTGATAACCAAAATGAACAAGTGGAAGAATATTCTGTAAAAACTGAAATTCTAGCCGCTACTTCATTTTCAGGGGGAGATGGGTCTGTAGGTACTCCATATTTAATTGAATCACCAGAAGAACTTGCGTTATTAGCTAATAAAACAAATTCAGGAGCAGTTGATGGAAACAATAAACCTTATGCTTCAGCTGTTTATAAGTTAATTGCTAATATTAATTTAGCTGATAAAATTTGGACGCCTATAGGTGTAAGTTCAACAAATTCATTTAAGGGAACTTTTAATGGTAACGGATATAGCATAACCAACCTTTACACAGATTATAAGCTTGTAACTTCTGGAGCATATGGCTTATTTGGTTGTGTGAATGGTGCAACTATAAAAAATTTACAGGTTATAAACTGTAATGTTATAGCTGGCTCAAGTAATGCCGGTGGAGTAGTTGGTTATGCTGATGGTAGTACAAAAATTGAAGCTTGCTATGTGGCTCAATCTACTTTAGATGGAACTGGGAAAAAAGGCGGTATTCTTGGTTATGCAAATACAACCGCGGTAAATATTGTTAGATGTTATACAAAGGTTAATATTTTAGGCTCTGGAACTAATGGTTCTATTGTAGGAGCAAATGCAAAAATAAGTAACTGTTTAGCATACTCTTCAATAAAGTTATCTGGAGCAGGCTCAACGACAGAAGGTAGTGTAAGGAAAAACGGAAGTTCGTTTTATTCAAACAATGATACTACAACTACTGACTTTGAAAATATAAAATCTTCATTGCAAAATAATACTATTGAATTTTTAGCAGATAAAACAAGAAAAAATAATCTAGTGTGGTATTTTACTGGCAATGACATTTATTTAAGGGGAGTTGGTAATGTTTATGTTGATTCTCAAGCCTATATTGCTAAACAAGATTACACTTCCGCTTTAAACACTGATGGCAATTCCCCATATAACAAAGATATCAATGTTAGTGAAAAAAAAGGTCTTGTAAAAAATTCAACATCAATTACTTCTTATAGCAGTTTTTATGAACTTGGAGAGACCATTAATTCTGCCTATATAACACCTAGTGCAAGCACAAATGTTTGGGTTGCCTATCAAATAGTAGACTTAAATGGTGGTGTTATAAAAAATAATGAATTAAATGTAACACAAAATAGTAGTTCAAGCAAACAGTTAACTGAAAATACTATAGCTGGTTCAAATTTTTCAAGTTCAGACAGGCAAGGTTACTTTAGTATTGATGCTTGCTTTGATAACATTATATATACCTACACAATAGTTTCGTATGATGCTTCACCAAGTGGAACTTTAGCAAATAATTTAAAATCTTATTCTACAAATTTAAATTATACAGATTATTACTATAGTCAAGAAAAAAATATTGGCTTAAATACAAATACACTTGTTAATAAATATTCACAAAGAGGTGTGTATAATTTTACTTCTAAAACTGATACAACAAACTTTAAATATCTTAAGACAACTGTTTTACTTAGATATGAAGATAAAGTAAACTCAATAACAACATTATCTACTAATGGTTGTCCATATTTAGCTGAATATACAAGTAATTATTTTAGTTCTTATTCTGATATTACAGGAACTTCTTATGGAAGTTTAGTAGTTGATGACTCAAAATCTACCATTGAATCAAGCAATACAGTTGAGCTCTTTTTCACAAATGCAACTAAGATTAATTTTAACCAAGGAAATTACCCTCAAAGCAGTGTTATAACTTTTAAATCTGATTATACATATTGGATTGAAAATAGTGGCAATGGAGGCCCAACTCAAAATTCTGATGTTTACGCTATAAACGCAGCTTCACTTACTAGTGCAAAAAATAATTCTGAAATATTTTATAAATACAACAGTTCATATTTTCCAGAATTTGATAAAGAAACTTTAGAAAGTATTAAATACAACTTGGTCGGATGGTCAACAAGCTCAAATATTGTTTTTACAAATGTTAATAATGATGGTAAATATGTTGCTTATGATGACACTTCAAAAAATTACGAGACGTTTGCATATCATTCCAATTCAATGCTGTATAGAACAGATACTTCTGATAACTTTTATAAAAGTTTAAAATCATTTTCTTCTTCATGGGGTGAAAATGTTCAAGAATCTAATACAAACTATAAATCAATAAATCTGTTTGCAGCGTTTGAAGTAGAAAATTATAATTTACAAATAAATATTTATAATAAAGATGATGAAAAGATTTCTACAACTGAACTTGAAAATAATGATTTTGAACTTCAAATTAGTTTAGATGGCGGAAAAACATACTCAAACTATTTTGATGGTGATATTATAAGTGTTTTTGTAGGCACAGAAATAATATATAAAATAAGTTATAACAGTGAAGTGTATAATCAGGAATATTATTATAGAATATATAATACTTCAGATGATATTCCTCCTTATTCTTCACAAAATGTTTCAACAACAACTTATAATAAAACTATATATAACGACACTACTTTTGATATTAAATTAATTCCACAATCAAAAACTTTTGATATTTCTGTTGTTGGAGCAAATGGACAGCAAATTGACTCAAGCATACTTTATAATTTAAAAATAAATTTTAACAGTAGCAGTTTGGGTGAGTTAAACATGCCTAGTTTAATAAATTCTAAATATAGTTATGAAATTTATTATAATGATATTATAACTTTACAATTTGATTTATCAAATATTGGTGGATATAACGTTAGCAGTGTAACTGTTACCGAAGGTGGATTTAGTGTTTATAAAAATAGTAATAATTATGTAACAACTGAAGTAAAATTAAATGGTTCAATTCGAGTTGAAATATCACGAAATCAAACAAAATTAAAAATAAATGATTTTGAAG
This sequence comes from uncultured Clostridia bacterium, assembly GCA_944345545.1. Classification (GTDB taxonomy): domain Bacteria; phylum Bacillota; class Clostridia; order Christensenellales; family UBA1242; genus Caccopulliclostridium. The sequence continues at coordinate 8,480 of CALVMK010000050.1, read as the reverse complement.
GCTATTTAAAAACGCAAGCTGGAACATACTACGGAACAAATAGTTTACCTAATTACATTGTTACAGTTATAAGATATAACGGAACAACTTTAACATATACCAGTGCAACTTCAAATATAACCATTTATACTGGAGATAGTGTTAAAATAACTTCAAATTATTCTAGTGATTCAGCTTATTATGTTAGTTCTGTTTCAACAACTGGCAATATTTTAAGCAATTTGAATTCTTCATCTATAACTCAAGGCTCAAGTTATGGAGAAAAAACAACAAATAGTTTAGAAATTTTACAAAACGTTTCAGAGCTTTCAATTACTTTTGGAATATCAATTCAAGAATATACATTAAATTTTTATACTACAACAGGAAGTAACACTAATAGTAATTATTGGCAATTTGAATATACTATAACAAGGTTAGCCTTAAATGATGGAGAAGAATCTGTAATAGAAGGTTTACCAAGCAATAAAACTAGTGGGGCTGTAACACTTAGACATGGTGATAAAATTGAAGTATCAGTGAATGTTTTAAATTCTGATGCTGTAAATTTTGAAAGTTTTTATTATCCAACTCAAGAAATTCGAATTGGAAAAGAAAATAAAGTTATAAGCTATACAGACTTAGTAGAGGGCTATAAAACAATTTATGCTAATGTTATTTTAAAAAGTTTTATTGTTTATTTTAATTTAAGTCCTGTAGGGGATAAATTGCCAGATGGTAGTACGCTATATAACCCTGCTAAATGGGCTGATGGAACTACTGCTCAAGTAAAATCTGAAACTGTGCATTATGCTGGAAATGTTACAAGCCTTCCTATAGCTATAAGAGATGGTTATAATTTTGTTGGCTGGTCAACCCAAGAAAATTCAACAGAAGTTAATTTTAATGAAAGCACACAAATAACTTCTCCTATTATGTTATATCCAGTATGGGAAGAAGTATCTTTTAACATTAGTTATAATTTTAACGATGCTGACGTTGAAGGAAGAGAATGGAGCGGTTCTCAAGGTGTGAATAGCATTAAATCTGGACAAATTTACACTTTTCCTGAACTCGTTAGTGATAGCCATGATTTTATTGGTTGGACTTATACTTATGGAGATTTAACAATAACCAATCAATCAGGAGATCAGATTATTTGGGATTTTGCTAGTGATATGACATTCACAGCAAATTGGAAAGCAAAAACTTTTGAGGTTCAAGTTAAAATTTACAGTGAAAATTTGGGAAATGACAGAACATCTTATTCTTATAACTTTATAAGTAATGGCAAAACATATGAAAGTCAAAATTATGGAACTTTTGAATCAATTACTTTTGGTGTTGACGAAAATGGTTTTCCAAGTGGGTTAGGAAATAAACCATCTGCTCTAGGATACACTTTTGTTGGTTATTCTTTAACAAATCCTAGCAACACAGGATTTAGCAGTGGTAATATATCTTCAGCTTTCCCAAGCATTGAACTTTCAGACGATAACACCTTTGTGTTAAATAGAGTTTTAACTTTATATGTTATTTATAAAAATCATTATACTTTAGAATTTTATTCAAATAACAACGATTTTGGAAAATTAAAAGTTCAAATTAATAATATTGATTATGAAGCAGGCACAATAGAAGCAACTTATGGTGAAAATATAACATTAATTGCAGAAGCTACTGCTGGGTATGAACTTGCTAACTATACAATTACCCCTAACATTAACATAACAAACAATCAATTTACTATGCCTAAAGCTGATGAAGAATTGGGGATTGTAAAAATTGTAGCCAATTTCAATGCTAAAACAATCAATATCACATATGATGCAAATGGCGGAGAATTTTCAAATGGGCAAACTACGATTAATGGTACTGTAACTTTTAATAATACCAATTACATGTATGGTGGAAATTCTGGGATGCCAATTCCAACAAGAGATGGTTATGATTTTGATGGCTGGGTTGATGCTGGTGGTATAAAATATTCAGCAGAAAAAATTTGGGACAAATCAAATGACTCAACGCTCTTTGCAACATGGGACGTAGAAAGCTACGAAATTATTTTTGATATAAATTCTAATGGAATTGTAAATGCTGGTAATTTGCAACAAATAGAAGTAATTCCTAACGGGAGCACACAAACTGAAATAAGGGAAGCTATAGAAGGAAAACGTAACACATTTATTATTAAATATGGTGATAAACTTATAATGCCAAACATAATTAGTGATAGCCATGATTTAATAGGTTGGTATGTTGGAACTAATAAAGATGATGTTTTTGCTGTAGACGAAGAATATTTGTGGAAACAAACTGCTGGAAACACTTTAACTGCTGTGTGGGAGCAAAAGGAATTTGAAGTTAGAGTTCAAATTTATAGTGAAATTTTAAACCAAGATAGGACAACTTATTCTTATAACTTTTTGGGTTATGGTAATGTTTATGAAAGCCAAGTTTACGGTTCTTTCACTTCATTAGATTTCGGGGTAGATAGTAATGGCAAACCAACTCTTTCTATTAACAAACCTAATTCTTCGGGATATAGTTTTGTTGGTTATTCATTAACAATTCCTACTAGCGATAATATATCTTCAACTTTCCCTAACATTCAGCTTTCAGACGATAATGTTTATATGGCAGATAGAGTTTTAACTTTATATGTTATTTATAAAAATCATTACACTTTAACTTATGTGTCTAATTCTGTTTCTTATGGAGAATTGAGTGTAAAAGTAGGAGAGTATGTTTTTAGAACAGGCACATTAGAAGTAACTTATGGTGAAACTATCTTATTAAGTGCAGAGCAAAAAGATGGATACCATTTAGATAGTTTTATAAGCGAACCAGAAATTAGCATTAACGAACTTAATGAATTTTTGATGCCAGCAAATGATTTAAAAATCACAGCAAATTTCAAAGCTAATGAAATAACTATTGAATATTACTCAAATTATAATTCAAGCGATAATTCAACCGATATAAAACTGTATACTGGTAAAGTAACATACAACGATAATAATTATACTTATGGGGTATCTGCCATCTCAGGAATGCCAACTCCAACAAGAGAAGGATATAATTTTGATGGCTGGTATGACCAAAAAATTGGTGGAAAACTTTATAATACAAATGTAATTTGGGATAAAACTGAAAATATCAATTCACTTTATGCACATTGGAATGCATTGTCATATCAAATTGAAGTAAATATTTATGCAGAAAAAGCAGATAGTGATGATAGAAAAGATTTTTTGAATAATTATGAATTGAAAAATGTTGCTCAAGTAAGTTTATCTGACGGAGAAAAAATAGTTTATAGTGAAGGTTATAATTTAATTGCAAATTTTGATTTTGATAAAACTATAACTTTAAGCGGACAAGCAAATGAAGGATACGAAGTACAGGCTGTTGTTCACAATTCATTAGAGTTTACTACTCCATATGAATTTGTTTTAGGTGTAAACGGGGCAAGCATTAATGTTTATTATGCTAGAAAAGATTATACTTTAACATTAAGTAAAAACACTGATGACGATAATGTTATTGGTTTAAAATCAAATGAATACACACTAAATTATGGTCAAACATTTGAATTACCTACATTATCTAGAACTGGTTATGAGTTTAAAGATTATTCTTTAGATTCTAGTTCAAGTGTTGGCGAATATGTATCTTCATTTACACAAGGCACTTCTTCTGTTACTTTGTATGCAATTTGGGAATTAGAAAAATATGATATTAACATTAGTTTTGAGTTTGAAAACTTAAGTGGCGTATTTGAACCATCAGAATTGTATTTTGGTAATTTTGATATTAATTGTAATGAAATTAACAACACTTCTTTAAGTTATTTTAATGGAAAAATATCATATAAGAGTTTAGTTACTATTTCAAACGTAGTTTTACAAAGTGGTTTTGAGATTAATAGAGTAACATATAATGGTGCAGAACTATTAGAAAATAATGGAGCTTATAATTTTAATGTATCTTTAAATGGGGGAAAAGTTGTAATTTATGCTTCTAGAAGTGAATACACTTTAACCTTAGACTTAAATATAAACGATCAAACTGATGTAAATATTGGAGATTGGCAATTTGTAGATGATATAGCTACAACAAAAGTTTTATTTGAACATGAAATTTCATTGCCCAATGTATCTAGCGTATTAACTGGCTATGATTTCATAGGCTGGGGAGATGAAAATGGCGATGTTATTTATGAAGTTTCAAATTTGAATTTTACCCAAGATGATTCTGCTGTTACTTTGTATGCAATTTGGGATGCTAAAAGTTATGATATAACATATGATTTTAATGAAACAGATCCTTGTGGAGATAAATTAAATGTTGTTAATGCAAATTGGGAAAATGAAGCTGGAGCAAGCAAGATAAAATCTGGTGAAGAATTTACATTTAGGAATTTAACCAGTGATAGCCACAATTTCTTGGGTTGGACTATTACTGCAAATGGTAAAACTTATACTTACAAAGTTGGAGAAAATGAAGCTACTATTATATGGAATTATGTTGGGGAGTCTATAGCATTTGAAGCTATTTGGCAAACAAAGAGTTTTAAAGTTGATGTTGAAATTTGGCACGCTAATTTAAGTTCAACCGATAGAAATAGCATTTTGTACACTAAGGGGCTAAGTTTAAATAGTTCTTATGTAAATTATGGTAATCTTGTGCAGGGAATTTTGCCTTCTGTTTACAATAAAGAGGGCTATAGCTTTGTGGGTTATTTTGATCAAAATTCAAACTGGGCAGATGAAAATCAAATTTCAATAAGTTCTCCTATAACAAGTGATATAACAATTTACATGTTATATAAAAATTTCTATAAATTAAACTTAAGTTCATCTAATTTAGATCACGGCAGTTTAGAAGCTAAAATTAATGGAGTTAGCATTGCTTCAGGAGATAATGTAAGTTATGGTGAAACTGTAACATTGGTTCCAACACCAAAAATTTTGAATGGCTACACTGAAAGCGGATATGAGTTCAATAATTATTCAATAACTCCATATGCAACAATAACTAATCATGAATTTACAATGCCTAAAGGTGATGAAATTTCTGGAGTTGTGGAAGTTGTTGTAACCTTTAAAGCTAAGGAAATAACAATAACATATGATGCTAATGGTGGAATTTTCTCTAATGGACAAATCACAGCCACTGGAACAGTTACTTATCAATCTACAAATTACACATTTAAAGAAATCCCAACATGGGCAGGGTTAGTGTATACATTTATTGGTTGGAATACTTCTAGTGATGGATTAGGAATCACTTACACAAACGAAACACCTTGGGCTGAACCATATAAAAATTCTACACTTTATGCTATTTGGGAACCAACTCCTTATGAAATAACTATTAAAGTTTTAGCACAATCTACGGAAAATGATAATGTTTATGAACCTTCTTCAAATGCAAAATTTGTTGTTAATTATGTTGACTTTGAAAGTGATATAATTACAAGTTTTACTGGTGAAATACCTTATTTAACAAAAGTTGATATAACGAACATAGTTATAGATAATGGTTTCACAATTCATAAAGTTACATATGACGGTAATGAATTAACAAAAGTTGACAACGCTTATTACTCTTTCAATGTAACAAACACTGGAAATGAAGTAGTAATCTATTTAAACAGAGAAGTATATGAGTTTGTTTTAAATGCTAACACAGGTGATAAACTTTCCAATATTTCTGGGTGGAACTTTGTTTTAACAGATGGTGTTTATAAAGCAGCTGAAAGTTATAAATATGGGACCAATTTGGTTCTACCAGCACCTATAAGAGAAGGTTATAATTTTAATGGTTGGAATGGATATTCTGGTGGAAGCACTTTTACCGTAATTGCAGATACAGAGTTGGTTGCTGATTGGGCAATTAAGTCTTTCCAAATAACAATTGAAATTCAAGGCTTAACCAATGAAGAAGAACTTGCTAAAGTAGGTTTTGAACTTTATTTTAATGACGAATTAATACTTGAAGATAACAATAAAGATACTAGTTTTACAACCAATTCATTTTATAGTTATGGCACAGAATTAAAATTAAAAGTCATTTATGGACCATATGCTATATCTTCAATCACTGGTATTAAAGGTTTGCAAAATGTGGCAGAGCAAACATTTAAAGTTGAAGATTCTGATAATGTTATAACGATAACTTTTATGCCTGTAACAGATTTTATAATAAACCTTAATGCACCAGGTGCTACAAGCTGGGATGATAAAGGAACAGAAACATTGTCAGCTTGGACATTTACAGATAATAATCAAGTTGCAACAAGATTGTTATCTACGGGTGAAGTTGTTGATCTTATTGTTCCAATTAGAACTGGTTATAATTTTGTTGGTTGGGCAACAACTGCTAATGCTGTTAGCCCAGATTATACTGAAGACACATATCAAATTACTGACGCAGCACAAAATAGCTTTACTCTTTATGCTGTTTGGGATGCTATTCCATATGAAGTTACAATTTATTATAAACAAGAAAAAGCTGATGGCTCGGGAGAATATGAATTAAGCGGGTATGCGTTTAAAGTAACTATTGACGGTATTGAAACTGATGTTAGTTCTGATACACTGACTGGCACTTATGATTTTGGAACTAATTTAAAGATAACTTTAAACGGATTATCTATCAAAGATGGTTTTGAGTTTAAAGACATAATTGTTAAAAATTTGGAAGACAATTCATCTTACACAGTTTTAAACATGCCTTTTGAATTTGAAGTTCCTAATTATAATTCTGAAATTACAATAAGAGTTGAAAGAAGATTATATAATGTTAATCTCAATCCTAATGCTGATGGGGATGAAGTGTTAGGATTAGAAGAGCAATTCCAAGCAAAATATGGTTTAACTGTTACTCTTCCAATACCAACGAGATCAGGCTATGATTTTGATGGCTGGACATTAGAAAAGACAAGTTCAAACTATATAACAGAGCACACTCAAGGTTTAGAAGTAGTTACATATTATGCTCAATGGACAAAAACAGAGTTTAAACTTGATATAAAACTATATATAAATAATTCTCTTTTCACTGATAACTGGGAAATTATATTTAATAACACAACTTACAATCAAACAACTGATGGAGTTTTTACATTTAATATTTTATTTAATTCATATACAACTTTAAACTTGCAAAAAAATGCATACGAATTGAATGAAGTTAAATTAAACGAAACAAAATTAACGTTTGATGATGCTGAAGAGCAGTATAATATGAATTTCTACATGCCTTCTCAAGATTCTGAAATTTGCATTTATTTAATAAATAAAGAGTATAAATTTGTTCTTAGTGCTTACAATTACTTGGATATGAATGCAACTGTTTCTTTCACAGATGCAGAAGAAAATGGTTGGACTTTAGATATTGAAGAACCTTATAAAGCATATAAAAATGTGCTATCATATGGAACAATTGATTTAATCGAGCCAATATCTTATGGTTATGAGTTTATGGGTTGGTCAAGAGAGTCTTTAGGTCAAGGCACAACAATTGAAGGGAACACTTACACTCAAGATAGTTACGAAAATGTAGTTTATTACGCAGTTTGGGAACGTGTTTCAAAACCATTAAATTATCAAATAAGGTTAGAAAATGCTAATGACGATGATTTTACAGAGCTTGTTATAGACAGTACAGATTTTGATAAGGTTTTTGATGAATTAAAAATATCTTATACAGCAAATGATGTTGAAGTGTCAGTTAATAATGGGGATAATGTTGAATACAAGACCATTGTTCAAATAACTTTTAAAATAAAAAGCACTTACAGGGCTTTAGCTAGTGATATGCTTGGTGTAGATGATGCATCGCTCGTAATTTTGGGTGAAAATAAATACACTTATACATTCAGCATGCCAGCAGAAGAAACGAACATTGTTATTAACATAAGAAGACAAGTTTATACTTTAACATTTGATGATGGGTTAGGTGATAGCTTTGGAAATGTTTCAAACATACCAAAACCTATTGAAAATATAAAGTTTGAACAAAATGTAGAACTTCCAGTTGATATTCTAAGAACGGGATATACTTTTGACGGTTGGTATACAGGGTTAGGGGGTTATGGAACTTATTATGATAACCTTTCAAACCTTTATTTCCAAGGGGCAAGCGATGAAATTCTTTATGCTAATTGGAAAATAAATCAAAGTGGTGTAACAATTAAAAAATACTTGAATGGAGAACTTACAACACTTGGTGGAACATTTACAGTAAACGGTGAGACATTAGAACCAAACGCTTCTTTAACGTATTTTTACGAGGCAAATTTTGGTAGATATATTTCTATAAATGTCAATGTGGGCATTTATGAACTTGAGAAAATAACCGTTGAAAATCCTACATTAAGCGAAACAGGAACATCGGTAGGCTTTTATCTTGGTGAAGCCCCTGCTGTTATTGAAATATATTTTATTGATAAGGAATACACGTTAACGCTCGTTGCTGATAACTATATAGAT
>CALVMK010000049.1 GCA_944345545.1 uncultured Clostridia bacterium | reverse complement strand
ACAAACCTGTTATAGTTGATTTATCTTCACTATAAACAAAATAATCAGTTGGTTCTGCTTGATCTTTTTCATATGTAAAAGATAATGTTAAATCAAATTGTTTATTTACAAAATTATCTAAAAAATTATTAATTTTAAAAGAGATTACAACGCCATATATGCCCATGTTGCCAATTAAAAGTCCGTCTTCTATATTCAAATTACTATTTAATTCATTTGTAACCATGTTAACTGTAGAAGTTTCAACTATAACATTGCTCATTTCAGGGTCTGAAATTAAATTTTGTAGATTGCTGTCAAAATTTACTTTAATGATAGAATCATTAGCATTTATAATTAGAAAAGAATAGGCAACATATGGTTTAGATGAAGAAAAATTTACACTGTCAATATTCCAACTAGAAGCATCAGCACCTTCTAAATTTCTAAAGTTTTCAAAAGTTTCTGAACCTTCTGCTGGCAAAGGCAAATCACTTGACATGTCAGGGGTGTAAGTAAAGCCCATATAATTATATGCTTCATTTGTGGATTGTTCAGCATCTTCAAAAGACTTTCCTTGCATTACATATCCCATTACTCCTATATTTAAGTTAGTTGCTTCAAAGTTTAATGTGCTTGTTACATTAAATGAAACACTAGTCATTGCTAAAACTGAAAATAACAATAAGCCAAAGCACAAAACAACTGCAGAACTTAAACATAATATTTTTATCCTTTTTTTCATCTTAACCACCTTTTACATAACTTTCAATGCTATTATAACAATTTAATGCAAATATAACAAATATTTTTACAAAAAAATTAAAAATTAATTATTTATAAAAAAAGAAACCTATTTAAAGGTTTCATTTTTATTACATGTGTTTTCTTGCTTTTTTTCTAGCGGCTTCACGCTTTTTTTTCTTGGCAACACTTGGCTTGTCATATGCTTCTTTTTTTCTTATATCGCCTATAATGCCATCTTTTTGACATTTTCTTTTAAAACGTTTAAGCGCACTTTCTAAGCTCTCATTTTCGCCTACTTTAACTGTAGTCATTTTTTCACCGCCTTTTAGTTTTATATTTGCTTTATGGTGCTACGGGAAGTTTTTCTCCCCCTAGTATGTGCACATGCACATGTTCTACGCTTTGACCAGCATTCTCCCCTTGATTTATCATCATTCTATATCCTTCTTCAAGACCTAATATTTTGTCAAATCTTGAAAAACGATTTAACATTAAACCTAAATCAATAGCTTGTTCTTCTGTTTGCTCAGCAAAAGTAGAATAATGTGCCTTTGGTATTATTAAATAATGTTTTTTAGCCCTATGACTTATATCGTCTATTATTATAAACTTATCATCTTCATAACGCTTTGTTGAAGGAACTTTGCCTTCTATTATATCACAAAATATACACATTTTTAATTAGCCTTTTTTTCTTTTTTCTCTGTTTCTACAACTTTTTTACCATCGTACATTCCACAAGCTTTGCAAACTTTGTGTGGAGCTTTAAGCTCATGACAATGTGGACACTCTACAAGTGTAACAGTGCCGGCTTTAAAGTTTGCAGAATTTCTGCTATTTCTTCTTGCCTTAGAAACTTTACCCTTTGGTACTGCCATTTTATCAACTCCTTTATTTTTATCTTTTTATAAAATTAACTTTAATTTTTAAAAATAATTTTGATCGCTTGATTCAATTTCCCCTCTAACAATTTCATCAGCAGCTAAACTTATTGCTTTTTTATCGCTTTTTTCAATCTCGTCTGGTATTCTTTTTTCAAGCTCTTTTGCCCTTTTTGCTAAAACACAACTAAGCTTATATTTGTTTCCGCCAAACTTGCCTGCTAACTCATCAATTGGTGGTTCAATCATTGCCATACTTATAACACCTCGCTTTTTAACCGACACATTATATCATATCTTTTTCATTTTGTGAACAGTTTTTCTTAATTTTTTTTAAATCATCTCATAAAATTCTTTTTCCGTAATAGTTTTTACGCCTAAAGCATTGGCTTTGACTAGTTTACTTCCAGCATTTTCTCCAACTATAACCAAATCTGTTTTTTTAGATACACTATCTACAACTTGTGCTCCAAAACTTTCTAATAATGAAGTCATTTCAATTCTATTAAATTTTTCAAATGTTCCAGTTATCACCACTTTTTTATTTGTAAAATTATTTTCCTTTATATCTTCTCTATATTTATCAATTTCAATATATTTTAATAATTCATCAATTTCTTTTATATTTCGCTCATCTTTAAAATAATTGTAAATATTCTTAGCTATAATTTCCCCTATATTATAAATTTCAAATATATCTTCAAAACTTGCATTTTTTAAATTTTCTAATGTTCCAAATTTTTTTGCTAGGTCTTTTGCAGTTTTTTGACCTACCCCATCAATTCCTAAAGCAAAAATAAATTTTGGAAGCGTTGTTTTTTTGGATTTGTTTATTGCATCTATTAAATTTTGTGCTTTCTTTTCTTTAAAGTTATCTAATTTTAAAATTTCTTGTTTCGTCAACTTGTATATATCATCAAAATTTCTAACATTTAATTTATGGTACATCTCACCCGCCGTCATTATGCTAAACCCATCAATTTCCATTGCGTCTCGTGATGCGAAGTTTGTTATTCTATCTATTATTTGCTCAGGACAAGCATATTTATTAGGACAAAAAAGATTGGCTCCATTTTCAACTAATTTAGTTCCACAACTTGGACATGTTTCAGGCGGCACTATTTCCTTACTATCTACAGTATCTTCTGCTAAACCCAAAATTTCAGGAATAACTTCGTTGCTACGTCTAACAAAAACACGGCTTCCAACTTTTACTTTTTTTCTTTCAATATCCCCCATATTATTAAGTGTGGCTCGCTTTATACAAGCCCCTGCAAGTTCAACTGGTTCTATAACCGCAATTGGAGTTATTTTGCCCGTTCTACCTACTTGCCAAACAACATCTTTTAATGTTGTGGAAAGTTCTTCTGCTTCAAACTTATATGCTATTGCCCACTTTGGAAATTTTGCAGTATATCCAAACTCATCTCTATGTTCAACCTGATTTAGCTTTATCACCACTCCATCCATAAGTATATCTAAACTCTTCTTTATCTTGCCTATATGCTCAATTTCCGTCCAAATTTCTTTAAAAGAAGAACAAATTTTAAAATAATCACCAGTTTTAAAACCATTATTATGCAGAAATTCATGCATCTCTTCTTGAGTTTTAAATGTTTTGTTCTCACATTTTAAAATTTGATAAGTAAACCAATCTAATTTTCTTTTAGCAGTTTCTTTAGGGTCTAAATTTCTTATTGCACCAGCAACTGCATTTCTTGCATTTTTTAATGGTTCAGTGGCTTTTTTGTTGTATTCAGCTAAATTAGAAAGAGTTATCATTCCTTCGCCTTGCAACAAAAGTTCTCCTTTAAATGGTATTTTTAAAGGAACACTTCTTATTGTTTTTGCTTGCTCGCTAACATCTTCACCAACAACACCATTCCCCCTAGTAGAAGCTTCTACAAAATATCCATTATTATATTTACAAACTAAGGTAAGCCCATCAAATTTATATTCAACGGCAAATGTAGCTGATGGCAACACTTTTTTTATGTCATCAACCCATTTTTCAAGCTCCACTGCACTTTGACATTTATCTAAACTAAACAGTTGTATTTCATGCTTATGTTTTTTAAAACCTTCTAAAACTTCTCCACCAACTCTTTGCGTTGGAGAATTAGGTAAGATAATACCACTTTCTTTTTCTAGCTTAACAAGTTCATCATAAAGCTTATCATACTCTGCGTCCGATATAGTTGGCTTATCTAAAACATAATAGTTATAAATATGCTTATCTAATTCTTCAACAAGTTCATGCATTCTATCCATGAAATTCTCCTATTTTATAATTTTTAGTGGGGCAATTTCTAAAAGTAAAGTTTTAGTTCCTATTCCATTAAAGGAAATATCTCCACATTTGCCATCTGCCGTTATACTTATAATTTTACCTATTCCAAACTTTGTGTGCAAAACTAATTGCCCAACACTATAAACACTGGTGTCAACCTTAGCTTTTGTTGGAGCTATGGATATTGATTTATAAAAATTAATATCATGACTAAACTTTTGTTCTTCTTTTTTCTCAAATGAAAAAGTTTTATTTTTATAATTTGAATAGCCAAGTTCTCCTAAAAATCTACTTGGAATCATATAATCACGTTTGCCATAAATAAATCTAGTTCTACAATTTGTTAAATATAAATTTTCTTCTGCTCTAGTTATTGCTACATACATTAATCTGCGTTCTTCTTCCATTTCGGAATCACTGCTAATTGCTCTAGAAATTGGGAAGATTTTTTCTTCTAAGCCAACAACAAACACAACTTTAAATTCTAGCCCCTTAACAGCATGCACCGTTGCAACTGTAACATTATTGCTTTCATCATAGCTATCTATATCGTTAACCAAAGAAACACTTTCCAAATATTCAGCCAAGCCAGCATTTGGATTTTTTAAAACAAATGTTTGCATTGAAGACAACAAAGAATCTATATTCATCAACTTGTCTATGTCTTCTTCATTTTTGCCTTGATATGCATTTTTTATTCCATATTTTTCTATAACATCTGCAGTAAATTCATTAAGTGGTTGAGTTTCATATGAAGCAAACAAATCTTTATAAGTGCTTGCAAAGTTTGAAAATTTATTAACTATATTTTTTTCATTAGTCAACTTTTCAATTTCTAAACATGCACCAAGTAAAGATTTATTATTTAAAATAGCAATCTTTTTTAAATTTTCAATAGCTGAATCTCCTATTCCCCTTTTTGGAAAATTAATGATTCTTAAAAAAGCTTGTTCATCTTTTGGATTGATAAATAACCTTAAATACGAAAGTACATTTTTTATTTCTGCTCTTTCATAAAATTTAAAACCACCAAAAATTTTATAAGGAATGTTATAAGATAACAATTTTTCTTCAAATGGCAGTGTTAAAGCATTTAACCTTAAAAGAATTGCACAATCTTTATAGTTATAGCCTTCTTTGTTTACCAAAGTATGAATAGTTCTACTAACAAAATCAGCTTCTTCTTGCTCATCATTTAATTCCCTACGAACAACTTCACTGCCTTCTTCTTTTTCCGTCCAAAGATTTTTTGAATATCTAGATTTATTATTCTTTATTAAAAGATTTGCAGTATTTAAAATGTTTTTAGTAGAACGATAATTCCTTTCAAGTTTGAACACTTGCACATTTTGGAAATTATCCTTAAAGTGATATATGTTTTCAAAGTTTGCTCCACGCCAAGAATAAATACATTGGTCTTCATCTCCAACTACAAAAAGATTTTTATGAATGCTAGAAAGTTTTTTTACCAATTCAAATTGAATTTTATTAGTGTCTTGAAATTCATCAACGAGTACATATTGAAACCTATTAGCATAATGAAATAACACATCAGGACAACTTTCAAAAAGTTTGCAAGTTAATACTAACAAATCATCAAAATCTACAGCATTATTAGAACGCAAAATTTCTTCATACCTTTCAATCTCTGCAACAATTTCATCTATGTTATGTAAATCGCTATTTTCAATTCTATATTTTCTAATATCTGTAAAATTATTTTTATAATTAGATATATGAAACGATAAATTTTTTTTGAATTTATCATCTTCAGTCTTATTCATTTCAACTTGAATTTGCTTAATCACTTTATCTGTATCACTATCAGAATAAATAGTAAAATTGTTATCGTAACTATCATCAAGATTATGAATATTTGCTCTTAAAATTTTTGCACACATAGAGTGAAAAGTTGAAATCCAAATTTTGTCTGCCCCGTCAACCATGCTTGCTACTCTTTCTCGCATTTCATTAGCAGCTTTATTAGTAAAGGTTATAGCAAGAATATTATAAGGATTTACGCCTTTTTCCTTAATTAGATATGCAATTCTATGAGTAAGAAGTCTAGTTTTTCCACTGCCTGCTCCTGCACTAACTAAAATAGCACCATCTGTAACATATAGTGCCTTTTTTTGTTCATCATTTAAACTATCAATATTATAAGTCATGAAGGCATTTTAGCACAAAACAAATTATATTTCAAACAAAAAAAACAAAACAAAAAAAATAAATAAATTGAAAAAGATTAATCTTTAACTTATATTTTTTTTAATAAAATCTTTTATTAAACCAATAATTAAATCAATTTAATTTTTTATAATTTTACATTAAATAAACGTTGTTTACGATATTTTGTAAACTACAACCATTGTTTTAAAATTTTAATAAAAAAATTTACGATTTTTCACTAAAATAACGATAAATCGTAAGGATAATTTTAAATAAGTGGATAAACTATTAATATGGAAATATCAATATCAGAAGCCATAAGATTAAGAATATCTACAATGATGAAAGAACAAAAAATTTCTGAAAATGAACTTGCTACACGCTCAGGTGTTACAACTTCTACATTAAATTCTTTTATGAACAATAACAAATCTAGTTGCACTATGAACACGCTAGCTAAGGTTTGTTGTGGGCTAGGTATTAGTGTAGCAGAATTTTTTTCTCATCCATATTTCAAAATGAAAGTTGTAGGTAACAGCTTAATTAGTGAAGATTAATTCTTTGCTATTTCTTTTATTGCCATTATTGTTTTGGAAACTTCAGTAAAAGTAGTGTAATACGACAACGACAATCTTACACTGCCTTGATAAGTAGTTCCCATATGTTTATGTTTTAACGGAGCACAATGAAGTCCGCTTCTTGCACATATTTTATATTTTGTATCTAGAACATTTGCCACATCAGTAGATGGCATATCTTTTATGTTAAAAGAAATTACCCCATAAGCATTATCAGGGTGAGTATACACCTTTACTCCGTTAGTGTTTCTAAGCTCATAATTAATATAAGTTGTTAAATCTTCTAACCTTTTTTCTATTTCTTTAAAATGTTCTTTTACAAAACTTAAACCTGCTCCCAAGCTTATTATAGCAGGAGTTGCTATCGTTCCACTTTCAAAAGCTTCTGGGGGCTCTAAAGGTTGACGAACATTAATTGAATCTGTTCCTGTGCCACCAAATTTTATTGGTAATAATTTTGTTTTTGCACTGCAACACAAAACTCCTACTCCCTGCAAAGCATATAACCCTTTATGCGGAGCTATAGCTAAAAAATCAATATTTTGTTTTTGCATATCTATATTAACATGCCCTGCACTTTGAGCACAATCAACTAAAAAATAGATGCAGTGTTCAGCACAAAACTCTCCTATTTCATCAATTTGAGCTCTAGCCCCATCAACATTTGATATATGGTTAACACAAATCATGTATGTATTTGGTTTAATATGTCCTTTAATATCATTAACAGTAATTCCTCTTTCATCTTCTGGTTCAACAACAGTAACGTCTATAAGTCCCTTAGATTTTAATTCAAATAATGGTCTTAAAACAGAATTATGTTCGTTACAGGTGCAAATAACATGCCCACCTTCCTGAACGCTTCCTAAAATTGCTAAGTTTATTGCTTCCGTACAGCCAGAAGTAAAAATAACTTTTTCAGGTTTAGAAACATTAAAAAAATCAGCTACATTTTCTCTAACTTCATTCACTTTAATTGCACTTGTCAAAGAAAAAGAATGACCACTTCTGCCTGGGTTTGCCCCATACTTTGAAAAAACTTCATTTACTGCTATTTTAACCGTTTTAGGTTTTGGAAATGATGTTGCACTATTGTCTAGATATATCACTTTTTATAAATTCTCCTAGTATAATGATATGAGAAACAAAAATCTTTTGTTAGGAGAAAAACATATGAATTACATTATAATTGTATTTCGTGCCAGAACGGAAACATTAAGTTTTGCAAATATATTAAGAGGTTATGGTGTTCCATTTCAAATTATAAACACACCAAGAAATTTAAACTTATCATGTGGAATATCTGTAAAAATTCCATCAAACAAACGAGATATAGCAGAAGAAATTTTAAGACGAAGAAAGTTTGAAAGTTTTGCAGGAATATATTAAAATTGTTTTATAAAAATGCAAAAATAATATTTGATAACACAATATGAAATATTATTAAAATATCTATTATCAACTATCAAAAAATTAACTTTTCCATACTAAAAAATACTTTTCTATTTAAAATTTTTATAAAGTTTTGAAGCTACAATTTAGGTCAAAGCAAATTTACTTTGCTTGTCCTTAATTGGCGATCGCTTTCGTGGAGGGGGTATATTAGGGGGAAACAAAATTAAAACACATTCAAGTGGAACTTGATGTGTTTTTTGAATTTTGGTGCCACCTAATCAGGCTAGCACCTTTTCTATCTTCTTCCTCTCCTCCTCAGTATAACAAAGGCC
Organism: uncultured Clostridia bacterium; assembly: GCA_944345545.1. GTDB lineage: Bacteria > Bacillota > Clostridia > Christensenellales > UBA1242 > Caccopulliclostridium. The sequence continues at coordinate 14,078 of CALVMK010000049.1, read as the reverse complement.
TTCTAATTTAAACCCTTCCATTATATACACTCCTCCACCATAGCCAGATTTGGTTATTATTGGAACACCAGCTTCTGAAATGCTGTTTATATACCTATATACTGTACGTGGCGAAACTTCAAACCTTTCTGCAATCTCTTTTGTTGTACTCTTTCCATTTTTATAAATGTATATGAATATCCCTAATATTAAAAATTGACGCATAAACTATTCTCCTATTTTTTCCATAGTTTAGCATACATAATAATATTTGTCAAACATTTGTTCTAATTTTTTAGTATTTTTTATTTTTACCACAAGTCCCATTTTTTATAAATTCAAAAAGAGCTGTTGATTTATAACTAAATTTGTTTCTATTTTTATCTTTTTCTCTTTTTAAAGCAAAGGCAATTAATTCATCTAAAAGCTTTCCGAAATGTTCTGGGAAAAGATAATTCGCTAAACTTCCAGGTATGCTGTTTATTTCGTTAATAAAAATTTCTTTTGTTTTGTCATCTAATAAATAATCTATTCTTACAACTCCGCTTTGGCAAAGAGTTTTAAAAGCTTTTTCTGACATGTTCTTTATTTCGAGTTTTAAACTTTCATCTAGTTCAGGTTCACCTTTTTCTGCACTTTTACTAAAAGTTAAATACTTTTCTTTAAAACCCAAAAATTTATTCCAAGACACTGGCTCTTCAAGCCTTGAAGTTTTTACATAGTTTTCATATCCTAAGCAAGCACAATTAATTTCTCTTAAATTTTCAACTGCTTTTTCCACAATAATTCTGCTATCATATTGACAAGCAATTTCAATGCCAGTTATAAGCTCATCTTCACATTCACATTTAGAAATTCCTATACTACTTCCTAAATTTGCGGGTTTTACAATGTATGGATAATCAATTTCTTTCTTAATTTTATCTAATATTTCACTTTGATTTGTTTCAAACTCTTCACGAGTAAACCAAACAAAATTTGTTATTTTAAAGCCGTTAGCTTTAAATAATTGTTTCATTATCACTTTATCCATACAAACACTGCTTCCTAACACGCTTGAAGAAGTGTATGGAATGCTTGCAAGTTCTAAAGCTCCTTGAACTGTTCCATCTTCACCATTTAAGCCATGCAAACATAAAAGAGCACAGTCTATTTTAACAATTTGTCTTATAAGTTTTTTTATTATGATTTCTTTTTTACCAAAATTTAATGTTACTTTATAAAATTTTTTTGATTGAAAATCAATATATGTTTCTTTATCTAATAACTTTTCGCCTGTCAACCATTCCCCATTTTTTGTTATGTAAATTGGATATATTTTATATTTTCCTTTATCAATTGCATTTATAGCTTGAAGTGCAGTTATAACGGAAATGTCATGCTCTGAACTCTTTCCACCAAAAATTATTGCTATATTCATAAATTTTCTCCCTTTGTATTTTATGCTAATTTCGTAAATTCCGTTTTTTAACTTGGCAAACTTATTATTTTATGTTAAACTATGCATAAATTATGGAAAATGTTTTACAAGTTGAAAATTTAACCAAAATTTATGGTAATCGTGTTGCAGTTGACAACATAAGTTTTTGTGTAAAAGATGGCGAAATTCTTGGCTTTTTAGGTGCTAACGGAGCTGGTAAAAGCACTACCATGAAAATGATATTAGGTCTTACAAGCATTAGCAGTGGCGATGTTTTTATTTGTGGAAAAAACATTCAAACAAATTTTGAAACTGCAATTAAAAATGTTGGTGGATTAATTGAAACTCCTTATCTTTATCCTTACCTTTCTGGTTACGGGAATTTAAAATTTTATGCAAGCTTATATAAAGGCATTAGCAAATCAAAAATTTATGAAGTCGCTAGCATTGTTGGTCTATCAAAAAGGCTTTACGACAAAGTTAAAAATTACTCTCTTGGTATGAAACAACGTTTAGGCATTGCTCAAGCTCTTTTGCATGACCCAAAGTTGTTAATCCTTGACGAGCCAACAAATGGTCTTGATGCAAATGGTATCAAAGAAATTAAAATGCTTTTAAAAAGACTTACAAAAGAAAAAGGGACTTCAATTTTAATTTCAAGCCATATTTTATCAACTATGGAAAGTTTATGTGATAGAATTGCTATAATTGATAATGGAAAATTAATTGAAATCAAATCTTTAAATGAAATAAAACAACGATATTCTCAAAACGGTTCAACTTATGTGAAAGTTGGAACTCCCAACTTTGCTGGAAAACTAATTCAAGATAAATTTAACATCAAGGTTGGCATTTGTGGAAATAAAGTTTTGTTTAACGCTTCTGAAACAGATTTAGCAAAAATAATTGTTATGTTAACGCAAAATAAAGTTCCTATTTACAGTGCTGGCGAAGTTGATTATTCTTTAGAAGATATGTTTTTAAATATTGTAGGAAATCATTCTAATATTAATTAAAAGGAAGTAAAATGAAAGTTTTTAGGCTTGCAAAAGCAGAACTAAATAAGTTATTTCAAAGACCAGCTATATTTTTAATGGTCGGCTTTTTAGTTATTGCTTTAATTTTAGTAAGTTTTTTTTATAATCCAACTTTAAGAACTGATACAAGAATCAATTATCAAGGTGCTAACACCACAGAAATTCACACTCAATTCCAATCAGAAAAAAATGAGATTTTAAATGAATTATCTTTAAAAGTAGATGAAATTAATGAATACACTTACAACATTAACAATAACATTAGCAAATTGAATGATTTTAAAAATCTTTTAACAAACACAGAAAATACTTTTCAAGAATTTCATTCTGAACTTTTAAACAATAAAAATGTTGAAACTATAGCCAACAAACTAAAAGCATATAGGCAAAAAATACTTGAAATTCAATCTTTTTTAGCCACAATAGATGAGAATATTGATTTTTTTATTACTACTTCACAATTAAATGAACTAAAAGCATTTTTTGAAAAATTGATTAAAGACATTCCTGCTAACACAACAAACTACTCCGTAGAAAATTTTGTTGAACTGGGAAATTTTTTAGTTTTAAATCGCTCTTTTAGTAATAACGTATACCCTATTACAAACACTTTAACTAAAATTTCATTGGACGTGAAAGATGTTAATGATATTGTTGAACAATATTATGACAATATAGCAGTTATTGAAAATAATAAACTTGGTGCTTATGAAATTCAAATTGAAAATTTCTATCAAGAACATATTGGAAGCAATGAAGATGAAGATTTATCCGTTTTAAACAACATGTTTTCTAATTACAAAAGCATAGTTTTAATGGCAAAAGAGAGTCTTGAAAATTCATTTACATTATTAAAAGTTGAAAATATTTCAAATTCTGAGCTTAATAATTATATTGGATTTGAAAACATAAATAAATATTCTCTTCAAGAAACTGTAACAAAAAACACTTACCTTCTTGATAACGACAAGTTTGACATTGACTTTGCAAATAATTTTAATTTTGGAACAACAGCTGGTTTTTCAACTTCTGCATATGATTTTGTAGTTTTTGCAATGCAAATTTTAACATTTATAATAGCAGTATTTTGTTTGTTCTTTGGAGCAGGATTGATTGCTGGAGAACATAGTGGAAAAACTATGAAAATGCTTGCTATAAGACCTTATTCAAGAAATAAAATTTATATTGGTAAATTTATAGCTTGCATATCTTTTATGCTAATTTTGCTTCTTGTTTCATTTGTTGCTTCTTTTATTGTTGGGGTTATCTTATACGGAATTGATTTGCCATCTGTACTTATTATAATAAATGCCACTTCAGCTGTCGCATTGCATCCTTTTGTTGTGTTGCTTATATATTTAGCAAGTTGCATTTTAAATTTAATATTCTATATTTCTTTAGCAATGCTTCTTTCTGTTATTTTCCGCTCTAGCACAGTTGCAGTTTTAACTTCTTTTATTGTTTATATTGTTACAATTATTTGTAATTTGCTTTTAGCTTCTGCTTCATGGTTTAAAGTTTTACCAATTGCTCATCTTGACATCTTTAAATATTTTGGCGGAGCTAGTTCTAGTGGTGGTTTTTTAACCTTTAACATAATAGTTGATGCTAATTTATGGCTAAGCTTAGGTTATCTTATAGGCATAATTTTAGTCTTTAATTTAATTTCTCTTATTGTGTTTAAGAGAAGAAATATAGCATAACAAAAAAAGGTTTTCTAAATTTAATAGAAAACCTTTTTTATTAGAAAAATAATAAATAATTTTATTTGATACTAGAGTAATAAACAGAACTTAAAACAAAATCAAAAAATCTATATGGAACAGCAGATATACTTAAAGCATTTGATTTTTGCGTTATATATTTACCCTTAGCTTTCATTGTTGAATCTAAATTATAAAATCTTATTGCACCAATAGTAGCAGTTGCAGAATTTACATTTAATTTATTTTCAAACTCCACTTCAGTTAAAATATTTAAAGTTGGCATTTCGTGAACCATAGAATTAAATTCTTGTTCTTCTTCCGTTTTATTGATACTAAAACCATATCTTTGCATCATTTCTATAAATTTTTTTGCATTAACAAATGTTCCCCTAAATCTGCTTACTGAAATGTTTGACCTATTTGCTTCACCAACATCAAAATTCATAGTTTTAAATTGTGTAAATGGCGGGTTTTCATAATATGAAAATATTTTTTCATATCTAAAATCACAATCTAATGGGTGTATTATTCCTATGCCAATTTTTCCATCTATCCCTTCAACTTCTTGTGTTAAAAGTTGCTTGCCTATTAAAAATTCAATGTCTTTTTCTTTAACTATAAAAGCGTTATGCAATCTCCCAAACTTATATTCGCCAAATATCAAGTTTTGTGCAAGTTCATTATAAATTGGATTTTTTAAGAATAAATGTTCAAATTCTTCTTGAGTGTAAAGCCTTCCGCTTATAAAAGCATCATACAATCTAATTTTTTGTTTTTCTAATTCTTCTTTACTATATACATCAGGCACTAACATATCTAAAAGCTCATTTTTATCTGCTTGTATCTCATTAGCTAATTCATTGATAAAGTTGTTAACATTATCAATTATATATTGATTTTTTATAGCTAAAAGCCTTTTAAAAACATTTACGATTTCTTTATAGCCACAATGAATTAAACATAGCGTTAAATATCTTGCTTCTTTGTTTCTTCCTTCTTTGTAAAGTTCAATCAAAAACTCATAAATTTCATGCAATAATTTTTCATCAGCAAACAAACAAAACATTCTTATACACCATTTTGATTGGTTTATATCTGCTTTTGAAGAAAGCACTTTAAACATTTTATAAGCAAATTCATGTAAAGATTCTTCATCTAATATATTAGTTTTTAAAATTTTTAGTTTTGGTAAATTATTTAAGTTTTTCTCTTCTTTAAACAAATATATTATAAAAGTATAAACTGCATCATCAGCTGGATAACCGCTTTTTAATTTTACATTAAAATTATCAAACGGCACACCCAATGTTCTCTCTTGTGGCTCTTTTATTTTTCTTCTAACAGCATTCAAAAACTGCTTTTCAGTTTTTAAATTCATTGTTTCAGAAATTCCCCATTTGTTAGAAATTAGCTCTTTTACCTTAGAAAAATTTGTTCTATCATAAATGTCTTTAAGTCTTGTTATTATTTCAGTGTCATTATCCATAGCAAGCATTATTTGTGTAAATTTACACAATTTATCTTCATCAGCTTGACCAATCTCTCTGTCCATATAGTTTAAAATATCACGTTTATGTTCTTTTATTATTTGTAAGCTATGCTCTAATTCTTCTTCAATTTGTTCGTTAGTAAAATTGTCTATAAGTAAAGCAACACCTTTCATAGTGTTAAATTGCACTATTGCTTCAAGAATCCCATATTTTTGTTCAGGGTTTGAATTAACAAACTTTAAAAGCCAATCTTCATTTTCATTATAAAAATTTTGCAAATATTCAAGAGCTGGTCTTTTCCATAGTGCTAAGCCATCTTGCTTTTCAGACTTAAAAATGCTAGAAATAAAAGGAATATATGCTTCGCTTTTTATATTACAATTTTTCACTATTTCTATAAATCTATCAAAATATCTTTCAGTAAAATTGTTTGCCGACTTACTTTGATATCTAACCTTTCCTATTTGACCAACAAATATTTTTGTTATTAATTCAAAAATCAAATCATAATTCTTTGAATAGAGTAACATCTTTACCAAATTGCATAAAGGTGTTAAATATTCTTGTAGTTGAAATATTAACTCTCTTAAAGAATTTAAAGTTTCTTTTTTTTCATTTAGATTACCAATGTTTTCCACAGTTTTTTTAATAAGGTCATCGTCCATAAGTTCATTTAAAAAACCTTCTATGTCTTCTTCTTTAAATCCAAAAAGGTCAATTAATTTGTCATTAATTTGAGATATATTCTTTAGTATTTCCATGAGATATATTATATTGCTTTAATTGAAATTTAGCAAATCTTTTAAACACATTTTTAACTGTTGTAAAAATCAAAAATTGCTTCTTTGCCAAATTCAGCAATAAAAATGCGTTTGTTTTTTAAAAATTTACCTTCATTTGAGTACAAAAAATCTTCTACTAATTTTCTCAATTTATAAAAAGGGTTTCCCCCTTCAATTTCTTTATGATAAAAATATTGACCATCTAACGGATAATAATCAAAATTTAAAGCAATTTTTTGATAGTTTTCGCTACCATAATAAGCAAAGTAAGCACCACCATTTTGTTTGTGTACGCAAAAATAAATATTGTTTATTTCATAAGGAAGTGGCAAGCCTTCTTCAATATCAATAAGCCAAAAGAAAAATTCTTCTTTCATAAACTTAGCCCTAAAATTAATATTGTTGCAACAGCACATGATAAACTTAAAAACAAAAACAAAAGCGACATGTTAAAGTAATTAAATTTTAAATTTGTAACTTTTGCAACTGATATTATTTGCCTTGCCAAATCTTTATCTTGGGCGTCAGGATGATAACTTTTTGGAAGATTATATTGACTTTTAATTGTAGCTATGTAGTTTTCAACATCAAACAATATAATATCTTTATAATACATTAAATTATAACCATTATCTTTTTTTGCTTTATAGTTACCAATTTTTACTCTTCTAGCAGACAATGCTATAAAACTATATAAAATAGATATTAAACTAAACACTATACAACCAGCAGAAAGAGTTGCCACAAAAGGTGTTGATAAATTTAAAAAATTAATTGCAAAAACTATTACAGCACTGGCAAGAGCGATTGTAACCGCATGCTTACCTTCTGCAAATTTCATATTATCTAAAAGCCTTTCATAGATATATTTTAAAGTTTGTTTCACAAAAATATTATTATTAATTTATTTTTTTTAATTCAAAATTTCTTCTATTTTTGTGTATGAAGGATAATTTTCTAAATATTTTTGAACTAAGTTTTCAGTTATCATCTTAATTTGCCCGTTGTTTAATTGGACATAAACTATATTAAATTTTTTAGAATTAAAGCTTTTTAAAACTTTAAACAAAGGGGTATCACCTTTAACAAATAAATTTTTCACTTCGTATATGCTTTTATTTTTATTACAAAATTTAATCATTGAATAATTACCTGAAAATTTATTATTTATAGTTCCTAAAAATATAAAAATTGCCATTAACCCATAAGAAATATTAATTTCATTTTTTAAATTAACAAAAAATAATATTATAAATAATATTGAAAAAATATAGTTAAATATATAACAAATATTTAATGCTTTTTTTCTATCTATTTTTTCGCTCATAATTGATACTATAATTCTTCCACCATCCATAGGATAACAAGGAAGTAAGTTTATTAGTCCAGTTATTAAATTACAAAACACAAAAAAATGAGTATAATAATATGTTTCTGGAAATAGCCACCAAAGTCCTAAAATTAAAAAGGCTAAAATAAAATTAAACATTGGTCCTGCTATTGCAACTTTCATTTCATCTTTTTGTGATAAAAAGTTTTGATTAATATCAAGCATTGCTCCAAAAGGTAATAGATAAATTTTATTTAGTCCATAGCCTAGTTTTTCAGCAACAAAACCATGAGCAAATTCATGTAAAACTACAACAAAGAAATAAACAAAAAAATAATAGCCTTGCCCTAAAAGAATGAATATTAGTCCTGTTATTAAAAACATTGGGTGAAGCTTAAATATTTTTTTCATATTTTAGTTTATGCTTATAACTTTTAAATTAGAAAAAAACAGAGCTAAAACTCTGTTTTATTTACATAAATCTTCTTTTGATTGTTCTTTTAATTTTGATAAATCAAAACTAAACCCATATGTGCCATTTTCTCTGTTATAGGCTTTACCTTCAACAAATTTCTTTAAAATTTTTTGATTAAAATTTAATGAAGGCACATTATCTTCTGCAACTATTGATGTTACACTTTCATAACCATTTTCAATTAAATCTTTGAATGAATTTAAAACTAACATTTCAGCATATCCAGCATTTAAAGTTCTTTTATTTGTGTAAATCAGCTCCATATGTGCATTTTTATCATCTGTTCTTCCAAAAGTTCATCTTTATTTAAAAAATATTTAGTCATTCTTAAATTATATCCAACTTTCTTTTTATTGCTTTTGTATTTTTCTTCCATATTTCACCTTTAAGTATTATTAAATATTTATATTAAAATAATGCACTTTTATTGTGTAATTTTATTTTTCTGTAAAGTAAACAATTTTTAACCAACAGAAAATATGTTTTTGGCTTTGAAAGCTTTTTTATCATAAGTATAACCTTGAATAAGACCATCTTGAGATATTTTAATTGCAACACCATATCTAGCAAGTGTTTTAGTTGCTGCAAGTCTTCCACCAGCTTTACTACCTGCTTCAATTTTAATTATTGCACCCGTAGCAATAATAGTGCCATCATAGTCTACTATAGTTGCTCCGTCCATACTAACAAGTTCTTCTCTCAATTTTCTATTAAGTTCATGAAATTTTTTATTTCCAATTATCTTTAGAATGGTTGCAGATTTTACACAATTAGGGCTTTGTATAAAACTTTGAAAATCGTTTTTTACTATTTCATCATAGTCAGGATTATCTAAATTATATAGTTTTCCTGCCTCTTCCTTTTCCATCTCTCTTTTAATATTATAATGCTTTTCACTTAAAATATCATAAGCATTGATATGTGAAAGTGCTTGTTCAGACTTGTCTTTATTTAAATATACAATACATCCGCCTGAACCCGAAAAAGAAACATCTAAGGCAGTATAATAAATTGAACGTCTTATCTCTTTAATTGTATGTGAAGAACGATTTGATAAAAGTTGAATTATTTCTTCATGCGAATAACTATTCCAAACACCTCTGCGTCTTGCAAACATTAGCTCTCTATTTTTAAACAATAACATGTCTCCACTTTCTAAAAGTGCTATACCAATTCTTTTTTCGTTACAAAGCCTTGCAAAATTTATAAAATCATATGGACATAATGTAGGAGCAAAACGAATTCTTTCCATAATTAAATGTCCCAAAATATAACCATCTTTATCAAATTCTAACGAACTTAATCTTCCATCAGATAGCAAAGCAGAAAAATCACTTTGAAGAACATTGTTATATTTAAGATTGTCCAATTTGTTTTGAACATTTTGATTTTCATTTAAAACAATACCAAACGAAGTTCTCTTGCCTTCATAAGTTCTATCAACCCACTGTCCAAGTTGATTTATTAATCCTAACAGAGTTTCACTCGAAGTTTCAGACAAAGAATTACATATTGCTTTTTCAATGGCAGTGGCTTGCATTCTGCGCAAATAAGTTGGTTCAGTAATGTTGTATTCAGCAACTTTTATAAGTTCAAAAACAATGCTTCTAATTAAAGAAACTTCATTGCTTTTAAATGGTTGATTTCTCTTAACAATTAAACGATATTCATCTTGTTTATTAGGTTTTATAAGCACAGTTCCACCAGAGCCCTGAGCGACTTCTGAATCACGAGAAGAAGATTCTTCTTCGCCTACAATTTTAGAGCCTGTAAAAAGAGGAAGAAGTATATCATTAATTAAATCTACAAACTGTTCTTTTTCCATAGGCGAACTCACTTTTAAAAAAATGTTTATTTATAATAAATATATATTATATTTAATTAAATTTCAATTATTTTTTTGTATTTTTTTAATTATTTTTTTCTAATTCTTCTTTAATAACAGAAATTGCTTTTGTTTCAAGGCGAGATATGTAAGAACGAGAGATATTTAATTTAACGGCAACTTCTCTTTGAGTAAGTGCTGGCTTACCACCAATACCATATCTAAGTCTAATTATTTCTGCTTCCCTAAAAGGTAATTTATCATTTATTATTTTATTTATTTTTTCAGTTAAAATATTGTTTTCAACAACATTATAAACTTCGTCATCTAAACCTGGCAAAACATCTAAAAGTTCAATTTCATTACCATCTTTATCACGACCCAAACACTCTTGAATGGATATGACCTTTTTATGTTTTTTATTCATTCTAATAAGCATTAAAATTTCATTTTCTATGCACCTAGCGGCGTAAGTTGAAAGTTGTGTTCCCTTTCCATATTCGAAACTATTTATAGCTTTAATTAAACCTATAGAACCAACAGAAATCAAATCATCAGCTTCGCCAGCTCCAGAATACTTTTTAACAATGTGAGCAACAAGTCTAAGATTGTGATTAATAAGAATTTCTTTAGCCTTTAAATCTCCTTTTTTAAATTTTTCAAAATAGTCTTTTTCTTCTTCTAAAGTTAAAGGTTTAGGAAATCCAGAAGCATTATTAACATAAGAAGAAAAAAGCATTATTTTATTCATAAACAGCATAAAATTCTCAAAAACCAAATCACGCCTCCAAAGCTCAATAGCTTGATGTATATATATGCCCATATTTGTCGAATTTTGCCTGTCCAAAAAAATTATAAATAAAAAATTGTTTAAGATTTAATTAAGATTTTTACTATTCAATAAAACTAATGATAATTTATTTATTTTAGATAATACAATAAAATTTATACAATTTTAATTTTTAATCATATTTTGTTTATGGAGGGGTTATGGAAATTATAAGCATGCCTAGTGTAATGGCAATAACACTTTCAATTATTGGAATTTTAAAATTAATTTTTAAAAATTTTAAAAATTTTGAAAAATTTATACCATTAATAACTGCAATTTTAGGAATTGGTTTTGAAATATTGTTTTTTTATACCTTACCATCAACTATACCAACTGACAACTTATTAACAACAATTATTTTAGGTTTAATGTCTGGTTTTTCAGCAAATAGTTTTTTCGATATTTTTTCTTATTTAAAAGATTATATTAATACAAAAAAAATTAATAAAGTAGAAACTGAAGAAAAAAAAAGAAGAAACTAAAGAATTAGACTCACAAGAAGCCTTAAACAATATATCGACTTCAACCGACAAAAAAATGAATAAATTACTTCTTGTCTACTGTGTAAAAAATATTATATATAATGTAAATAACTATGTTATAAAGATAATTTTTTTGTATAAAAAAAACTTATTATATTTACGAAAGAATTAAAAAAAATCAAATTAACAAAAAAATATGCACAAAACTCCAAGCCTTTTGGCTGGAGTTTTCGTTTGGTGCGTTTTTAGGGAAATGCGTGCGTAAGTGACTTCGATTTTTTATAAAAAAATCGTTCTCAAAAGCACGACATTTCAATTTTACTTTACTTTTTACAATGTTTTTCATTTTACAACTTATTAATTTCCCTTAATTATAAAATCTTTTTAATAAGCTCCAAAGCACTACTTCGCACGAGAGTACGCACATAACTCCCAAGCCTTTTGGCTGGAGTTTTCGTTTGGTGCGTTTTTAGGGAAATGCGTGCGTAAGTGGCTTCGATTTTTTTGATAAAAAAATCGCGCCCAAAAGCACGACATTTCCCTTTCTGGCAGGGGCGGAAGGAATCGAACCCTCAATAATGGTTTTGGAGACCATCGCTATACCGTTTAACTACGCCCATATTAACTTTTTAAGTATAACTTAAATATTTAAACATTGTCAACATTTTTAGTAAAAATATTGACTATTTTAAATGTTTTTATTAGTTTTTTTATTTTTCTTTTAAAATAATTTGCCTTCCCAACCCTTTTTATCATAAACTAGCACTATGAAAAAAATAACTTTATATACCGATGGAGCATGTTCTGGCAATCCTGGTGTTGGCGGTTGGGGCTCAATTTTAATTTTTGAAAATAAAGAAAAAGAATTATCAGGCGGAGAACTTTTAACAACAAACAATAAAATGGAACTTATGGCAGTGATTTCTGGATTGAAAGCTTTAAAAGAACCTTGTGAAGTAAATATTTATTCCGATTCGGCTTATGTTGTTAATGCTTTTTTAAACAATTGGATAGAAAATTGGAAAAAAAATGGATGGAAAACATCTAATAAAAGCGATGTTCAAAACAAAGATTTATGGTTAGAACTTATTGCACTTACCCATACCCATAAAATAATATGGCATAAAGTTAAAGGACACGCCGACAATGAACTTAATAACCGTTGCGATAAATTAGCACGTAATGAAGTAGAAAAAATACTCAAAAACATTTAAGTTTTTGAGTATTTTTTTATTAACATTTATTGAATTATCATTACTATTAATGCCACACAAATCATCACAAGCCCTAATGCCTTGCAAATTAGATAAACATTATCATTATTAGGAATATCTTTTTCCTTTCTTATGACTCTAGCTATTTTCCTTGCTAAAAAAGTTATTGCAAGACCCAAAGCTGCCAATATTAAGCCTGTTATAACATTTGGCATTGCAAGTCTGGTTAATAAATCTACAAATAAAAGCATAAATACTCCCTTTTCTTGAAAACTATTCTATCACGAAAGATTTAATTTTTCAATAGTTTTTATAAAAATATTTTTAAATTAACAATATTTTAATATTTCGAATAGAATTTTTATAGTAAAAAGGGAGGATTAATGAAAAAAATTGCAAGTATAATGGCTGGCTTAATGCTTATATTGGGCTTTTCAATGTTTGGTTTAGCATGTGGCGACACAAATTCAAACAAAATAAATTTAGTAGAAGTAACTCACAGCATATTCTATGCTCCACTATATGTTGCTTTGAACAATGGTTATTTTGAAGACGAAGGTTTAGAAGTTGAATTAACAAATGCTGGCGGTTCAGATAAAGGAATGACAGCATTGCTTTCAGGAAGTGCCGACATAGGACTGCTTGGTCCAGAAGCAACAGTTTATGTTGTAGATGGAGGAGCAAATGATCACCCAGTTGTTTTTGGTCAACTAACAAAACGTGATGGTTCTTTTATTGTTTCTAAAACAGATACACAAAATTTTCAATGGAGCGATTTAGTTGGTAAAACTATAATTGGCGGAAGAAAAGGCGGAATGCCTGCAATGACCCTGCAGTATGTAATAGAACAAGCAGGTTTAACCATTGGAACTGGTGCTGACGAAGTTAATTTAAGAACAGATGTCGCTTTTGATTTAACCGCGAGCGTTTTTGATAGCACTAACGCCGAATATTGCACTCTTTTTGAACCAACTGCAAGTGATATGGAAACACAAGGAAAAGGATATGTTGTTGCAAGTGTCGGCTTGGAAAGTGGAGAAGTGCCCTACACTGCTTTTACAGCAAATAAATCTTATTTAGAAAATAACAAAGAAAATGTTAAAAAGTTTTTAAAAGCAGTTATGAGAGGTTTAGAATTTTTAAAAAGCGCAACAGTGGAAGAAATAGCTGAATCATTAAAACCATCATTCGATGGATACACAGATAACGACATAGTTACAGCTATAAACAGTTACATTGCTTCTGACGCATGGAACTCAACACCAGTTATGAGTGAAAGTGCATACAATAGAATGTTAGACATAATGGATAATGCTGGAGAATTAGATAACAGAGAAAACGTTCCATTTTCAAAAGTTGTAGACAATAGCATAGCAAATGAACTTATGGCAGAACTTGTTGCTTCTTAAATTACAAGATAATTAAAAAAATTACCAGCTAGCTGGTAATTTTTTATGCATCTAAAATAAGTTCCATTGCTTTATCTGCACCACTAATGTCAGGAAA
>CALVMK010000048.1 GCA_944345545.1 uncultured Clostridia bacterium | reverse complement strand
TAAAGAATAAATTTTAATAAAAATATTTATTATTATGCGTAACCTCATTTAAAAAACAAATTAACATAGCTTAAAATGTTACAAATTTTTGCAAGAAAAATGCAAGACTTTTGCAAACGGGGTGTTTTGTGTTGTATTTTTAGGGGGAACTATTGTGTAATATTGTTTGATAAGATGAAGTGGTTAAAATGCCGATAAATAAAGGGATTGAGAGATCTTTGATATGATATTTCATGATAAAATATGATACGAAAAGTCGAACTCTTGGCAATTGGTTTCAATTTCTTCGGAACCAAGGGTTACGCGTTCAAATCGTGTGCGGAGCACCATAAACCCTATACTAACGGGAAATCTAGCGTTTTCACTTCGCTAGATTTTTTATTATATTAAAAAAAATTTTTCTAAATTAGGATAAAAGCCTTAAAATAATAATTTAATATTTAAGTATAAATTATATATTTTTTTATAACTTTGATAAATAACAATTATTTTTTACAAATTTGTGCACAAACTCTTTTATTTATCATTAAAAATGCCTAGCGTTTCAAAGAATTTTTTTCATTGTTTGCAAATAATTTGTTTAATTTAATAAATTTTTTATAATACTTTTATGTGCAATTATTTTCAAGAGAAATCAAAATTTTATTATAATAATTATATAAATGGAAAGCTAACGCAAAAAGTTTCCGCAATAATAAGAAATGGGGACAAATTTTTAATGCTTATAAACAAGCATGGTAGAGTTTACAATGTTGGTGGAAGTGTAGAAGCATGCGAAAAAGCAAATAAAGCAATTCTTAGAGAAATTAAAGAAGAAACGGGTGCTGAAGTTTCAAAAATAAAATATTTCACAAAATTATATTATCAAGTTGAATGGGAATATAATGGAGTCAAATTTCCAAATAAGAGAGTCGAATATATTTATGTGGCTGAATTAAAAGACAATAATGTTCACATAAAAGGTTTGAAAGATGAATTTTTAAATTCTGAAAAATTGAATTGGTTCACATTAGAAGAACTTAAAGATTTAAAACAAAGCCAAAGATCGATTGATTTATTTAGAAAATCACATAAGGTAATATTGTGAATATAATTTATTGCCATTATACAGAACGACATTTTTATGATTTAACAGATATTGAGTGATGGAATTACAACATGCGAAAATATGCTATTTTTATAGATTATTTCATGCTCACGGCTAATATTAAAATACAATAAAAAAGATATATAAAAATATAATATTAAAAATATTATTTAAGTAAACTACAAATTTACAAAATAAAAATGCAAATTGTTACAAATTGACTGTTTTTCGTCGTATTTTTAGGGTATGAATTGTATTTTGTTATTTGATAAAATAAATTGGTTAAATGTTGATAAACAAAGGGATTAAGAGATTTTTAATATGAAATTATACCACAAAATATGAAAGAAAATGTAACTCGCAATAATTTGTGGTAGCACCTTCGTAACCAAGGTGCACGTTATAGCCATTTTAAAGCGCCAATTTTTTATATCTTACAAATTTTGACGATTAGCTTTATCTTAATATTTTTTTATCACAGCCATAATTAACAAAACATTTTAGAATAACATTCAATTGTTTAATTATTTTTAATAATAAAAAATTATGATTTTTTATATAAATTATATGCTTTTTCTAAAATAGTTGAAATATATTTGTTTTTTCCTTCCGTATATTTTTTCCTTTCATTTGCATACTTTTGCGAAAGGTCTTTTTTTATTTCTTCGTATTTTTTTATCTCTTCAGGATGTTCTAAAAGATATTTTTTAAAATACATAAATTCATTCCAATATTCACTATCAATTAACTGCATGTGTATGTAATGAGTTCTACACTCTTGAGAACCTTTTCTCGCAAGAATCTCTCCCTTCTTTTCATATTCATTTAATACATCATATCCTGCGTTTTTCATTACACTTTCTATTTCAAATAATGTTTTTTCATCTTTCACCCCTATGGCTATGTCGATTATGGGCTTTGCACTAAGACCAGGAATAGATGTACTTCCAACATGCTCTATTTGAACTTTATAATTTTTTAAAATTTCCTTTAAAATCTTATTTTCTTTTTCAAAATCACAAGGCCAGCTTTCATCATAGGGTTTAACTTCTACCAAATTTTTATTTAATCCTATCATAAAATCTCCTATTAAGTTTATTTGAATTTATTTAGATTTTTAATAATAAAAAAATATATTTGTGCCAAATTATATTGATTTTTTATTAATTTATCTATCATTTTTAATATATTGTCATATTATAAAAAAGTCAAGTTTTTGATATGTGAATTTCTTTTATTATCCTTAATTAATTATAAAAATTAACTTTTAAAAATTTTTACAATTAAATCTAAAATTCCAAATATAATTTTAAATAAAAAATTAATTTTATTATTTCTTTAAAAATATATTAGCATATCATTGCACTTTTAGAATTTACAGCCGTTAAACGCTTTATAACAAAATTTATTTTTTTAATATAATGATTTTGTACAAGAGTAATTATGGCATTTATAAAAAGAATTTCTGATATAAAAAAAGGCAATATTGTATTTACCGGCAATACTCTTGGCCTTAGCAAACTTTCTAATGCTAACAAGGCTGGAATTCAGGGTTCTATTGGTGCTTTTACAACCTTAGATACCACACAGCGTGTTAACGATTTTCCTTTTTGGAACTACTCTTGACTATACTAAAAATAGTTCAAGCGCACAAATAAATATTCCTGCAGGAAGCACTATTCTTTATGCAGAGTTAATTTGGGGTGGTTTGTTCAAATCAACTGACAACGATATTTCTAATTTAATAGATGATTCAATAAATTTTACCACCCCACAAGGCTCTTTTAGTATATCTCCTAGCCCTGTTACAGCCCAAACATTTAACATTTTTGTTACTAACATAACTCTAGGTTTCTATACTCGTTCGGCTAACGTTACAAATTTAGTACAAAACACCGGAAGCGGAACTTACTCTATTGGTTCTGTACCTTCTTTGATAGAGCCGATTGATCTAGAACAAGTGATACAAATCATGCAGGTTGGACACTCGCAGTTGTGTATGCTAACGACTCGTTACCATTTAGAAGTTTAAATTTATGGGCGGGCGGAGAAGTTGTGTCTCCCACAACTGGAGTTACCACAATAAGTTTGTCTGGATTTAAAACTCCTGACCATAGTTAAAGAAGTCGACAAAGATGTTGCTATTAAGGGCGACAAATTGCATTACACTTCAACAATTACAAACACAGGAACTTTAGTAAAAACCAATCTATTCTTCACTGACTCTATCCCTGCTGGAACAACATTTGTGGCAGGAAGTGTAAAAGTTGGCGGAATAATTCAAGCAGGGTTTGACTCTGAATTAGGATTTAACCTTCCTAACTTAATGGTTGGTGAAAGCACAAAAGTTGAATTTGACGTGGTGGTGGATTAAGATGGCATTTATCATAAGAAACACATCTTCTGTTGAAGATAATTCTTTAAATCCCCCTAAGTTTTTTCAAAGCAACGAAGTACAAACATTGATAAACACTCCAAAACCTCCTTGCCCAACATTTGTAATTTGTTGTTATTGTTGTGAAAATAATTGTTGTTGTAAACATTGCAAAAAACCATATCGCAAAAAAAGATATTTTAAAAATAATAGATACAGATGTGTTTGCAAACGCAAAAAAAACATGAATGAGCATTGTAATTGCCACAATAAACATTACCCTTCAAAGAAATGCAAATGTTTTTATACCACATCTGATAAATTTTAATATTGTTTATAAACTAAGGCTTAAATAGTCTTAGTTTTTTTAAAATATTTTTTTATTAAAAAAAACATAATTTTTCTTATTTTTTAACTTAAAATTTACAAAAATGTGTTATTTTAATTATATGGAAAATAAAATAGAGAAATATATTATTACAGGAGCTACAGGTCATATTGGAAATGTTGTTGCCCGAAAACTCTGCGAAAAAGGAGTTAACTTAACAGCTTTAGTTCTTCCAAATGAAAATCTGGAAGCTTTAAATGGGCTTAACATTAATATAGTTAAAGGAGATGTAACCGATAGAGATTATATTTTTAAATTAATCGAGCCCAATTCTATAGTCTTGCATTTAGCAGGAATTATAGACATAGGTTTAACTCCACCAGAAGTTGTAGAAAGAGTTAATGTTGAAGGAACAAAAAATATTGTTGATGCTTGCATAAAAAATAAAGCAAAAAAACTAATATATTTAAGCACCGTTCATATTATAGACCCTAAAGAAAATGGAGATATTTTATGTGAACCCACAGAATTTAATAAAGATAGTGTTGTTGGAACTTATGCAAAAACAAAACTTCTTGCCACAAAATATATTTTTGACGCATGTAAAGAAAAAAAATTAAACGCAACAGTTTTATATCCGTCTGGAGTTATAGGCCCTTATGACTACAAAATTTCTGAATTGGGTCAGGTAATTCTAGATTACATGAACCACAAACTAATAGCATATGTGGTGGGGGGATATAATTTTGTTGATGTTAGAGATGTAGCAGATGCTACAATAAATGCGATTGAAAAAGGTAGAAGCGGAGAAGGATATATTGTTAGTGGCGAACCAATGTCTTTAAAAGAAATGCTAATTACTATTAACAAAAAACTTAATAGGCGTAAACTACCACCCGTATTAGCACTATGGTTTGTTAAAATGTGTGTTCCTTTTAGCAACTTATATTATAAATCTAAACATAAAAAACCCGTGTTTAGTAAATATTCTCTTTACACTTTAACATCAAATGCTAATTTTAATAATGAAAAGGCTAAAAAGGAATTAAACTTTAACCCGCGTGATGTAAGAGAAGCAATTTGCGACTCAGTGAATTGGTTTATAGAAAACAAACCAGAACTTGTTAACTTTAAAAAACTTAAATAATTGTAAAATAAATATTTAGTAAATTGTTATAATTTAATTATTTAGATAAATTTTAACTAAAACAAACTAAAAGTGCTATGATTAACCTTCATAGCACTTTATTTTTTCTAAAATTAAATTTCATAATCTTCTAAACTTGCAAGCCCAACTGCCCCAATTCCAACATGGCATCCAAACACTGGACCTATTTTAGCAACGCCATTATATTTAATATTTGACTGGTCAAGTTTTTTTAATATTGAATTTACATTAGAGTCATCATCAATATAACAAACATATAATTTTTTTAATTTTTCAGGAAGTTCGGCAATCATATCAGAAATGGCTTTGCCAAGGCCCAAAACTTTTTTTGTTATAGAAATCATTCCATCTCTAAAATTAAATACTGGTTTAATTTTAAGTATACTAGCAAGCGTTGCAGAAAGTTTTCCAATTCGTCCCCCACGCTTTAAATATTCCATAGTTTCAGGGACAAATTGAATCATTAATTTTTGTTTTAAAATAGGAATAGCCTTGTTTACTATTTCTTCAAAAGACTTCCCTTTATCTATTAAATCAACAACTTCTTCAACCATTATTCTTCCACAAGCTGCTGCTTCAGCTGAATCAATGGCAATAATCTTTTTATCATTAAATTCTTTCACTGCCAAAGTTGCAGAATTAATAGTTCCACTCAAAGCTTGCGATATAGTCAAAATTATAATTTCAGCATCCTTGTCTTCATCATAAACTTTTTTTATTTTTTCTATAAAATCTTCAGGTGAAGGCTGACTAGTAGAAGGAAAATTTTTACTAGCTTTTAAACGTGAATAAAAATTCTCCCAGTCTTCTTCAAAACCCTCTTCTGAAACAACATCATCTAAGATAAGTTTTAAGTTTACAATATTTATAGAATGCTTATCAGCATAATTTTTAGGTATACCAAAAGTTGAATCTGCAATAATATGAATCATAAAAACTCCTTTAAAGATATTATCAAAACAACAAACTTGAGTCAACATTATAGCTAAACAAAAATAGCATTTTTAATAAAAATTAATATACATTTAACAAAAAGTTGAAAAAAGCACATTTTTTTGTCAAAACAATTTTTACTAACAATATAATAACATTATGTAAATTTTAGGTTAAATATAATAAATTTTTAAAATTTTTATAAAAACACTTTTAAAAAATTTTACAAAAAACAATTAATTTGCTATATAAGCGAAATAACAAAAAATAAAGAAAAGTTGCAAAAACTAAAAAAACATGATATATTAAAAAGCGAAGGAAAGATGTCAGAGTGGTCTAATGTGTCGGTCTCGAAAACCGATATGCTGTAAAAGGCATCGAGGGTTCAAATCCCTCTCTTTCCGCCAATTATATTGATAGCAAGGTAAAAGAATTTTTATTAATTTTATAAATATTGTTTTAAAATTATAAAAAAATTATGAATGTTAAAAATTATGCATTTATAAAAACATGTTTATATCTATTATCAATAAAACTAATTGATAAATATGGAGATTGAGTTGGAAATAAAACTTTTAACTTTATATGATGATAAAATATTAAATGAACTTTACAAAATTCATTGCCAAAAACTTGGTGAAGGTTACCTTAATAAAAAGCATTTTATAGAGGAAATTCAAAAAAAACATATCATAATAGCAATTGATAAAAACGAAGTAGTTGGATATTTAAAATTCGCCAACTGCACAGAAAAAGAGTTTTTTAAAATGGAAAATTTACCCGTTCCAAACTCAAATCAAAAAATTTTAGTACTTTACACTATGGCTGTAAAATATGAAAAAAAAGGAATTGGGAGTCAAATAGTTAAATTTTGTTTAGACAATTTTTTAGCCGATGTTAACAAAATATATTGTCCTGTATGGACAAGTAAAAAAGGAACTAACGCTCACCAACTTTTAACAAACTTTGGATTAAAAAAAATAAAAAGTTATAAAAATTTTTGGTACAAAGATAGTCTTGGTGTTAAAAATTTTTGCCCTATTTGCAATTCTCCTTGCTATTGCACTTTGGACATTTATTGTAAAACTTTATTTTGAGTTTTAAAAACTATAAAAGATTAATTTAATTTTAAAAATGTTTTGCTTTTCCTAGCTTATTTGATATTATCAATAAAGGGGTATATTATGAAAGATGTTTCAATTTTAATCGATGATTACAAATTTAATTTTAGAGTTTGCTGTTTAATTGAAAATAAAAATAGATATCTTCTTTTAAAAAATAATACTGTAGATTTTTTAAACTTACCTGGTGGCAGAGTTCACGCCGGAGAAAACACTCTTGATGCAATTAAAAGAGAATTAAAAGAAGAATTAAATCTTGTAGATGTTCAACCAAAGCTTTTAAAAATGTCTGAACAGTTTTTCCATTTTGATAATAATAATTACCACGAATTAGTGTTTGTGTATTATGTTAAATTAAAAAATGACCACCCATTTTGCAAAATGGATAACATACCTAATTTAGACAATAAAAACGAAACTATGATTTGGATTAATAAAAATTCATTAAAAAATCACAAAATACTTCCAGAGTTTATTTATACTTTAAAAAAATCAAAAAATATAACACACTTAATTTTTGACAAATTAAAAAAGTAAGTTTTTAACTTATTATGCTAAAAAAATTAAAAATATTGAATATAACATTAATAATTAATATGTCTTTAAATGTTAAGTTATAATTTATGCTAATATTAATAAACTTAAAAACTATGGTTGAATTAAGTTCAGCTATATTTTTTTCATAAATTTTAAAACTTCAAAATTCTTCTTAATTTATAAATTTTTTTGTTAAAATATACTAAAAATTAACCTTTTTTATGTTACAATAATAAAAATTAAAGAATAGCTTATGTTGAGATTAAAAAATATTTGTAAAAATTATGAGTTGGGAGATTTAAAAGTAGAAGCTTTAAAAAATGTTTCTATTAATTTTAGACGCAATGAATTTGTTTCTATTCTAGGGCCTTCTGGTTGCGGAAAAACTACTTTGCTTAATATTATTGGGGGGTTAGATAAATATACTAGTGGTGATTTAGTAATAGAAAACAAATCTACAAAAAATTTTAAAGACAAAGATTGGGATTTTTATAGAAACTCCAAAATTGGCTTTGTTTTTCAAAATTATAATTTAATACCACATTTGTCTGTTCTAGAAAATGTAGAGTTATCTTTAACTCTAACAGGAATTAAACCAAAAGAAAGAAAAAATAGAGCAAAGAAAGCTTTAAGTGATGTTGGACTTATTTCTGTTATTAACAAAAAGCCAAATCAACTTTCAGGTGGGCAAATGCAAAGAGTGGCTATTGCTAGGGCCCTTGTAAATAACCCACAAATAATTTTAGCAGACGAACCCACTGGGGCTTTAGACAGTGAAACAAGCGTGCAAATTATGGAAATTTTGAAAAAGATTTCTTCCAACAAACTTATAATAATGGTTACACATAACAAAGAGCTTGCTCAAACATACAGCACTAGAATAATAAATATTTTAGATGGTTCTATAACTCACGACTCTAAGCCATATCGACCTAAAGCTGAAAAAAAAGACGATTTATTTACTAATAAAAAACAAAAAACTTCTATGAGTTTTTTCACTGCTTTTTCATTGTCCTTTAAAAATTTATTTAGCAAAAAAGGTAAAACAATTTTAACAAGTTTTGCTGGAAGCATAGGAATTATTGGCGTAGCTTTGGTGCTTGCAGTAAGTTCTGGTTTTACCAACTACATAAACAACATGCAATCCGACACTTTGAGCGGATATCCTATTTCGATATCTACTGTGGCTATAGATTATAATGCCTTTTCAAGTGGAATTGATTCAAGCTTGCCAGAAGATGGCAAAGAAGGAGAACTAAACATTTATGACCTTTCTAAAATAATTGGAGAATTTGGCCATTTTAATTACCTATCTCCTGAATTCGTAAAATATGTTGAAGATTATTATAATGAAGACCAAAACAAAGAAGTTCCTGAATTAAATTCAATGAGCTTGCAATATTCTTTAAACTTAAACATCTTAACAAAAAAAAATAATGAAATTATAAAACTAGATACAAGCTCCACAACTAGCAGTTTATATGGAACTACTTCTTCCCTATTTTTTGAAGGATTTAATGACAAAAACTTTGTACTTTCTTATTATGATGAGGTTGCTGGGAATTATCCTTCCAACGAAAATGAGGTTGCTCTTATAATAAGTCAAGACAACACTATTTCTAAACAACAATTAGATAGCCTTGGAATTTCTTATAACTCTAATTTAGACGGAACATTTGAGCCTATAAACCTTGACAGCATAATTGGTAAAGAATATAAGGTAATATTAAATGACGACTACTATGTTCCAGCTTACGATGATAATGGGACATTAACTAAATTTAACAAAAATAATAACTACGATAATTTATATGAAACAAGTGAAACAACTTTAAAAATAAGCGGCGTTTTAAAATTAAAGGAAGAAGCTACATCATCATTATTTGATGAAGGTATAATGTATCTTCCTGCTTTTGGTGAAACTTATTCTAATAATTGCAAAAACTCTTTAATAGCACAAAAAACACTTGAAAATAAAGTTTTATATGAACCATTTGAAATTGATGTAAGCGAATTAAAAGCTTTTATTGGAGACAACAACCCTTTTATATTTAATGACCCTTACACAATGCAATATATAATACAAAATCAATACAACACAGAAATTACATTAGATGAAGTTTTAAATCTTGCTTTACAAGCAGTGGGAGCAAGTTCAATACCAACTGGGATTTACATTTATCCTTCTACTTTTGAAGCAAAACAAAACTTTTTAACTCATATAGCAGAGTGGAATGAATCTGAAAACGGAGAAAAAAATAATGTTGTTTACACTGATGCAACAGAATTTCTTACACAAACAATGGGGCAACTTATAAACATGATATCTTATGTTCTTGTTGCCTTTGCAAGCATATCATTAATAGTGTCTTCTATAATGATAGGTATCATCACTTACACTTCAGTTATAGAACGTACTAAAGAAATTGGAGTTTTAAGAAGTATTGGTGCAAGAAAAAAAGATATTTCAAGATTGTTTAATGCTGAAACTGCCACTATTGGCTTAATTTCTGGAATTATTGGTATAGCAGTAACATATTTGTTCTGCCCTATCATTAATTACATAATTAATAGTTTAGCAGGAGTTAATGTTGGTCAAATTGCTATTCTTAATCCTTTACACGCAATTATTTTAATAACAGTTAGTGTTATCCTTACATTAATTAGCGGTCTTATTCCAAGCAAAATAGCAGCTAAAAAAGACCCAGTTGTTGCTTTAAGAACAGAATAAATTAAGTAAAAAAATTAAAATAACACACAAATAAAGGTTAACGAATATATAATTTTATGGAAAAAATTGAAAATAAACATGGAAAAAATTGTTTTATAGAAAAAAGTGTAATTATAGAAAAAGGAGCAATCATTGGAAATAATTGCACTATTTTAGGAAATAGCCACATCTATAGTGGTGCAAAAATAGAAAATTCAACCATTAATAACTGCATTATAAAAGAAAAAGCAAAAATAAATAATAGTGTTTTAACAGATTCTATTATAGAAGAAAAAGCAGACATTGGTCCATTTTCTCACATTAGAGGAAATAGCAAAATAGGAAAAGAATGTAAAGTTGGAAATTTTGTAGAAATTAAAAATTGTAAAGTTGGAGATAGAACAAAAGCATGTCATCTAGCCTATTTAGGTGATGCAGAAATTGGCGAAGATTGCAATATAGGTTGCGGAGTTATATTTGCTAATTATAATGGAATACAAAAATTTAAAACATTTGTGGGAAATAGAGTTTTTATTGGTTGTAACACAACCATAATAGCCCCCTGTGTATTACAAGATGAATGTTTTATTGCAGCCGGTTCAACAATAACACAAAATGTAGAAAAAAGAGGCTTTGGAATTGCTCGTTCAAGGCAAGTTAATAAAGATGCTTTTTATAATCCTTATTTAGAAAACTTTAAAAGAGCAAAGGAATATTTTGGAACAGACGGAATAAGAGGTGTTGCTTTTAAAGAACTTACAGAAGACCTTGCTTATTCAGTTGGTAATGCGTTGTGTCAAATAAAAAGCACTCCAAAAATAATAATAGGTAGAGATACACGTCCTAGCGGAATTAAAATACAAAAAGCAGTAATTGAAGGAATGGTTTTTGGCGGTGCTGAAGTTTACGACGTTGGCGTAGTCCCTACTTCAGCAATATCATATTTAACAAAAAAATTAAATTTTGACTTTGGTGTTGTTATTACTGCATCACATAATCCAAAAGAATATAATGGCATAAAAGTTTTTGGTAAAAATGGCATTAAAATTTCTGATAACGAAGAGATAAAAATTGAAAGTAAACTTAAAAATAATGTTAGCTTTGATGGTGGAAAATTATTAAACCTTAGTGCAGAAGTAAATTCTTATGAAAAGTTCTTAAAAAATGCAAGTTTTAATGACTTAAAAGGTTTAAAAATAACTCTCGATTGTGCAAATGGTGCAAGCTATAAAATAGCCCCCAAAATTTTTAAACTATTAGGCGCTGACGTAACCGCAATATCTACAAAAGGAGATATAAATTTTAAATGTGGTGCAACTAATATGAATAATTTAACGGAAAATATGGGAGATTCTAATTTAGCATTTGCATTTGATGGTGATGCAGACAGAGTTTTAATGTTAAATAAAAATAAAATTTTGTTAGATGGTGATAAAATCATATATATATTAGCATTGTACAAAAAACTAAAAGGAGAAAATATAACAAAAGTTGTTGGAACAATTATGACCAATTCTAAAATTGAGGAATTGTTAGCTGAAAACAACATTACATTAATAAGAACTCCTGTTGGTGATAAATACATAATTGAAGAAATACAAAAAAACGGAGAAATAATTGGTGGAGAACAAGCTGGACATATAATTATAGCTGATAAACATATAACAGGAGATGGGATTTTAACCGCAATAACACTTTCTTCAATTTACAAAGAAATGCCCGAATTAATAGACAAAGTTGCCAACATAAAATTATATCCACAAGCAACAGAAGAAATAGCAACAAAAAACCTTAAAACAAAAACCATTCTATCTAATAAAGAAATTGTTAAAGTAATTGAAGAAGCAAAAGAATACGGACGTGTTGTTGTTAGACCAAGTGGCACAGAACCAAAAATTAGAGTTATGGTTGAAGGAAATAAGAATCCTAAAAAATATGCAAAAAAAATAAAAGAAAAAATTGAAAAGTTAATAGAAACAATGGCTGAAAACTAAAAAATAGCAAAAATCTTTGCTATTTTTTTTAAATTATTTTAAATTTTTATAAAATATGCTAAACTTGATTTATGGAATTTAAAACAATAAACTTAAAAGAATTTAATCCAAGCGTTGAATTAGCTATAGCCAACTTAGAAATAGAATTAAACATTTTAAAAAATGCAAATGTAAAAGCAGTAAAAATCATTCATGGATATGGTTCTCATGGCATGGGCGGAGCAATTTGTTTAGCTGTAAGAAGATACTTAATAAACTTAACTAAAAATAAAAAAATAAAGTTCTATATTACAGGAAATGAATGGACTTTAGAAGATTCAAGAGCAAGAGAAATATTATATAGTTGTAAAAATTCACCCCAGGACGAAGATTTAGGACATTTTAATCCTGGAATAACTATAGTTTGTTTAAAATAGCAAAACAAGAAAAAACAATTTTAAATTAAATATTACATAAAAAAATATATTTTTGCTTTGAAAATAAATTGTTTTAATGTATACTTTTCTTAATTAAAGGGGGTAAACAAAATGAAAAAAACATTATTATCAGCTTTGATAGCAGGCTCTGTTTTAGCCACTGCTCTCACATTCACTGGGTGTGGAGAACCAAATAATTCAACAGAAATGTCCGCAAACTATATCTACGCAATGGGCATGGTTACAGGTGTTAACTTTTTAGAAGAAAACGATTCAACCGTAAATACTTTGAGTGCAACTTTAACAGACACAACTAAAGAAAGTTTAAAGCAATATGTATTAATGTTTGAAAACATTTTAAACAATGGTGGTATTCACCCAATTATAACAGATAATTCTATGGATGAAACCTATCAAGAATATTCTAAAAAAATGTCTATAACTTTAGGAAATGATGTTTACACAATGTATTATAATGAAACAATAAAAGGAACAGACACAGAATATGACGAAGATGAAATAGAAACTCAAACAAACTCAATTTTACAAGGCATTGTTGTAATGAATGATGTCACTTATAATGTTATAGGCGGAAGAGAAATTGAAACAGAAGAAGAAAATGGCAAAACAGATACTGAAACTGAAGTAACAATAATAATAACTCCAGAAGAAATTTCTGTTGACCAAAATCAAAATTTATCTTCTATAGACACAAAGAATTTTAATGATTGCGTTAAGATTAAACAAGAAATAGAAAACAACGAAGTTTGTTATGAATATACAACAAGAGCAAACGGACAAGAAAAAACAACTTCAATTGGTTGGGAAAATGAATATGGTAAAGAAAAACTTGAAGTTGAACTTGAAGAAAATAACGAAGAAATAGAATATGAAATAACAAAACTTGCAGAAAATAAATTTAGAATACAACATGAATATGGCAACTCAGAATTTGAAGGAACAATGGAACTCGTAAATGGAGAATGGAAATTTAGAAACAGAAATGGTCAAGAAATTTAATATTTAAAATAAAATAACCTGCAAATTTTTGCAGGTTTTTATATGATAATAAAATTATAATGTGCAAATAAAAACAAAACCTTTCTTTATATTTACAAAGAAAGGTTTTTTTTATTAAATTGCTGTAGGTTTTTCAACTTCAACTGGCATCAAACTTCTATATTGTTTTAAGCCTGTACCTGCTGGAATTAATTTTCCTATAATTACGTTTTCTTTTAATCCCATTAAGTGATCAACTTTTCCTTTTAATGCCGCATCAGTAAGAACTCTAGATGTTTCTTGGAATGATGCTGCTGATAAGAAACTATCTGTTGATAATGAAGCTTTGGTTATACCTAAAAGTATTCTCTTTGCTATAGCTGGAACTCCACCTTCAGCAAGAACTTTTTCATTCTCTGTTTCGTAAGCAAACACATCTACAACTTCACCAGGTAATAAGTTTGTATCGCCAGCACTTTCAATTTTAACTTTTCTAAGCATTTGACTTATTATTATCTCTATATGCTTATCATTAATTTTAACATCTTGTGCTCTATAAACAGCAATAACTTCACTTAAAAGATAGTCTTGCAAACCTTTTAAACCCCTTGTTCTAAGAAGGTCAGAAGGATTGATAGAGCCATCTGTAAGTTGCGTTCCTGGTTCTACGATGTCTCCAGTTTTTACTTTAAGGAATGCAGGTTTTTTAACTTCGTACTCAACATCACCATCATCAGTTTTAACAGTTATTACAAAACTTTTTGCTTCTTGTTTAACAGAAACTTTTCCTGAAACTTCACTTAATGTTGCTTCACCTTTTGGTCTTCTTGCTTCAAAGATTTCTTCAACACGAGGAAGACCTTTTGTGATATCCGCAGCAACCATAGCACCACCAGTGTGGAAAGTTCTCATTGTAAGCTGTGTTCCTGGTTCACCAATACTTTGTGCGGCTATAATACCAACAGCTTCTCCCACTGAAACTAAATCTTTTCCAGCCATGTTTCTTCCATAACATTTTGCACAAACACCATACTTGCAACGACAAGTTAAAATTGTTCTTATTTGAACTTTCTTTATTCCTGCTTTTGTTATTTCTTTAGCTTGTTCTGGCGTAATCATTTCATTGGCTTTTACAATTATTTCGCCAGTTTGTGGATTAACAACGTCATCAACTGAAACTCTTCCGTTAATTCTTTCTTCAAGTGTCTCTAAAACAACTTTGTCTTCAACTAAATCGCTTACCCAAACACCTTTAACC
Organism: uncultured Clostridia bacterium; assembly: GCA_944345545.1. GTDB lineage: Bacteria > Bacillota > Clostridia > Christensenellales > UBA1242 > Caccopulliclostridium. Next base: position 2,821 of record CALVMK010000048.1, on the reverse strand, counting down.
TTTTCACCACGGCTTTCAAAACAGTCTTCTTCATTTACAACCACATCTTGAGATATATCAACAAGTCTTCTTGTTAAATATCCAGAGTCAGCTGTTTTAATAGCTGTATCTGCAAGACCTTTACGTCCACCACGAGATGAAATGAAATATTCAAGTGGAGTTAGTCCACCACGGAAACATGACTTAACTGGAATATCAACCTTTTGACCAGATGCGTTTGACATAATTCCACGCATTCCTGAAATACCGTTAAGCTGAACGTTATTACCACGGGCCCCTGAAATAACCATCATTTTTACAGGGTTATAGTCATCTAGATAATCAACTACTGCTTGTTGAACTTCTTTTGTAGCGTCATTCCAAATACCAATGTTTGCAGACAATTTTTCATCTAATGTAATAAGTCCACGACGTAAAAGTTTTTCGTTTTCAAGAACTTTTGCTTCTGCATTCTTTAAAATATCTTGTTTTGCAGGTGGTTCTTCCATATCATAAACGTTAATTGTTAGTGAACCAAGTGTAGAATATTTGTATCCCATTTCTTTGATTCTATCAACCATTTTAGAACACTCTGTTGTTCCAAGATTTTTATAAGCTATGCTTGTTAAATCTTTCAGGTCTTTTTTCATAACTGGCTTATTAATTTCCAATTTTGCCATATTTTCAGGTTTTGTTCTGTCAACAAGACCTAAATTTTGTGGAATAGCCCAGTTGAATATAACTCTACCAACTGATGTTTTTAATTTATCTGTATAAGTTTTTCCGTCAACTTCAACAGTTCTTCTTAATGTTATCTCTGCTTGAATGTCTAAGTTGCCAGTTTGGTAAGCTATTATGGCTTCATCTTCAGAACCATATATGCTACCTTCACCTTTAGCACCTGGACGTATTAAGGTTAAATAATAACAACCAACAACCATATCTTGAGATGGAGTAACTATTGGTTCACCATCTGAAAGTTTTAAAATATTATTTGAAGCAAGCATCAATGTTCTAGCTTCTGTTCTAGCATCTATGCTTAGTGGAACGTGAATTGGCATTTGGTCTCCATCGAAGTCCGCATTGAAACCAGAACATACGCAAGGGTGAAGCTTGATAGCTCTTCCTTCAACAAGAACAGGTTCAAAAGCTTGAATTGATAATCTGTGAAGTGAAGGAGCACGGTTTAAAAGCACAGGGTGGTCTTTAATAACTTCCGCAAGAACATCCCAAACAATAGGTTTTTCTTTTTCTATGAGTCTTTTCGCGCTCTTAATGTTATGTGATTGATTTAATTCAACAAGTCTTTTTATTATAAAAGGTTTAAAAAGTTCAAGAGCCATTTCTTTTGGAACACCGCATTGATACATTTTAAGTTCTGGTCCAACAACAATAACTGAACGTCCTGAATAGTCAACACGCTTTCCAAGAAGATTTTGACGGAAACGCCCTTGTTTACCTGTGAGCATAGCAGTCAATGATTTAAGTTCTCTAGATTTAGAGCCTTGAATTGCCTTTCCACGTTTTCCGTTTTCAATTAAGGCATCAACAGCTTCTTGTAGCATTCTTTTTTCATTTCTTACAATAACTTCTGGAGCACCCAATTCCATAAGTTTCTTTAAACGATTGTTTCTGTTTATTACTCTACGATACAAGTCGTTAAGGTCTGAAGTTGCATATCTTCCACCATCAAGTTGAACCATTGGTCTAAGTTCTGGTGGAAGAACTGGTAAAACATCTAAAACCATCCATGATGGTTCATTTTTACTGTTCAAAAATGCTTCAACTATTTCAAGTTTCTTAATAGCTTTTAGTCTTTTTTGACCTTTTGCAGTTTTTAAAATGTCCTTTAATTCTTCACTTTCTTGCTTTAAATTAACTTCCTTTAAAAGTCTTTTTATTGCTTCAGCACCCATTCCTGCTTCAAAACTATTAGGACCATATTTCTCAATGGCATCTCTATATTCTTTATCAGAAATGATTTGTTTATAAGTAAAATCTGTATTTTTTGGATCTAAAACTATATAGTTAACATAGTAAACAACTTGCTCTAAAGATTTTGGTGTTAAATCTAAAAGTGTACCAATTCTTGAAGGAACGCTTCTAAAAAACCATATGTGAGTAACAGGGGCAGCAAGTTCAATGTGTCCCATTCTTTCACGACGAACTTTAGCTCTTGTAACTTCAACGCCACATTTATCGCAAATTACACCTTTGTAACGGATTCTTTTATACTTTCCTCCATGACATTCCCAATCTTTTCTAGGTCCAAAAATCCTTTCACAGAAAAGTCCGTCTTTTTCAGGCTTTTGTGTTCTATAATTAATAGTTTCAGGCTTAGTTACTTCGCCATAGCTCCATTCCCTAATCTTTTCAGGTGAAGCAATTCCTATTTTCATTGAATCGAAGTTATTTAGTTCAAACATATTTTCTCCTTAAATATTTGTGACTATGTCACTAAAAGCATACTAAATTTGCTATTTCACTAAAAGATTTTAACTTAATTAAAAATCTTATTAGCTTTTTATCTAAATTTGGAGTTTTAGATATAAACATTTTTATTAATTTAAAGCCAAATGTTAAAGCTTGTTTTTATTTTTTTTGCTTAAAAATTTTTAAATTCATAATTCATTAAATTTGCATTTAATTTGTTTTACTCTTCAAAATCTGAAAAATCTTCAAACAAACTATCTGTGTCAAATTCTTTTTCTTCAGTTTTTTCTTCTGTCTCTTGTTCTGACTTGCCTTCATCAAAATCTAAAGTGATATCTTTAAGTTCTTCTTCTATATCTTGACTCAATGAGCCTACATCTTGCTCGTCATTAGAAAGTTCTGCAATAGA
>CALVMK010000047.1 GCA_944345545.1 uncultured Clostridia bacterium | reverse complement strand
TTACAAAAATGTGTGTTAAAAATGAAAAAAGAAAGGAAGTAACAACAGCATTTTTGTTATGGGGTCCCAAAAAATCTTTGATTTTTGGGGAGAGGAAAAGCCACGAAGCGATAAGCATAGTTACGAAAGTAACTTGCACAGCGAAGTAAGCTTTGACGACATGCTGGGGGGAATGACTACATCATTTAAAAACTAGTTAAATTTGCGTTGATTATTTTTATTGATAATATATAATGTAATTGAACACGAATATTTACTAGTTAAATTAACAAAATAAACAAAGGAGTAAGAAATGAAGAAAAAAACAAAACTAATAGGAGCAATATTTGCTTTATGTACAAGTTTGTGTATGTTAGTAGTTGGTGTGTTAGCAGCAAGCCAAGTAAGCCTTAATGTTTCAAGCAGTGTAAGTTTTGAGGCAAGTGGTGTTTATGTAAAAGCGAAAGGTGAAGTTCAAAAAGGCAACGACACAACGGAGCCAACAAGAGCAAGTGAACCATCAGGTTCAGATTATTACTACATAGGTTATTCTTATGATGCACAAGATGAAGAACAAGAAAGTGATACTCTAGCTTCAGACTACAATGATACGCCAGTAGGTACATCATCATATACTCCCATGACAACATGGACAATAGGGGAAGTAGAGTTTAGTGAAACGGAGAACATAATAAGATATAGTTTAACGTTTACAAACTATTCAGAAAAAGACATACAAGCAACAATAACAACAAATAAAGATACATTTATGCAAGACCCAGATGTTCAAGGCAAAGTAGAGATAGAAGAAACATCAACATCAATAATAATAGGTGGATATGATGGAACTGCTCAAACAGGAACATACACAATATCAATGAAGTTAACAGACTTTTCATCATCATTTGCAAGCAAAAGTCTAACAATAGATGTTAACTTTTTAACAAATACAGTAAACTACGATTATTTTAATATACAAGATAATGTAATAACAGGTTTATCAGATGAATATAAAAATTTAGAAACGAAACCAGAAGTATTAATTATTCCAGGAAAGTCGAAAGAAGGTAATGTTCCATTGTCAATAGGAGCTGGGGATGAGATTCGGAAAATTAGCACATTTAATGGATTATCATCTTCAATAGTTATAATAAAAGAAGGTCTAACGAGTATTGGAAGTTGGGCATTCAGAAATTGTAGCAATTTAACAAGTATAACAATACCAGAAGGTGTAACAAGTATAGAAGATTCTACATTCGATGGTTGTAGCAGTTTAACAAGTATAACAATACCAGAAGGAGTAACAAGTATAGGAAGTTCTGCATTCCATAATTGTAGCAGTTTAAAAAGTGTAACAGTACCATCCAGTGTAACAAGTATGGGTGCTTATGCCTTTGACCTTTGCTCAAGTTTAAAATACATTCACCTACAAGGGAACTTAAATTCTAGTTATTCATTATCGGGAACGTGGGTAAAAACAAATGATGCAAATGAACCATCAAGTTGGACACCAACTGTTAAAAGTATGCAAACAGCCGGCTATTATCACCAACAATCAGCTTGGGAAAGTGCAACTTAATATAAAAATTAATAGAGATTAAATATTTAATCTCTATTTTTTTCTGCTAAATACAAAAATTTTATATAATTATTTTATTTTAATTTTGCTTTAATAAATAAAAAATATGGCCTGTCATTTTGATATTTATATTTTGGTTCAATTTTTAATATATCTTCATCAGCATAACTTTCTATAATTTTTTCTATTGTAAAACCGTTTTCAATTAAAGTGTTAATTATTGTGCTAAAATTTCTATGATATTTGATAACTCCGTTTATATACCAATGTATATTTCTTTTTCCTATATTGTTATAGTCACTTAAAAGATAATATCTTTTTCCTTCTATATCAATTTTACAATCAATATTTTTTTTAGCTGGAGATGTGAAAGCGGTAACAAGGGGATGTTCTTGTGAAAAGATTAAATACCCATCTGGAGAAAGAAGATTTTTTATATTGTTTATTAACTTAGAAAAATTTTCAACATAATGAAATGCTAAAGAACTTAATACAAAGTCAAATTTTTCCTTTATTTCATCTAATTTTTCCATTGGTTTATTAAAATAAAAGATTTTTGAAGATGAATTTGTTTTTTTTGCCATTTCTATCATGTTTTTTGATATGTCTATTCCAACAATCTTTCTTGCACCATCTTCTTCACAAAATTTACATAAATTTCCATAGCCACAACCTAAATCTAAAACTTTTTTGTCTTTAAGGTTTGGTAAAAGTGATTTAAAAATAGGGTTTTCAATTAAATTGTTGGCATTGACATTTTTTTCACGCATTGATTTATATTCTTCAAAAAACTTTTTATTGTCGTATATGTTTTGCATTTTAACAGCTCCAAAATATAATTAAAAACCGAAAAATTCTCTGGTTTCTATTCCTTCTTTATTTATAGACTTCTTTTTTGCTTTGTTATAGCATTTAACTAATTTTTCTTCACCTTTAATGAAATATTCTGCTGGGAAACGCATTCCAATACTTTTTAATTTTTTAAAATAGTCAAAGTGTTCATCTTTTAAACATAAAAGTCTAACATCAAACTGACTTTCAGCAATTTTACCACTAATGATTTCTATTAATGAACTAGTACATTTGCTAGTTGCACATTGATTATTAAAATCTGCTGGTAAAAAAACTTTAGGTGATACAAATTCAACATCTTGTATGTATTTGATGTTTTTGCTTGTTAAAAATCTGATTTTATTTTTATTGTTATTATATACACATAATCTAGGTTCGTTGTTTTCAAAAGCTAAATAGAGCTCTCTAAAGTCGAGTTTAAATTGATTCATATTTACCTCTTTTATTATATTAACATAAAGTTTATAATGTGTCAATGTACAAAAAGGAGTGTTAAAACACTCCTTTTTGCTTAACCAAGACTAAATATTTTAAATTTTTTAATCAACAAATTCAACATCATAAACAACACGAACAAAGAATTCTTTTACGACTTCTTCATTTTCATCTAAAAATGCATAATAAAAATATCCATCGTTTGTTTGTGCGTTTCCACAAATTGTCCAACCTGTTTGGTCTGCTCCGCCAAGAAGCCATTGTACATTTTCAACAATGTAGCCATCTTTTGCATTTTCTAATTCAGCAATTTCTTTTGCTGGAAGACCATCAGAAACAACATATTTTGTAGCATTTTCTGGTATTTTCATTGAAAATTCAAAAGAATCCGTGTAATAATTTACTGTTGTATCAGCTGTTACAGGATTACCATTAGCATCCATAGCTGTTGCATTTTCAACGCAATCAGCTCTAGAAACAGTGCCTTCAACGTTAATTGTAACTTCATCTAATTCGCCATATTTAGCAAATTGGTCAACTCTTGCTTGAGAGTCTTCATTTTCTAAGGAAAATAGTTTTTTTCATATTTCTTTTTCTAAAGTTATTGTTACACCATCAATTTTGACTTGATTTGCATCTATTTTAAAATCTGCTTGACCACAAGCTGTAAACATTAAAGTGCATGCAAAAACTAAAGCCAAAGAAGTAGCAAGTTTAATAAATTTTTTCATATTTGTTTCTCTTTTTTTTCTTGGTTAAACAATTTTAGTTTAACACATAAATATATTTTATTCAAACAAATCTGTAATTATTATAAAAAAATAATTGTAAAAAAAAATGAAACAATTTTAATTATTTTGTTGACAACAATTCAAACTTATGATATTATAACAAACGTCGCAAACAAAGTTTTTGCGGGTGTAGCTCAGTGGTAGAGCCCCAGCCTTCCAAGCTGGTTGCGAGGGTCCGATTCCCTTCACCCGCTCCACGAGCGTTTGTAGCTCAGCTGGATAGAGCAATGCCCTTCTAAGGCAGAG
>CALVMK010000046.1 GCA_944345545.1 uncultured Clostridia bacterium | reverse complement strand
TTTTGAAGAAGCTCCTCGGCATCAAATATTTGTTTAAAGTATTTTTAAATTTGAGTAACGGATATTGCCCTATCTTCTATCATCATTTCAACATACTTTAAACAAATATTTGATGCGGAGGAGCTTCTTCAAAATATAAGTGTTTTTGGAGAAGTCTCCGATTTTACTATATCTAGGGGTATAGCATATTTTAGTCTTAAAGATGAAAATGCTTTGCTTTCTTGCATTTGTTTTGAAGGGGACAAGCTTTTGTCTGTAAAAAATGGAGATATGGTTATAGTAAAAGGATCGCCCAGATATTATGTTAAAGGTGGAAGATTAAATTTTAATGTAACAAAAATCACCCCTTATGGTATAGGCAATTTGTTTGAACAGTTTTTAAGGTTGAAGCAAAAATTGGAAGAAGAAGGGTTGTTTGACGATAAGTTTAAAAAAAATATAGAACCTAAAAAAATAAAAAGAATAGGGGTTGTAACGTCAAAAACAGGTGCAGTAATACAAGATATAATAAACATAATTTCAAGAAGAAATCCTAATATTGATATTGTTTTATATCCTGTAAAAGTTCAAGGTGCAGGTGCTGAAAACGATATTGCAAAAGGAATAGATTTTTTCTCAAATTATGAAAATGTTGATGTGGTTATTGTTGCACGTGGTGGCGGTTCATTAGAAGATTTGCAACCTTTTAATACGGAAATTGTAGCAAGAGCAACGTTCAATTCAAATAAACCAATAGTATCTGCAGTTGGACATGAAACAGATTATACAATAATTGATTTTGTTTCAGATCTTAGAGCCCCAACACCGAGTGCTGCAGCGGAATTAGTAACTGAAGATATAATATCTAAAAAACAAGTTTTGCAATCAAAAATATTAAGATTGATAAGGTCTTTTGATTCTATTGTTAATTATGAAAAAACTAAGTTTAATCATAATATAAAAACTTTGAAAAATTTGTGTGAAAGTTTTATTAATGAAAGAAGCTATATGCTTTCATTAAAACTTACCAAATTGTCAAAGCTTAATCCTAAAGCAATTATGAAGTTGGGATATGCAAAAGTAAGTAAGAATTATGAAATAATAATAAGTGTTAATGATACAAAAGTGGGTGATGAACTCAATATAGAATTTATTGATGGTGATATAAAGGTTGTAAGGAGATAATATGAATTTTGAAGACGGAAATAAAGAATTAGATGATATAATAGAAAAACTAGAGAGCGGAAAAGTAAATTTGAAAGATGGGACTAAACTATTTGAAAGAGCAAACGAAATAGCAGAAGAGTTATATAAAGAATTTGATAATAGTAAGGGTAAAGTAACGATAATAAAGGAAAATCTTGAAAAGTTAATAGATCAAGATTAATGATTTGCAATATGTAATAAAATATGTTATAATTATTATGCGAAGGTGTAGTATCCTAGTCGATGAAAATTGCTTAGAAGGTGATGAAATAGGCACCAAAGGGCATAGCTATGAAGTTTCTGGTGTTAGTTTTGATTGCCCAAATTGGGATTAATGCTGGGAGTTAAGATTTTTGGACGCATTGTAATGGCATACAATATCCGCTCCAATTATCGTGGAGACCCTACTAGGTGGATTGAGTCTACTTATTGGGATAGAAACCTGCATTACGGCGCAAAAGTTGTGTGCAGTGTAGCCTGCTTTGAGTGATATATTGGGATTTTAGTTTGAAAATATGTTGTGAAGCTGTGGCCAGGCTAACAACATAGCTAATGAAATTTATGTTGCAAAACTAAGCTAAGAGCAAAACTAGTCGTTAAGGAAAGCTTCTAGGCTATTGTTAGAAGAATCTAACTGTTGCATTGGGGATTATAGTGTGGTCTAAGTGGCGATTCGGTGAAAGGCTTTGCGTAAAGGAAACTGCCTAAGTGGTAACGCTGGGTTGCAAAGTTTGGGAAAACCAACCGAACCTATGCCGCAAGGTTTACCTGATGCAATACCTTCGCTTACTATAAAAATAAACTTAAAAAGGTTTAATATATAAAAAGACATAAACATAAAATATAATTATGAGAAACAAGACAAGTTCTGAAAATGAAAATAATGATAAAAATATAAAAAATAAAAAGAAAGAAAAAACACATATTATAGAAAATCATTGGTGGGTTTGGCCAATTAAAATATTTTTTTTAGCAATGGCATTATCCTTGTTGTTCAGTATTGCAAGTGAGCTCTTGATGAGTAGGGCGGGGATAATCATTTCAATTGTTTGTGTTTTATTTTTTGTTAGCGTTAGTGTTGTTACAGATATGATAGGTGTTGCAGTTGCAGCGTGTACTCCTGAGCCTTTTAAAGCTATGGCTTCACGAAAGGTCAGGGGAGCAAAAGAAGCACTTTTTTTAGTAAAAAATGCAGATAGAGTGGCTTCGCTTTGTGCAGACGTTCTTGGAGATGTTTGCGGAATATTGTCTGGTGCTGGTGGAACAACAATTCTTTATCATATAGTAACAGATTCGTCATCTGGAGCTTTTGAAATTGTTATGGCTTCAGTTGTTTCCGCAGTAATAGCAGGGCTAACCATTTTTGGCAAAGCAATTTTTAAAAAATATTCAATGGAAAATTGCACCAAGGTCATATTAACTTTAGGTAAATTTTTAAGTTTGTTCACAAGAAATAAAAAAGATAAAAAGAAAAAGAATAGGGTAGAGCAGTCTTCCGTAAATACTACTATTAAAATTACAAAATTAGATGACAAAAGCTTAGACGAAAAAGATAAATTAAAACAAATTAATATAGATGATAACAAATTTGATATTGATAATAACAAACAAAAATAAATTACAGAATTTTAAAATCTGTAATTTTTTTATTTTAAACAATAATGTATATCGATTTATATTTATAAATTTTCTTTGTATACAAATACAAAAGACGATATTTTTATAAAAAATCGAGTGAATATTTATGCAAAAATCGCTTGCATAATTATAAATTTTAATGTATAATAATCACACTTAAAGAAAAAATGCTTGAATAAATATAAATTTATAATTATACAAAAATCGCTGAATCCCTTATAATTAAAGGGTTTGATGGAGGTAAAATAGTTTAATGGCTCGTTCTGCTAGACAATCTAAAATTCTTGAATTAATATCAACAAAAGAAATAGAAACGCAAGATGAACTTGTTGCTGCATTAAGAGCAGCAAAGTTTGATATTACACAAGCAACTATTTCAAGAGACATTAAAGAGCTTGGGTTAATAAAAATATTGAGTGCAGAAACAGGCAAATATAAATATTCCATTGTGGATAATGGCGAGCAAGCGGTTTCAAATAAATACATAAATGTTTTTAAGGAAGCAGTTATATCAATAAAAACTGCACAAAATTTATCTGTTATAAAAACAATAAAAGGAATGGCTGGAGCTATTTGTGGACTTATAGACAAATTAAATTTAGATGGTGTTATGGGTTCTGTTTCTGGTGATGATACAGTTATGGTTATTCTTCCAGATTTTAGAATGGCACAAAATGCAACAGAAACACTTTTAAAATTATCGGTGTGATATTATGATTAAAACATTAAAAATAAAAAATGTGGCATTAATAAAGGAAATTAGTCTTGATTTTAGCGAAGGCTTTAATGTTTTGCTTGGAGAGACTGGTGCTGGGAAAAGCCTTATTTTAAGTGCCATAAACTTTGTGCTTGGTGAAAAAGCGGATAAGTCTATGATAAGAACGGGTGAAAGCTTTATGAGAGTTGAAGCTTCATTTTTTAATTATGGAACACAAACGATAAACATTTTAAAAGACTTAGGTATAGAAGATGAAGGTGTTTTGCTATTTGTTAGGACTTATAATTTAGATGGAAAGTCTGAATGTAGAATAAATGGAACAATTTGCCCACTAAGTTTTATAAAACAAGTTGCTTCAACTCTTGTGGACTTTTATGGACAACACGAAAATCAAGTTCTTTTAAGAGCAAAAAATCATTTGGGATTATTAGAAAGTTATAATTCCAGTTTGTTTTATGATGAAAAAAATAAGCTTAGTGAGATATTAGATGAATTAAAAAAAATCAAACAAGAAAAAGAAAAAATTGGTGGAAATTTTGAAAACAGAGAAAGAATGATAGATTTATTGTCTTATCAAATAAATGAAATCGAAAGTGCGAAGTTGAAAGAAAATGAAGATGAAAGCTTGCAACAAGATTTAAAGGTGTATGCAAATGCTGAAAAAATTTCAGAAGGATTAACGCATTTCATTAATTCTTTTGACAATTCAAATGGTGCTATACCTAATATAAGTTCAGGAATACATACTCTTCAAAATCTTTTACCTTTTGACGAAAAATTTGCAAATTTAGTTGAACGACTCAAATGTTCGCTTTATGAAATTCAAGACATAACAGATGAGATTAAAGATATTTGCTCAAAATTGGTTTTTGATGAATCAAAAATGAACGAGTTAGATAGTAGACTTGATTTAATAAAATCTTTAAAAAGAAAGTATGGTGCAACTATTAAAGATATTCTTGAGTTTGCAAACAAATCTAAAATTGAACTTGAGAATTTGCAAAATGCTGAAGAAAAGTTAAATGAGCTAGATATGAAAGAAAAACAGTTAGAAAAGCTTGCATTTGAAATTTCAAAAAAACTTTCAGTAAAAAGAAGAACTTTAAGTGAAGAAATTGAAGAAAAAATTTGCAAGGAACTTAGTCAACTTGGAATGAAAAATGCTAAGTTTAAAGTAGGGTTTAACGAAATGCCATTATCGTTTAATCAAAGTGTTACAAAGCAAGGGTTTGACGAAGTTGAATTTTTGTTTTCAGCCAACCTTGGTGAAAATTTAAAACCTCTTTCTAAAACAATTTCTGGCGGTGAAATGAGTAGGTTTATGTTAGCTTTAAAAAACATTTTAGCTGATAAAGATGGGGTAAGTACTTTAGTATTTGATGAGGTTGATGCTGGAATTAGTGGAATAATTGGGAATGCAGTGGCAGAAAAATTAGCAACTCTTTCAAAAACATTTCAAATATTATGTATAACTCATTTACCACAAGTTGCGTCTATGGCAGATAATTACATATTTATAAGCAAAGATTCTGTAAATAATTTAACAGAAACTAAAGCGGAAATTCTTGTTGGGGATAGAATTATAGAACAAATATCTCAGTTAACTGGTGGGGCGAATAAAACGGAAGCATCATTAGCGCATGCAAGAGAACTTAAAATGAATAGTGAACTTTATAAAAAAAATTTAATTAAGGCAGATTAAACCTGTCTTAATTTTTGTAATAAAAATTGTAAAACTGCAAAATCTAAAACTATGAAGAAATTTGTAGGAAAAATTTTTGGTATTGTAATATCAATCTTATTTGTCGTTATTGCTTTAAATGTAGAAGTTGTTAGTTTAATTTCTTTGCCTAATGAAGCTGTTGTAACTTATGACGATATAAAAGATATTAATGAACAAGGAATATTTGGCAAATTTATTTCTGCTGGTGTACACAGTGAGAATGTAAATGTGGGGGGAGAAAAACAAACAAAAACAAAACTAAGTTTTAAATTGTTTGGTTTTATTCCTATTAGAACAATAGATGTAGAAGTTTCAGACGGTATTAGCGTTTATGTTGGTGGAATACCTCTTGGTTTTTCGTTAAAAACAAAAGGGGTTATCGTTGTTGGTGAAAATACAGTTCAAACTGAGAACGGAATTAAAACAACAATAAAAAATAAGCCTATAAAATCTGGAGATGTTCTTTATAAAATAAATGATATTATAATAGAAGATATAGACCAAATACCTGAAATTTTGTCTGAAAATGATGGCGAAAGAGCTGTTTTAACTTTATTAAGAGACGACAAAAATATAGAAATAGAAGTTGTGCCTGAGCTAGATGTTTCAGCTGATACTTATAAACTTGGTTTATGGGTAAGAGATGATGCTTCGGGAGTGGGTACGTTAACATTTGTAAATTCGCAAAATAATAGATATGGTGCTTTGGGACATCCTATAACAGACTTTGAAACCGGTATTGAAGTGCCTGTTTTAGAAGGTAAAATATATAAATGTAGTTTAATAGGAATAACGAAAGGTGAAAAAGGAAAACCTGGCGAATTAAGATGTTTGTTTATGCAAGGAAATAATTATAAGGGGACAGTGGATACAAATTGTTCTTATGGAGTTTATGGAGATGCTACAAATTTGGAAGGTTTAATAGACACAAACTTATCCGTTGAAGTTGGAAGTAGAATGTGCGTTAAACCTGGTAAAGCAAAATTGGTAAGTTCTGTTAGCGGAGTAAGAGAAGAATATGACATAGAAATAATAAAGGCTTCTTATCAACCAAAATCAAGTGATAAAAGCATGGTAATAAGAGTTACAGACTCTAGATTGCTTGCATTAACAGGTGGTATTGTTCAAGGAATGAGTGGAAGTCCAATTCTACAAGACGGAAAATTGGTAGGAGCTGTAACGCACGTTTTTTTATCCGACCCCACAAAAGGTTATGCAGTATATGTTGATTGGATGCTTGAAAATGCTTAAATAACAAGGATTGTTTTTGCATTTAATAATATTAACAATAAGGTTTCAATTAAGTTTAAAATAACCAATATTAAAAGAGTTATAAAAAATATTTTTAAAAATTTAGGCTTTTCGCAATAACCGAAATGCCTTTTTTGAACTGCGCGATTAATCATGATACAAAAATAAACTATAAAGACAAAAGTTATTGCAATTTGACATGGTATTATAATTACAATACTTGTGAATATTCCAGAAAATCCAAAAAGAATTATAAGTAGGGAACAATTTAAGCCAATTAAATAGGCTCTATAAATGAATAGTAAATATGAAATAGGTAATAAAAAAACACTTAAAGATGAAAAGCTAATAACAACTAAAACGCAAACATGAGAAAGCATTCTAGTAAAGAAAATATCAAAGCTAAAAATGCTAGCGTCGGCATAAATAGACAAATTACAGTCTTGAAAGTTGTATAAACTAACACCGCTTTTTAAAGCTGTAAAAACTCCAGTAAAAATGCCTAATATAGTTAAAAATAATAAAACAAAAATTTTAATTTTGTTTTGCCTAAAAAAACCTATAACTCCATATCTTACATTTGAAATTTTGTTTATTCGACTATATGTCTGCACATTCTATCATATTCGACATTTTAAACAAAAAGAACTTAGAAGAAAATTTACTTTAAAGCGTTTTGAATAATGTTTTTTTTATGTTATAAATATGCTATGGATAGAATTGATAAAATAATAAAAAAAATAAGCGATAAGGCGGAAATAGGTATAGTTTTAGGGTCGGGTTTTAGTGGTGTTTTACCAAAACTAGAAAATGTTCATGAAATAACATATAAAAGTTTAGGTATAAAGTATAATCATGTTGAAGGGCATTCAAGAAAATTTATTTTTGGAAACTACAACGGCAAAAGACTATTAATTTTTAATAGATTGCATTTTTATGAAAGTGGCAATTTAGATAACATAAAGTTGCTTTATAAAATAATTTCAAAATTGGGGATAAAAACTGTAATAATGTCAACTGCAGTAGGGGCTGTAAATAAAACATATTCTCCTACTGACTTGATATTAATAAAAGACCATATAAATTTAACTGGTCAAAATCCTTTAATTGCAGAATCACCAATTAGATTTATTGATTTAAAAAATGTTTATGATAAAAACTTGATAGAGATAGCAAAAGATATAGGGGAGAAAAATAAGTTAGATTTAAAAATTGGTGTGCATTGTCAGCTTACAGGCCCTACATATGAAACTCCTGCAGAAGTCAAAATGTTAAGAATTTTGGGGGTTGACACTGTGTCTATGAGTTCTGTGTTAGATGTTTTACTAGCTTTTAGTTTAGGGCTTAATGTTTTGCTAATAGCTGGTGTTACAAATAAGGCAAGCGATTTGGCTTCTGAGCCTATATCGCATGAAGAAGTTTTACAAAACGGAAAATTGATGACTAAAAAATTGAAGGTTTTAATTGAAGAAACAATAAAAAAACTATAATTAGGTGTATAAAAATTTTAAAATATCAAAAACTAAGCTTGATTAAAACAGAGCGAGGTGAGATGTGAAAAAGATTTTTATATCTATATGTTGTGTATTATGTTTTTGCATAATACCATTAAGCAGTACTACTCAAACAAATTTTGCTAAAGCTGACAACTCTATGACAGCAAAATCTTATATTTTAGTTGACTATAATTCTGGCGAAGTGCTTGAAGAGAATAATGCTGATGAAAAATTGCCAATAACAAGTATGGTTAAAATGATGACTCTTTTATTAACTTTTGAAGAAATGGATAAAGGAAATTTAGACTTAAATACTAAAATTACCACAACAGAAAATGCGTCTGGCATGGGTGGCTCACAAGTTTTCATTGACCCTTATGTAACATATTCAGCAGAACAGCTTATAAAAAGTGTTATAATGGCTTCTGCAAATGATGCAAGCGTAGCTCTTGCCGAACATATTTCTGGCTCTGAAGAAACATTTGTAAAAAAGATGAATGAAAAAGCAAAATCATTGGGCATGAGTAACACTCTTTATGCTAATTGTACAGGACTTCCTGAACCAGAGCAATATTCTTCCGCTCGTGATGTTTCTATTTTGATGAATGAACTTTTAAAACATGATGTTTATTTTAAATATAGTACTATTTGGATGGACGAACTTGTTCACCCTTCAGGTAGAAAAACTGAGCTTGTAAATACTAATAAGTTAACAAGGTATTATAAAGGTTGTGATGCCGGCAAAACAGGTTCAACAAGTGAAGCTGGATATTGCCTTTGTGCAAGTGCAAAACGTGGTGATATGAGATTAATAAGCGTTGTTATTGGTGCAAAAACAGGTCAAGATAGATTTAACGAAAGTGCAGAATTATTTAATTATGGCTTTGCTAATTTTGAAAATAAAAACATTGTATCATCAAATGAATCTCTTGGCAAAATTGAAGTAAAAAAAGCGAAAATTAATGAAGTTGATTACTATGCAGAAAAATCTTTTTATGGACTTTGCAAAAAAGGTGATGATGATGCATTTAAAACAGAAATAAACATTGATAAATCTGTTTCAGCACCTTTAAAATCAGGAGATAAAATAGGAACTATCACAGTTATCAAAGATGGACAAGTAAAAGAAGAGATTAACATTATTGTTAAAGATGATGTAAATGTTATTTCCTATAGAGATAGTATAAAAAAGATAGCTTCAAATTGGTAATTTTAAATAAAAAAATAACAATAAGGTCATTAAAGTCAAAATTATCTTTTAATGACCTTTATTTTTATTTATTATTTGACAAGTACAATTTATTTGTTTTATAATTATATACAAGGAGAAAAGAATGAGTCAAACATTAAAGTTTTTAGGTAGAGGTTCTGCTTTTAATAAAGCAGAAGTTAATAATAGTGCATATTTTAAAAAGGGTGATGTTTTAGTTCTTATAGATTGCGGAAATGGGGTTTTAGATGCAATAAAAAGGGCTGGAATTATGAAAGGTGTAAAAAAAGTTTACACAATAATTACGCATTTTCATAACGACCATGTTGCAGAGCTTCCAGCATTTTTTGATTATTGTAATGATGAATTAAAAATTAAACCATTTTTATTAAATACAATAAGTTTAAGTGGTGGAAAAATTGAAAAATTAGGCTTAAAAGAAGGAAGAGACTTTAAATATGTTGAGCCACTTTCAAAAAACTTTAAATGGGTAAATGTTTTATTAGTTCCTCATGCAAAAAATATGGAAACTTGTGCTCTTGAAATAAATTTTAACAACAAAAAAATTTTTTATAGTTCAGATTGTAGCAATATTCCATTTGAAATTTCTAACTATGATGAATATTACTTAGATTGTTCCGAGTCTGGAAATAAACTTCATATGGATATAAATAAAATTAAACAAATAATAAAGAAAAATAAAATAAAAAAACAACAAGTATTTTTAATGCACATGGAAAGCCAAAGAATGTTAGATATTGCTAGGGAAGAAGGTTTAAAGGTTGTTGAAACTGTTGTTGAACCAGAAAAAAATAAAATTCAAAACATCAGAAAAGAATTAAAAACTGAAACAGTGAAAGAAAATAAAAAAAGTCAAGAGAATCAAAAATAGTTATAAAAAAACACAGTTTAAATTGCAAACAATTAAACTGTGTTTTTTTATTAAAATCTTTTAATAACACCAATTACTTTTCCTAATATTTCTACTTCTCGTGCAAAAATAGGAAAGTGAAGGGGATTTTGTGGTTGAAGCCTATAACCGTTTTTTTCTCTATAAAATTTTTTAACAGTTGTTCCGCTGTCTAGCCTAGCTACAACTATGTCGCCATCTTCAGCAGTGTTTTGCACTTTAGCTATTATTGTGTCGCCACTGCTTATTCCTGCATCTTTCATGCTATCTCCAACAACTTTCAAAAGAAATAAATCTTGTTCCGTTCCAAAAAAATTTTTAGATATTGAATAAGTTTCTATTAAATTTTCTTCTGCCATTATTGGTTGACCACCAGCAATTTTTCCTAACAAAGGAAGCCTTACCATTTCCATGCTGTTTTTTAACATTTTAGTTTCGTCTACAATCTCTATCGCTCTTTTTTTCAATGGATTTTTTCTAATTAAATCTCTTTCAATAAGTTTATTTATGTAGTAATCTACTGTATTTACAGACTTTAACCCTAAATAATTTTGCATCTCTCTATAACTTGGAGTATAGCCATGTTGACATTGATAGTTTTTTAAATATGTTAATAGTTTAGCAAGATTTACTTCGCTCTTCTTCATATGTAAGCTCCTTAATATTTTAATAACATATTTTTTTTTATTTGTCAAACATTTGTTTTAATTTCTTAGTTTTACTATCTCTGCAACAGAGCGTCTTTTGTCTTCACTTATTGCTGCATAATGCTTTTTTGTTGTGTTTACGTCTTTATGGCCTAATACATCAGCGACTATGTATATATCTCCTGTTTCTCTGTAAAGATTCGTGCCATAAGTGCTTCTTAATTTATGAGGAGATATCTTTTTAAGTGGAGTGACTGCTCGAGAATATTTTTTAACTAAATTTTCAACAGCTCTTACCGTAATTCTTCTATTTTGCAGGGAAATAAACAATGCTTTTTCTTCTGGTGGTAGTTTTTTTTGATTTCTTACTTCAATCCAATTTTTTAATGCATTTGCAACTTCTTCTCCAAAGTATAATATTACTTGATTTCCACCTTTTCTTGTAATTTTAAACGCATTATTATCAAAATCTATATCTTCAACATTAAGCCCAACACATTCGCTTACACGAATGCCTGTTCCTAAAAATAGTGTGAGCATTGCAACATCTCTTTCTTGAGTATGTTTGTTAAACCCTTGTTGTTGTTTAGAAAGAAGGGTGGGGTTTTCTGCTTGATTTAGCAGTTTGCCAACTTCATCAACTTCAAGCCTTAAAATATCTTTTTGATGTATTTTAGGTGTTGTTACTTTGCTGGCAACATTAGATGTTAATTTTTCTTTGTTAAAAAGATACTTAAACAAACTTCTTATGCTTGATAACTTTCTGGCTTTTCCTTTTTCACTGTTTTTACAATTTTTACCATTAAATGTGTAATATGATAAATAACTCAAATATGAACTTATATCATCTGCTGTAACTTTATTTAATTGTTCCAAAGTTACATTTTCAGGTTTACACATAAATTTATATTTTGCTAAAAAATCAAAGAACACCCTTAAATCCATTGCATAATTTAGCCTTGAAAGTGTTGATGTATAAGGTTCTAAATCTAAGAAATAATTAAATAAGTAAGGTGGGAGACTCTTTAAATAATTTGAAACTTTTTCTATATTATTTTTATCTCTATCTTGAAAATAATTTGATGACATATTTATATTGTAAACTCTTTTAAAAAAGTTGTCAAAACATTTTTGTTGTGATAAAATTTAACTTAATATCGAAAGGAGAAAATATGTTAGATATAAATTTGATTAAAGAAAATCCAGAACTGGTTAAAAATGCTTTAAAAAAGAAAGGGTGGGATGTTGATTTTACCAATCTTATAAAATTGATTGATGAAAGAAAAGAATTAATTGTTAAAGTTGATGCTTTAAAAAATGAAAAAAATAAATTGTCTTCTTCTGTTCCTGTTGTAAAAAAACAAGGGGGAGATGTAAATGCAATTTTTTCTAAAGTTAAAGAACTTAATGTTGAAATAGAAAAATTAGATAGTGATTTAAAAACTTGTGAACAAAACATAGATGATTTTGTTAGTCCACTTCCAAATATGCCAGATGAAGATTTGCTTTCAGGCGAAAAAGAAAACAATAAAGTTATAAAAATTGTTGGTGAAAAACCTAATTTTAGTTTTAAGCCAAAAGACCATGTTGAACTTTGTGAAAAATTAGGAATTATTGATTATGCTCGTGCTGCTAAAATAAGCGGACGTGGAACATGGATTTATAAAGGTTTAGGGGCTAGGCTTGAATGGGCTCTTATAAACTATTTTATTTCTGAGCATTTAAAAGATGGTTATGAGTTTATCTTGCCGCCACACATTTTAAATTATGAATCAGGTTTTGTTGCTGGTCAGTTCCCTAAATTTAAAGAAGATGTTTTTTGGTTAGAAAATCAAGAACCTAAAAAGTTTATATTACCAACTGCAGAAACTGCACTTGTAAATTTGCATAGAAATGAAATTTTAGATGAAGAAGAACTTCCAAAAAAATATTTTGCTTACACTCCTTGCTATAGATGTGAAGCAGGAAGTTATAGAACAGAAGAAAGAGGAATGGTTAGGGGTTATCAATTTAATAAAGTTGAAATGGTGCACTATGCAACTGAAAAAAATTCTAAACAAAGCTTTGAAGAACTTGTTAATAAAGCTTCAAGTTTAGTTGAAAAATTAGGTCTTCATTTTCAAATTTCAAAATTAGCTGCTGGAGATTGTTCACACTCGATGGCTAGAACATACGATATTGAAGTTTGGATACCAAGCATGGGAATTTATAAAGAAGTTTCTTCTGTAAGCAATGCAAACGATTATCAAGCAAGAAGAGGTGCAATTAGATATCGTGATAAAGAAACACATAAAACAAAATATTGTCATACACTTAATGCTTCTGGTCTTGCTACGTCAAGATTATTTCCAGCAATTATTGAACAATATCAAAATGAAGATGGAAGCATAACAGTTCCTGAAGTCTTAGTTCCTTTTATGGGTGGAATAAAAGTTATTAAACCTTAAAAGGAGTTTTATGGCAATTTTTGATAAAGAAACAATTATAGGCTTTACAAATAATGTTTCTAATGAAATTATCTTAGAAAATTATTATAGGCTTGTGCGAATTTTAACTTCTAGCATGGAAAATATAAGTAAAAAAAATGCTATTGTAAGTTCAGAAATTGATGTTATACCTATTAATGAATTTACAAATGGTGCTATAACACCTATATCAAGTTTAAATGTTTTTTTAGTTATAAAAAGTCCACAAATTGAACTTAATACTGTAAAAGTTGTAAAAAATAAATTTAAGTCATTTTGGGAAAGGTTAAAACTTGCTTGGAAGCGTTCGAGAATAAAGAAAAAAAGGAAAAGAAGAAACAAAAAGATAGATGAAAATTCTACTTTAAGCTCTCAATTAAAAGGCAAATATGATATAAACGATTTATGCGTTGATTTAGTTAATAATATTGCCAATTATATAACTCCTTTAAGCTTAGTAAGTTCGACAAATGCTATAATATCAATTACAGGAGATGATTTTAGTTTTCCTGTAAACATTTATCCTGCAATAAGCAAGGGGAGTAAATATGTTGTATATGATAAAATTTTAAATAAATTTTTTGAATATGATTTTACCGAACGTTTTCAGAATTATAAAGCAATGATAATGGGCAAAGAAGATAAGGTTATAAATTTAATAAAGATTTACAACATGCTATACTACAATTTATACAATAAAAACTTAGACCAACCTTTTATTGAAAGTTTAATATTTAATATGCCAAATGAAATTTTTGAAAGTGATGACATCTATGAAATTTTCATAAATTCAATAAATTTTTTGAACAATGCTAGATTCAAAGATTTTGTTTCTATTTTAGATAGGTCTTTAAATATTTTTAAAGATAATAGGTTGGGTTTGAATTATTATGAAACATTAGAGTTTTTAAAATTGATAAAAAATAACATTTAGGAGAAAATTATGTTAAGTGTTGCAATAGATGGCCCAGCTGGTGTAGGTAAAAGCACAGTATCTAAACTTTTAGCTAAAAAATTAAATTGGAATTGTTTGGATACTGGTGCTTTATATAGAGCAATTGCTGTAGCGTGTAAAAATAACAATGTAGATATAACCGAAATTAATCAAGTAAAAGATTTATTAAATAAAATAAAAATAGATGTAAAATTTATTGATGGTGTTCAACACACATATATAAACAATAAAGATGTTTCTAATGAATTAAGAACAGAAGAAATTGATATGATGTCTTCAATTTCATCAGCTTATCCTGAAGTAAGACAAAGCATTCTACATTTGCAAAGAGATTTAGCAAATCAACAAAATCTTGTGGTTGAGGGTAGGGATATAACAAGCAATGTTTTGAAAGAAAGTAAAAATAAATTTTACTTAGATGCTTCACCCGAAGAGCGAGCAAAACGTAGGTATAACGAAAGAAATAGTAAAGGTGAAATCGCTAATTATAATGAAATCTATCAAGACCTATTAAAAAGAGATAAAAATGACATGACAAGAAAAATTGCACCTTTAGTATGTACAAAAGATTCTATAAAAATAGATACAACCTTTCTTAGTATTGATGAGGTTGTGGAAAAAATTTATAAAAATATTAAATTATCTTAAAAGATACCACCATTTACGCCTATTATTTGTCCAGTTATGTAACTGGATTTTTCATTTGCTAAAAATAATGCTAATTCAGCAACATCATTTGGTGTGCCAAGCCTATTTAAACTTGTTGTTTCCTTGAATGAATTTATTTCATCTAAAGTTAAATTATTATTCATATCCGTTTGTATAAAGCCAGGAGTTATAGCATTAATGTTTATGTTCATTAATCCATATTCCTTACTTAAAGCTTTCGTAAGCCCAATAATTGCAGATTTGCTTGCTGAATATAAAGCTTCACAAGAACCTCCAATTTCGCCCCATAAAGAAGAAATATTTATAATTTTTCCTTCTTTATAATTTAACATGTTTTTTAAAACCAACTGTGTTGTTATGACTATCGATTTAAAGTTTATGTCAAAAATTTTGCTATAATCTTTTTCGTCGCAGTCAATAAAAAGTTTTTTTAAAGATATGCCTGCATTATTAATTAAAACGTCAATTTTTTTAAAGATTTTTATTGATTCATTTACAAAATTCTTTGTTTCGTCTGATTTAGATAAATCAGCTTTCACGCAAAAAACTTTAACACCATAGGAAAGTAATTCTTTTTCAAGATTTTCTGCTTCTAATTTTGATTTATTATAACAAAATGCTACATTATAACCATTTTTGGCAAATAATCTTGCACATTCAGCTCCAATGCCTTTGGAAGCTCCTGTTATTAATAGTGTTTTTTCTTTCATAATGTTTATTTTACTACAAAAAGATTTCTTAGTCAAATAATTCAAAATCCTTGATTTATATTTGTTTTTCTTATATAATATTTTACATGATTTATTTCTTGCTTGCTTTAAGTAGTGAACTAAATGTATGGGAAATTATAGCATTTATTCTAGCATATTTTTTGTCCGTTTGCATCGCAATGACAGCACACGAATTTTCTCATGCATTAGTTGCAACAAAAATGGGTGACCCTACACCAAAATTGCAGGGAAGGCTTACTTTAAATCCTTTTGCACACATTAGTGGTTTTGGAATGTTATGTTTTTTTCTTGTTGGCTTTGGTTGGGCAAAACCAGTAGAAGTTAATCCACTTAATTTTAAGAAATTTAGAGCTGGAATGGCTTGGGTTTCAATATCAGGAATAATAACAAATATTGTTTTAGCATTTTTATTTAGTGGAGCTTTTTATTTTAGTTTATTTTTAAACGTAACAAATTTATTTTATTTCTTTTTACAATATTTTCTATTATTTTGTTTTTCAATAAACATTTCTTTAGCAATTTTCAATTTGTTACCGATTTGTCCACTAGATGGTTTCAACTTTATAAAAAGTTTTTGTAGTTATGAAAATAAATTTGTTTTATTTATGCAAAGATATGGTTCATTAATTTTGCTTATAATATTGATAACACCTTTATTTGATATTTTTTATTCTTATGTAGTTTCAGGAATAGAAATGATATTTTTTAGTTTTTGGGGGCTATTTCTATAATGGAAGAAAACTTACAGGAAAACATGTTTGATGATAAATATAAATTTAAGTTGGACAATTTTGAAGGTCCACTAGATTTATTATTGCACTTAATTAAAGAAGCTAAAATGGATATAGCTGATGTAAAATTAGCAGATATTACAGAACAATATTTAGATTATATGCAAGGTTTAGATGAATTAGATATGGAAAAAGCAACAGAGTTTATTACTGTTGCAGCAACTTTAATTGAAATTAAATCTAAAAGTTTATTGCCAAGACCTGAAGAAACTCAACCAGATGAAATTGATGAAGAAAAATTATTACTTGAAAGATTAAAAGAATATCAAATATTTAAGGAAGCAAGCCAAGATTTAAAGCAAATAGAAGATATAGATAAATTATATAAAGCTCCTGATTCAAGTGTAGGAGCACCTAGATTTGTGCTTAAAGATATGGTTTTAGATAAACTTTTAGATGCATTTGTTGGTATACTTGCTAAATCTGATGAAAAAATAATGAAAGAAGAGCCTAAAAAAATTGAGAAGGACAGATTTACAGTTGCTGAAAAAATCATATCAATTAAAAATCTTATTAGAGAAAATAAACATTTAAAATTTTCTGAATTGTTTGAAGAAGACCAAACTAAGAGTGAACTTATAAACATATTTTTAGCTGTGCTAGAGCTCTTAAAACTTCAAATAATAAAGGTTGTTCAAACTTCTGCCTTTGCAGAAATTGAAATTTTTGAAAATGATAAATAGGGGTTAAAATGGAAAACTTAAAGGAAATAATAAAATCTACACTTTTTGTTGCAGGAGAAGGAATTCAGCTTTCAGCTTTTGCAACTCTTGGTGAATGTGATATAAAAGAAGTAAAAAAAGCGATTGAAGATTTAAAAAAGGAACTTAACGGAAATAACGGAATTCATATAATTGAATATAAGGATAAAATACAGTTATGTTCAAATCCTGCATATTCTAGTCAAATATCAATGATATTAAATCCTATAAGGGAAAAAGCTTTAACAAAGGCAGCACTTGAAACTTTGGCAATTATAGCTTATAAACAACCTGTAACAAAACTAGATATAGAAGAAATAAGGGGAGTTAACTGTGATTATACTGTCCAACTGTTAACTGAACACAAAATGATTGAAGTGGTTGGAAGAAAAGATGCAGTAGGCAAACCACTCTTGTTTGGCACAACGGACGAATTTTTAAAGCGTTTTGATTTAAAGGATATTAATGAGCTTCCAAATTATGAAGAATTGTTAGAACGAATTGCCTTAATTAAAACAGAAGATGAGCAAAAATCAGATAGTTTATATAATGATTTTAAACTTCCAGATGAAGAAGAAGTCCCTGATTTTCTAGAGGGAGAAGAGATTGAAAGAATTACAGCAGAAGTTGATGGAAACATGGAAGAAAACATTGAACAAGGGGAAAAACATGGAAACGCGGTTTAATTTAGAAGAAATAGACAAATCATTCCAAGTGTATTCAGCAGGAAAAATTGTCGACGGAGTAATAGTTTTAAAACGTGAAGATGGCGTTATATTTAACATTGGCGGTAAAAGAGATTCTTTTATTCCAAAGGAAGATTTTACTAATTTTGAAAATGTCAAAATTGGTGATAGATTTAAAGTTTGCATTACTAACAAAAAAACTGAAGATGGCATGATAATTTCTTCAAAAAGTCAAGCTGATGAAATTATTATTGGTTCACAAACAGCAGAAAAAATAAAGCTTGGAACAAAATTTACATTTGTTGTAACTTCAATTAGAGATGGGGGGTTGTGTTCAAAACTTGGTGAATATGAAATTTATGTCCCTGCTGATGAAGTTTCTAACAAGGAAATTGGCTATGTAGGAAAATTAAAAAACAAGCAATTAGAAGCTATAGCAATAGAAATCAATAGAGAAAATAAAACAATAATTGCATCAGTAAAAATGTTAGCAGAACAAATTGAAGAACAAAATCAAAAGGCTTTTTGGTCGAGTATCTTTATTAATAAAATTGTAGAAGGAAGAGTTGAAAGAATTGTTCCGTTTGGTGCATTTATAAATGTTGGTGGAATAGATTGCCTTCTTCATATTTCAGATATTTCTTACGACAAAATAAAAAGTGCAGATGAAATTTTAAAACTTGGTGAAATAAGGCAATTTAGAGTTATAAAAGTAGACAAAGAAAATAAAAAAGTTTCATTAGGTTTAAAACAATTATATGAGAACCCTAAAATCCAAAAATTGAAAGAACTAAAAGTAGGGAACAAATATAGTGGGGAAGTTGTAAAAATTCTTGCGTTTGGTGCAATTATAAAATTAGAAAAAGGACTTGAAGGCTTGCTTCATATTTCAGATGCAACCACAAAAAATGATGCAAGAATATATCAAATTGTAAATCTTGGGCAAATTTTAGAAGTTACTGTTAAAAGCGTTGATATAGAAAAGGGAAGATGCAGTTTTAGTTTAATAGGTTAAACCAAAAATTAATGTTATATTTTTGTTTTTCTTTTGTTGAAATTTCGCTATGACCAGGGTATAATATTTTATAATTTAATGAATCAAGCTTTAATAAGCTTGATTTTTGTTGTTCAACTGAGGAAGTAGGGAAGTCTGTTCTTCCAATATTATCAGCAAACAATGTATCCCCGCTAAATAAGTTATTATCAACTAAAAAACACGCACTGCCAGAAGTATGTCCTGGAGTTAATATTGTTATAATTTTAAAACTATCAATATGAATAATTTCTCCATTTTTAAATGTCATTATTAAAGATTTATCGAAATTGATAGAAAAATCTCTATGAAAAAATTTTGATAAATTAATTTCTTTATCAAACATTCCTTTATAATCAATTTCAGAAATGTAAATAGGACAAGAATAAAATTCTTCAAGTTGATTTAAAAACATTATATGGTCAAAATGACAGTGTGTTAAAAAAATAGCTTTAATGTTTAAGTTATAATTTTTAACAGTATCTAAATCAACACCTGCATCAATTAAAATTGCATTTTTTTCTTCGTTAAATATTAAGTAAGAATTAGTCCCTAGTCTGTTTTTTACAGAAGTTATTTTTTCAATTTTCATAAATTTATACAACACCTTTTATTAATATTAAAATTGAAGCAAATAAATTTATATATTTTTTTGTATTTTATTTAGATATTATTAGTAATTTAATTTTTGATTAAATAACATTATAATTTTTCAAATATAAAAGTAAAAATTTTTAAATAAAATATAATTATACTAATTTAGTTTATTTTGTAATAATCAATAATAAATGTTTGAAAAAGACAAAAAATGGAGCTACTGGCGGGACTCGAACCCGCGACCTGCTGATTACGAATCAGCTGCTCTACCAACTGAGCCACAGTAGCA
>CALVMK010000045.1 GCA_944345545.1 uncultured Clostridia bacterium | reverse complement strand
ATAAACCTATAAATGACCTTTCAAGAGGTTGTAATGTTAAAGATATAATAATTTTAACGGCTATCACAGCCATTCAATGTGATTAAAGGAGTAAAAATATGAAAATTTTAGTTTTAAATGCTGGTAGCAGTTCACTTAAATATCAACTTTTTGATATGGCTAATCAAACTGTTATAGCAAAAGGTAATTGTGAAAAAATTGGGCTTAAAGGTTCTTTTATGAAATATAAAGCACATGGAAAAGAATTTATTATAACTCAAGAGATTAATAATCATTCTGATGCAATAGAATTAGTTTTGAAAACTTTGCAAGATAATGAAATTGGCGTAATAATGGACATTGCTGAAATTGGTGCTATTGGTCATAGAGTAGTACATGGTGGAGAAATATATAAAGATTCTATAAAAATTGATGATGAAGTTATGCAAAACTTAGAAAAACTTGTGCCATTAGCACCACTTCATCAACCAGCAAACATCAAAGGAATAAAAGCTTGTCAAGAACTTACAGATGTTCCAAATGTAGCTGTGTTTGATACTGCTTTTCATGCTAATATGCCAGAATGTGCATTTATGTATGGGTTACCTTATTCTGCCTACACAGATTGGCAAATAAGAAAATATGGTTTTCATGGAACTAGCCATAAATATGTTTCAAAAAGAGTTGCTGATATAATGAAAAAACCTCTTGAAGAATTAAAGGTTATTACAATTCATTTGGGAAATGGTTCTAGCATGTCGGCAGTTAAGAACGGGCACTCTATTGATACAACAATGGGTATGACCCCTTTAGATGGATTAGTAATGGGAACTAGGTCTGGAAATATAGATCCTTCAATAATAGAATATATCAATAAAAAAACTGGCTGGAGTATAGAAGAAATAACAAACTATTTAAACAAAAAAAGTGGAATGCTTGGTTTAAAT
Source organism: uncultured Clostridia bacterium (assembly GCA_944345545.1). Lineage (GTDB taxonomy): Bacteria > Bacillota > Clostridia > Christensenellales > UBA1242 > Caccopulliclostridium. The sequence continues at coordinate 4,415 of CALVMK010000045.1, read as the reverse complement.
GGTAAAACCAGTGATATGAGAGAAAACAATGAATTGATTGAACAAGGTGATAAACATGCTAAACTCTTTTTAGATATTTTAGCTTACCAAATTAAAAAATTTATAGGAGCATATGCTGCTGCTATGGGTGGAGTAGATGCAATTGTGTTTACTGGTGGAATTGGTGAAAATCAAGAAGATATTAGAGAAATGTGCACTGATGGATTGGAATTTTTAGGAATTAAAATTGATAAAGATAAAAACTGGAAACTTCCTAGAGATACAGAACAAGAAATATCTTTGCCAGATTCAAAAGTTAAAGTTTTTAGAATTCCTACAAATGAAGAACTTGCCATTGCTAAAGATACTTTAAGACTTGCCAAATAAAGTTGTTGTGTGAACTTGAGTAGGAAAGTCCCCACATGCGAAGCTTGAACTGCGTTCAAGCAAAAAGGGCGTGCTTAGGCACGCCCTTTTTAGTGCTTAAAAGCACTTTCGCATGTGGGGTAATGTTATATAAACTGCACATTAAATATCAGTTCTTCCAAGTAAATAATCTAATGAAACATCAAAAAAATTTGCAACATCAATAAGTAAATCGTAAGAAGGTTCTCTTCCACGAGTTTCCCAATCGCTTATTGTAGACCTGTTAAATCCAAAATTATCAGCGAGTTCTTTTTGTGTTAAATTATTTTCTAATCTTAATTCTTTAACCCTAATAGCAAATTTGTTTGTCATATATATATTATGCGTAAATCTGCCACATTTTAAATGTTTTGTGTTATTTTTACACCAATTTTGAAAAAAATTTTTATTTTTAGTAATTTTGTAAAAAAGTTCTTGACACGTGGCAGTTTCACGCGTTATTATCTTAGCGAGGTTTAAATGTTAAAGACAAATGAAGAGAAACAAGATATTTTAAGTAAATTAAGTATTTATAAATTGAGAGAATTTGCTAGGGGTGTTGGAGTTAGAGCACCAACATCAAAAAACAAACCAGAGCTTATTAAAGAAATCAAGATGATAAAAAATAAAGAATTAGAACCATATAAACCAAAAATAAAATCTGGAAGACCTGTTATTTCTCATAATTTTTATGGCGATTATAACATAAGTTTAGAAAAGTATAGGGGTATAATCGAAAACTTGCATGTATTAAAAAAAGCTGTTGAAGAACAAATATCAAATATGGAAGAATATATAAAATATCTGCAAAAATAAGAGATTCAACTCTTATTTTTTTTAATCTATAAAAATAAAACATAATAATATAAAATTATTATTTTTTTGCCATTTTATTTCTTTACTAAAAAAATAGTGTTTGTTATCTTTTAAACGTGGCGAGAAAAATAGTTTTAACAAGTGGTAAAGGGGGAGTTGGAAAAACCACCATATGTGCAAATTTAGGGGTTAGATTAGCTAACCTTGGTTTTCGTGTGGCTCTTGTTGATGTTGATATAGGACTAAATAATCTTGATGTTATAATGGGAGTAGAAAATAAGGTGGTTTTTGATTTATCAGATGTAATAATGGCTAGATGTAGGGTAAAACAAGCACTTATTCAAGATAGTAGGTATCCATCTTTATATGTTTTGCCTTCAGCTCATACAGATGTTAAAGCAAAAATAAGCGGTGAAAATATCAAAAATGTGATAGATATGATGGATCCTAATTTTGATTACATATTAATAGATTGTCCTGCTGGGGTTGATACTGGGTTTCATAGAGCTGTTTTTTCAGCTAATGAAGCTTTGGTTGTTGTAACACCGCATATTTCAAGTATTAGAGATGCAGATAAGGTTCTTTCTATACTAAGTTCATATAATTTGTTTAGTACAAGTTTAGTTGTAAATAGAGTTCGTGGAGATTTACTTTTAAATGGAGAAATGATAAGTGTAGAAAAAGTTTCAGAGCTTTTGGGGGTAAAAGTGATTGGGGTAATCCCAGATGATGATGAAGTATCAACATTATCATCTTTAGGAGCTTTTAGTTTAAATTCAGCAGGAACAAGAGCATTTTCCTTGCTTGCGGAAAATATTCATAATGGAACAAGAAAGGTTTATGATTGCACTTTAAAATATCGTGGCTTTGTTGGAGCATTAAGAAGAAGCATAAAAAAAAGAGTTTAATGGAGGGAACATGTTTACAATAGCAGATATGGGAAGTAAAAGGCTTGAAAAAGTTTTAGTAAAAGATAAAACAGAAGACCCTAAAAAACTTGCTGAAATTATAAAAAGCGATATATACATTTTATTACAAAATTATATGGAATTAAAAAATCTTGATGTTAATTTTGATGTAGATATAGAAGGTTATACATTAAATATTAAAGCAGAAGCCAAACGAATAAAAACGTTTGGCATTTTGCAAAACTGACTTGACAAATGAGCGTTATATGTTATACTGAAAAAGATAATTGATCAATTAAAGGTCAATAAATCTTAAAAGAAGAGGGTGTTTAATGAAATTACAAAGAAAATTTATGTTGAAAAGGGTTCCAGAATATTTGACAGATATTGTTCCGGAAACAATAAAATATTTTTTTACTAACCAAGATAACAATCTTATTATGTTTGTAGAAAATGAATCTTTAAATGTTTTTGGGAAAACAAAAGCAAATGGAAAATTAAAAATTATTAGCAAAGAAGAATTTGAAAAAAATAAATCAGTTAAAATTGGAAGAATAGTAAATTTTGTAAGATTTAATGTTCCAATTAATGATGATAACATTGCTAAAGTTGACATTTATACAGGAGAGCATTCGGGTTTAAAGACAGTTAGTGTAAAAATAGAAGAACAGAATTATGATAAGTTTATCATACCAAAGTGGTTTGGGGAAGAGATAACATTTAATGCTGAATACAAAAAATTTAATTTATCTCATGCTAATTTAAAAGAAATAATAAAATAATAATTAAAATATAATATACATAAATAAAAAAGTAATTTATTATGATTAACAAAACATGCACCTTTTAAGTGCGTGTTTTGTTTTATATGGAGGAAGGTATAATTAATTAAAAAGGTTAATTATTAGTTGCAAAGCTTTACAATCTTTGTTTAACATAATATTGACATATTAATTGTTTTATTGTATTATAAATTTAGGTAAAGATTATGAATATAACAAATCCAATTTTAAAAAAAATAGCTGAAAATAAATTAAGATTAAATAAAGTTTTAGAAAAAACTAATTTTGTTGAAAAAAATGAAGTAAAACTTGAACTAGCTAAAAAAGATAGTTCTTTTGTTGAAAGTAAAGTTGAAAAAGTTAAAAAAATTAATTATGAAAAATATTTAAAACTTTCGGTAAAAAAACTTAATAAACTTGATAAAAAAATAAAAAAATATTTGCAAACAAATCAAGAATTTTTAATTGAATATGCAAAAATAAACTCTGTTTCACGTGCAATTTCTTTTGCTTGTAAGGATATGCTTAATAATTTATTTTTAATGACTGAATTAGTTAGACTTGAACCTGCAGTTGCCATAAATAAGGCAGGTGAACAAGCAAGAAAAAATGTTGAGCTTGTTAATCTTGCTTTCCAAATAGCTAATAGAAAAAATTTAAAAACTCCTAAAATACCAACAGAACTTCAGGAAAACACTGAATTTTTAGTTTCTTTAATTAAAGAAAATCCTTTATTTGTAAACTTGTTAACACCTAGACAAAAGAAAGATGAAAATCTTATGCTAACAATGTTAAAAACAGCACCAGAAGCCAAAGAAATAAAAGAAGTTATAACTTCTGTTCATAAAGAAAATAATTTGATAAATAATAATGAATTTATGCTTTCTGCAATAGAAGTTAGCCCAAGTTTAATATCGAATGTTAGTGCGGAGAACGCTGAATTAATTCAAGAAGCTGTTGAACAAAATCCTGAATTAAAAGATAAATTAAGCACAGAACAAAAAGAAGCTGTGGAAGAACTTGAACAACAAACAAAAATTGAAAATACAAATGTTGAAGAACAAGAAAACAAAAAGTTTGAAAATAAAAAAGATTTAGATGCTGAAAGTTCTTTAAAAAACGAGCAGGCTAAAAAGAAAGATGTAATTAAAGATATTAAAGAAGGTTTAGACATGGAAATGTAACATGCTTTAATGAATTTTAAAATAAAAATCACGGATATGAGATGCATTACAAAATAATAATTTTAGGTTGCATCACAGTTTCGTGATTTTTTAATATTCAATTTTTATTTTTCTCCGCCATAAATTTTTTGAGTGAATTTTACTAATGTTTTAAACGGAAAAATTTTTGTGGCAAAATTTAATAATTTGTATTTTGTTCCAATAATATAGATAGGTTTTGTTTTCTTTTTTAAACAAATAATTTCAATTTTTTTACAAACTTTTTCCGCACTCATTCTTTTATTTTGATTTTTATCAACTTTTTGTGTAGCTTTTTCTATTCGATTAGAATATCTTTCGTT
>CALVMK010000044.1 GCA_944345545.1 uncultured Clostridia bacterium | reverse complement strand
TTTGTAGTTTTTAAAATCGATTAACTTTAATTTACTTATAGAATAAAACTATAAAAAATTAGCAATATAATAAATGGAGAGAAAGTATGAAAAGAACAAAACTTTTTACTGGTTTAATAATGTGTTGTATTTGCTTATCATTATTAGTTGTAGGGGTGTGGGCTGCAACAACAACTTCATTTACTTTAAATGGAAATTTAATGTATTATCCAGAAGGAGTGTATATATCATTAGATGGGCAAGTTTATGTTGGAAATTCTGCTGAAGATTTAAAACCTTTAAAGGGTGGCACTTACACTTATAGTGCAAGCAATTTTGAATATAATGATGGCGAGCCCTCTGGAAATATTCCAATGAATTCGTGGAATGTTGGAAACTTGAATTTTACAACGCAGGCAAAATATATAAAAATTGAATTAAACATGACGAACCATTCTGATTTTGAAGTTATAGGTTATCCAACTTTAACAGGAAATGCAACAAGCAACAGTAATATAACAATAACTAATCCTGGTTATATATTTGCATATGTAGGTGAATCTGGAACTTATGAGCTTGTTTTAGAATTAAATGAAACCGCTGGGCAAATAAGCGGTCAAAATATTGATGTTAATTTTAGATTTGAACAAGCAGTGGCAGATTATACTCTATTCACATACGATACAGGTGGTTCTTCAACTGCAACGCAAATTACAGGTTTAAACACTACAAACTACACATCAACAACTGCTCCAGAAACTTTAATCATACCATCATACAATGAAAGCGGAACTTTAATGACTATAGCAGATTATTGTTTTGTTGATGTTGAAGCTGGAGTTACAAAATTAGATTCAAAGACAAAAAATGTTGTCAGTTTAAGGGGATTACAGTCTATTGGCGATGGATTATTTGCTGTTTCAGGTCTGCATAAAATAAACATTCCTTCCACGGTAACAAGCATAGGCACTGCAGCATTTGGGTCCAGTACTTCATTAACTAACATAATCATACCAAATGGTGTTATAAGCATAGGCGGAGCTGCATTTATGGACTGTACTTCATTAACTAACATAACCATACCAAATAGTGTAACAAGCATAAACAGTAATTTATTTTCTAATTGTACTGCATTAAAAACTGTAACGTTTGAAGACAATTCAAACATAACAAGCATCGGTTACTCCGCATTTAGTAGCTGCTCTTCCTTAATTAGCATAAACATACCAAAAAGTGTAACAAGCATAGATGGCTCCGCATTTGGTGGCTGCTCTTCCTTAACCAGCATAAACATACCAAAAAGTGTAACAAGCATAGGTAGATTAGCATTTAGTAAATGTATCTCATTAAGCAGCATGACCTTACCAAGCGATTTAACAAGCATAGGAGAATTCGCATTTAGTGAATGTATCTTATTAAGCAGTATAACCATACCAAGTAATGTAACAAGCATAGGTGCTAATGCTTTTGAATTGATAAACTTAACTGAAGTTATAATAGATAGTCCAACAATTTTTGAAAGCTTAACGAATAGCACAATTTGTGGACATTTGATTAAAAATGCCACAACAATTAGGATTAATAAATATCTATTAGATGCAGGATATACGAACTCTTATATAGATAGCAACTACTCAAGGTCAACTTCTCCACAAGGTGATTACTATGTTTACACAAAAATAAATTCAGAGTATCTCTATTTCACATTTGAAAATTCAACAGGTGAATCTTCTGATGCATTAAATGGAACTGTAATTTCAGGGCTAAGCCAAAATTATTATTCATCAGCACCAACTACTCTAACAATTCCAGATGTAAATCAAAGTGGACAAGCACTTACTATTAAAGATGGAACTTCTACGGTTTTTGATTTAAGTACTACTACAAAAAACGTTGTAATTTCAGATGGTATAACTAAAATAGGTGATCATGCATTTGATAGTACTGCATTAACTAGTGTTACATTATCAAATGATTTGCAAAGCATAGGAATGTATGCGTTTAAAAACTGCAATCTTACGTCAATAACCATTACTGAAAATGTTCAATCTATTGAAGAAGGAGCTTTTGCTGGATGTAGCAAACTAACTGATGTTATCATTAATAGCTCTACAATAGTTGGGCAAGCGAATTCGCCAACTGCTTGTGGATCATTATTATACTCTCCTGTTACAATAAAAATTTCCGATTCTTTATCTTCAGTTGCAAATTCAAATTCATATTTAATATCTTTATACATAAAAGATAGTGTCGTTCAAAATGGATATTATGTTTATGAAAGGAATACTAGTTACTATGACTATTTTACATATGAAACTTCAACCGGAGCATCTTCTAATTCTACATCTGGAATTGTAATTTCAGGGCTAAGCTCAGTTTATACAAATAGTCCACCAACAACTTTATACATTCCAGGGGTGAACAAAAACGGTCAGGCACTTTCAATTAAAGATAATTCAACATTAGGTTTAGTCTCAACTACAACTAGTATTGTTATATTAAATGGCTTAAAGGAAATTGGAAATAGCGCGTTTTCTTGGAAAAGCTTTTTGACTTCAGTAATTATTCCAAACACTGTAACAAGAATAGGAGATGAAGCTTTTTATGGTGTGGCTATAACAAACATTGATATTCCTGATAGTGTAAAAAGTATTGGTTATCAAGCATTTAGAGGCTGTACAGCTTTACAAAGCATTAGACTTGGCAGTGGTTTAACTACTCTTGGTGCTTCTGTTTTTCACGAATGTACTAAATTAAAATCTGTGGTTATACCTAATTCTGTAACAAGTATTGGAAATGGTTTGTTTGAAGGATGCGAAGCATTAACCAGCGTTAAACTTCCAGATGGATTACAAAGCATTGGAGATTATATGTTTAAAGCCTGTGATAATTTATCTTCTATTACTATTCCATCTAATGTTAAAACTATAGGAAGTAATGCTTTTGAGGGATGTATTAGTTTAACATCAATAACAATACCTTCCAGCGTTACAACAATAGGAGATTATGCTTTCAATTCTTGTCGAAAATTAAAATCTATAACTATACCAGCTAGTGTAACAAAAATTGGTAAAGGCGCATTTATATCTTGCAATGCTTTGACTTCATTAATTTTCTCTGACACAACAACATGGTATGCTACAACAAATTCAGGATATACTGGCGGAACTTCAATTTCAGTTTCTAGTTCTTCAACTAATTTAACTAATTTTAAAACTACTTATAAAAGTTATTATTGGTATAAGGTTTAAATTTTAGTTAGAGTTGTGTTGTTTGTAAAAACTCATCTTAAAATTAAGATGAGTTTTTATTTTTTTATTTTTTTGTTTTGAATTTTTACAATTTGTTGATATAATAAAACTATAATATTATTTAATTTAAAAGGATGGTTTTATGAGTTTTTTTGATTTGTTTAAAGAAAAAATTACTGAGCCTACCGCACATGAAGCGGAAGATAATTTGTTGCTTAGTGAAGGGGCTCATGTTCTTGTTGATTGTAAAAATGTTTCTTTAACTGGTAGTGCTATTGTTTTGGAAAGCACTAATTCTGATTATATTGATGTCTCGGGTAAATCTAAAATTCAAATTTTAAACAGTGGGTCTATTAAAACGTTATCTGGAAAAGCTAAAATTGGTCTTATTAAAACGGGCTCTATTTATATGGTTAAAGATAAGGCTGACATTACCACTATAAATGATGCTCATCTTGATTATGTTCAGGGGAAGGCTAAAATTGGAACGTTTAACAAGGGTAGTATAAAGTTTATTGATGATAAAGCAGAAATTTCTACCATAAATAATGCAGAAATTATGTTTATTAGAAATCAAGCTAAAATTGGAACTATGATTAATGGTTCTATTATTGGAATGCTTGATAAAACTTCTATTGCAACTTTAATGAATGGTAAAATTGGTTATATGCTTAACAAATCTAGCGTTGGGACTATGAACATGGGTGAAGTTGGCGAGCTTTGTGATGGTGCTGAAATTAACACTCAAAATGATGGTAATGTTAATTTTATGATGGGAAGTGCTATCGTTTATCAACAAATAGGTGGAAAGATAAAATCTAAGAGTGGTAATTCAATAGTTATTTACACTCAAAAGAAAGAAAGACTTTCTATTGCTGCAAGAGAAAGCGTAGAAAATGAAATAAAAGATGAAATAGAGATCGAAAAACCAAAAAAGACTGTTAAAAGAAAAAAAGATACACAAGAAAAAATTGAAATTGTTGAAAATAAAGATGACAAAGATTCATTAGAACCTGAAATTGTAGAAGCGCAAATTATTTCGAGCGATGAAGATAATATTGAATAAAACTTGTCTTTGCTTTTTAAATTAAAAATAGCGAAATAATACTTATAAAAAATTTACTTTTTATAATAAATAAACTATTATTTACAGTTAACTTTGTTTTTTAATTTACAATAATAAATATTTAATTTTAAATATAAGAAACTAACATGGCTTTGCCATGTTTTGTTTTTCTATTGAAATAATTATTTTTTTATGTTACACTATCGAAAAAAGAGGGTTTATGTTAAATTGTGTAATTGATGGTGTTAATATATTTTATCCTTTACAAAATAAATTAGACGGTCTAATTGAATATTTTGTAAAATTTTATGGAGAAGAATATAGGGAAAAAATCAATCGAAGATTAAAAAATGCAATTTATTTTTTCTTGGGTGAAGAAGATGCAATTTTAGGACATAGTACAAAAGATGATGTTTCTGATTATTACACAAAAAAATTAAAAAATTTAAAAAGACAATATTATATGGACTTAGGTTGGAACGGAAAGCCTTTGTTTAACGTGGATGTAGATTTACAAAAGACTTATAATTTTATTATAGATTTTAAAAATAAAAACATAACGCAAAGAAAATATTCAATAAAAACGCTTTATAATGTTTTTTTATTTGCTAATGTGTTTGGATTAATTAAAGATGTTGAAATTAAATCAAAAGTTGATAAATTGAGTTGTGTTTTTAAAATCTTAAATAATGATGCAAGTTATAATATTTTAAAGGAAGGTTTACAAAAAGCTTATTTAAAATGGAAATTTGAATATGAAAAACCATATTTTAAAATATTAGGTGAAAAAAATGAAAAAAACTCATTGTTTGAAAAATTAGAAAAAAAATCATTAGAAATTAGTGCGGGATATGAGAAAGAAATAGAAGATTTATTTATTAATTACTTTTCTAAAATAACAGGTGAAAATGTTGAGAATTTAAAAAATAATAATGAAATATATGGGTATGTAGATACTTTTATTGATATCATTGAAAAACGTACGGAGTTTTTGACAGAATATGACAGAGAAAATCGAATAAAATTTTTTAAATTTTTAGGTTATGATTGCGGAGAAATTTATGAAAATTATTTATTTAATGATTCTTTAAGAAACATAATTTATAATAAAAAATTTATTAACTCATATTGGGATTTAAAGGATAATTATATTCTGGATAAATGTTATTTTAGCCCTTATTTAGAAGATGCTTTTAAAGATTTATTGGATAAAAATATTGATCCAGTGGAATCTAATGTTGTAATAGATTTTTTTGAATATGTTGGGGTTAATGATGGCAATTTGGCTTGGACTATTCCAATAATTAAGAAAAATTTTAAAGAACCTTTTTGTATTTGCACTTGCAAACAATATTTAATATTAGATACTCAAACCTTAATTCATGAGCAAATTCACATGGTGGAAACTGATATATTTTTTAAGGATAGTAAATATGTTGGATATAAAATCGGATTTGAAAATTTTAATAGCAAAGGGGTTAAAAGAATTAAAGAATGCACCATTTTAAATGAAGTTATTACAGATTATTTTGCTTGTAAAATTTATGAGCAGTGCAAAAAAGACTCTTTTGAAGTTGGTTATGCGCCTTATCAAAGTTCAGCGTATTCAAGATGTTTTGGCTTGTTAAAAAATTTTATAGAAGAAAATTTAGAGTTGATAAAAAAGTGCAAAATGTCTACTGAACCAAATTCTTTTCAAAAAGCAATAGGTAAAGAAAATTTTAAAAGATTAGCAGATGTAGTAAATGAATGCTATCAATTAGAAAGCGAAGAAATTAAAAAAGCTGCTACTGAGATAAAACAAAAGGGAATCAACTCAGATTGTTTATCTGAAAAAGCTATAATTTTGGCTAAATGTATGAAAAATATGAATGAGATTAGGCAAAATGTTAGGAATAGACTTTTTAATAAAACCTTGGCAAAGCCTGTTAAATTATGTATAGATAAAGAATTAATTAAGTAAAATTTTTTAAGGGTGGTAAAAATGCAAATAAAAATTAGTTTAAAAAGCATAAAATCAAAAAGAGAAATATTTTTAGATGATGAGAAGAAGATTTTTTTAGTAGATTCTCAACCAAAAGATATTAACATAAACAAATTTGCAAGCAAACTTTTAAGAATTGTTTCTTCTTGGGAAGAAAGATATGATAATGATCTAAATGTTATTGATGGGTTGATTTACGAAATTAATATAACAAAAGATGGCAAAAATTATAATTTTTATGGAGAAAATAAATATCCAAAAAACTTTTATGAATTTTCATCATTAATCAATGAGGTTTTAAATGTTTGATTGTAGGGTAGATGGAATTAATATATTTAATCCTATTGAAAATAAATTTAATGAAATAATTGAATATTTTGTAAAATTTTATGGAGAAAAATATAGAAAAAGAATTGTTGAAAGGTTAACAAACTCAACAGTATTATTTTTGGGAAATGTAAATAGTAATGCTAATTTTTTTACTGAAAATAGTGTAAAAACCTATTTTGAAGAAAAAATTTATGATATAAATAAAAAATTTTTAGAAAAAATTGGTTGTGATAAAAGTAAAACTTGTAATTTATCGTTTTTTAATTTTAAGAATATTTTAAAAGATTTAGATTATATTCAATATGCTTCTAATGAAACAGCAGGTTTTTGTTTGGCGTTGTTAAATTCAGCTAAAATGATAGATTTGCCAGAAGATTTGCAAATAAACGAATATAGAGATTTTTTAAAAAATAATTTAAAACAAGACAACATAAACAATTTTTTACAAAGCGAAATTGTTAAAATTAAAAAAATTTGGGAAGAATCTTTTGAGCATAAAGTTAAAGAAACATTATTAGAAAAAGAAAAAACTGTTAATGTTTTAAATCAAATTGAACTTGATTTAAAAAGTGCTGTTCAAAAAATTGATGATGAGATTTCCAATTTAATTGGAGAATTCATTTTAAAAAAGTTTAAAAAAGACATAAATCTGCTTGGCTTAAATAATAAAAAGAAAATTGTGAGTTGTTTTAAAAACTTGATTGAAAAAAAACATATTTTTTTTACTGATTATGATAAAAAAAGTTGTGTCGAAGTTTTTAAATATTTGGGACTTAATGGTAAAACATTTGAAGATTTTGTTAAAGATAAAAATCTAAAAAATTTTTTAAAAGATAAAACTTTTTTAGAAAGTTATTGGAATTTTAAAGCTTTAGTTGAAGAAGAAATTAATTATAATTGCGTTTATGTTAAAGAGGCAGTTGCGGAATTAAAAAAATTAAATTTGCTAATAAATCCAGATGTTTATTCTTTAGTTATTCAAGAATTTGTTATTGATAATTTTTCTATTGATGGTCAAATTTTTACTTTGGCAGATTTTAATAAAAATTTGCATTGTGTTTGTCTTTTAAAACAATATCTAAATTTGGATACTGCTACGCTTGTTCATGAATTTAATCATATTGTTGAAAGTGATAGAGTAACAGATAACAATGGGAATTTTATAGGCTTTAAAACGGGTTTTAAAATGAATAGTAGTAGGTATAGCTTACTTGATGAAGTTATAAACGATTATATATCTATGAAAATTTTTAAATTAATGGAAAATGATAATTTTCGTATTGGTTTTTATAATAATATTCCATCAGATTATAGTAGAGTTTTTCCAGTAATTAAAGATTTTATTGAAGAAAATTTACAAGATATTATTGAATGTAGAATGTCTAATGATCCGCTAATGTTCGCAAAAAAAATTGGAAGAAATAATTTTGATTTGTTAAATGACGCAGTCAATGTTTACTTTGATATTGGAGATAAAAAAACCATTGCTTCTGCTATGGAAGAATTGAAAGAATTTAAAGGGGATTTAGATGATATTGAAGATAGAAAAAGATTAAGTAAAAATTCTGCAAAACTTTATGATGTAATTTTTACCATTGACTACATTAAAAATTTAATAAAAAACAAAAACTTATCGGGAGATAAAAGTCCTGAACTATTAAAATAAAAACACGGAAAGCAAAATTTGAACGAAGTTCAAATTTAATCAAAAACCGCATGCGGTTTTTGAAACGGAGCGTAGCTCCGTGCTTTCCGTGTTTTCTTTAAAGTCCTATATTGCTTTACGTTTAATATCTTTAATAATTATAAAAATTAAATTTAACTAAAAATATTACAAAACAAAACTAACTACAAAGCTCTGCGTTTAAAATATGTGTTTCATTATTTCGCATTATTTTTAAAGATATTTTATCCCTATTATTTAATGAATAAAGGATTTGTCTTAATTCATTCATAGAATTAACTTCATAATCGTTTATAGAAAGAAGAATATCTCCGTTTCTTACTCCTGCATTATAAAAACAACTATTTTTCTTTACATCTTCTATATATAACCCATTGTTTAATATAGTTTTATTAGCAAATTTTGCTATGTCTGCATCATAAGCAAAAATTCCAAGTTTTGGCACTTTGTAGTTAACATCACTAATAATTTTACCTGTGATTGCCGTTGCAACTTCAATAGGTATAGCAAAAGCAATACCCTCAGCGTCTGTTGCTTTTAAAGTGTTTATTCCAACAACTTTACCAGAACTGCTAATTAATGGTCCGCCACTGTTACCAGGGTTAATGCTAGCATCATGTTGTATTAACCCTTGCATTAAAGTTGTTGTTCCCCCAATATTAGAAATTTCAAGAGTTCTGTTTAAAGCGCTAACAATACCTTTTGTAACTGTATGCTTAAATTGTAAAGTTAAAGGTGTTCCTATTGCTATAACATCTTCTCCAACTTTTAACTCAGTTGATGACATGCAAGCTAAATATGGCATATCAACATCAGCTTTTAATATAGCTAAGTCTAAAGCACTATCACTCCATAAAACTTTTGCGTAGCTGTCTAAATTGTTAACAAGATAAACTTTTATCGTTCCCGCACCTTCAATTACATGATGATTTGTTAATATGTAACCATTAGATGCTATTGCAACACCGCTTCCTACGCTGTAACCATCACTCAAAGTTGCAGTTATTCCAACAACAGCACTTTTAACTGCTTCTACCATATCTGTTGTAGAAACGTCATCACCAACAGTAATTAATCTTGGGGTCATGTCAATACTCGTATCGACATTAGCAGATAAATTACACCCTAAAAGACCTGTACTTGTAAAAATTAATGCAAATAATAAAAAAACTGCTTTCATAAACCTCCTTTATGCTAGCAGTTTACAACTTAAATATAACGCCTGGGTAAATCGTTGCAACATCAATTTTAATATCTGTTCCTTCCACTATTCCATGCTCTTTTAAGGAATTAGTAACACTTTCATAAGCTAGACTTGGAGAATTGTTTTCTGTGCTTAAATGAGATAAAACTATTTGACGTGTTCCGCTTTTAATAAGTTCAAAAATAGTTTTTGCAGAAGCGTCATTGGAAAGATGACCATTTTCTCCAAGTATGCGCTCTTTAAGAGATAAAGGATAGCTGGGATTTTTTAATAAAAGTTGAATGTCGTGATTTGCTTCTAAGTATACAAGCGTACTGCCAGCGAGATTTTTTATTATCTCATAAGTAGTATGCCCCAAATCTGTTACAATACTAATTTTTTTTTGGTTTTCGAAAAAAGAATATCCAGTGCATCTTTTAACGTCATGTGGTACAGCAAATGATTGTACGCCTATATCTTTTACCATAAAACAATCATCTTTGAAAGGAATAATTTTTATGTTTTTTGTAAGTTTGCTTTCAAGTGGCTTTAAACCGTTTTCATGGACATAAACAGGAATGTTATATTTTGAACAAAGATTATCAACACCTTTAATATGATCATTATGCTCGTGAGTTATTAAAACACCATCTATATCAACAGGACTAACTCCAAGCAAACAAAGACGTTTTATTGTTTCTTTGCATGAAAGACCATCATCTATTAAAACTTTTGTTTGATTTGTTTCTAAATATGTAAGATTGCCGTCGCTTCCTGAACTTAAATTACAAATTCTCATGTTTAGAATTATAAAACTAAATTTAAACAAAGTCAATTCCCACTGTTAATTTTCTTGACAAAACAATAAATATAAAATATATTTTAATTATGGAATATACAAAAGAAGATTTTATTGATATTTTTTATAATATTGATAGAGAGGGAGCAGAAAATTTGCTTTCATGGTTAGAAAAAAGCGATTTTTTTCAAGCTCCTGCTAGCACAAATTTTCATTCTAATTATAAAGGCGGACTATGCGACCACTCGATTAAAGTTTACAAAAGGTTTTTAAAACTTTTAGAAAGCGAATTTGGCGAAAATTGGCAAGAAAGATTTAGTCTTGAAAGTGCAACAATATGTGCTTTGCTACATGATGTTTGTAAAGTAAATTTTTATAAGGAAGATGTAAAAAATGTAAAAGTTGACGGACAGTGGATACAAAAGCCTTATTTTTCTGTAGAAGATGTTTTACCTTACGGACATGGTGAAAAATCTGTTTACATAATAAGCGGTTTTATGAAATTAACTAGAGAAGAAGCCATGGTTATCAACTGGCATATGGGGGAATTTGACGCACGAGTTAAAGGTGGTTTTGCTTTAAAAAATGTGTTTTATAAATATCCTACTGCACTTTTGTTTCACATGGCTGATGTGCAGGCCACTTATCTTGATGAAACTGTTGAAAATTAAATAAATTTAAAAAATTTTATATGTTATATAAGTAAATGTTAATAAATTTTATGCTAAGGAGAATTAAATGGATAAAATAAATATTTTAATATCATGCCACAAGCCATCTAAAACAATGAATAATAAATATGTTAAACCTATACAAGTTGGAACTGAACTTGCAAAAAACAAAATAGAAGGGTGTCTTTATGATAATGAGGGAGAAAACATCTCTCAAAAAAATAAAAGATATTGCGAGTTAACAGCACAATATTGGGCTTGGAAAAATATTGATTCAGAGTATTACGGATTTTTCCATTATAGAAGGTATTTGTCTTTTGCAAATAAAAAATTTTTTAAAATGCCTTTTGTAGATGTAAAAATGGATAAAGTTACAGATGAAAACTTAAAAAAATTTGGGCTAACAGAAGAAAACATAGAAAATTTTGTTTATAAATATGACGTAATTGTTCCTAAAAGGTCTTATTGCGTAAATAATTATTATCATTACAAAACTGCTAACGGACACCATATTAGAGATTTAGATTTTTGTTTAGATGTTATAAAAAAAGATTATCCTGAAATGGCAAAAAGTGCTAAAAAATATATGAGATCAGGCTTTGCATATTTTTGCAATATGTTTGTGATGAAAAAAGAAATTTTTAACAATTATTGTAATTGGCTTTTTGATATTTTAGAAAAGCATGAAAAAGAATATCCATGCCTAGATTATAATACAAGAGAATATAGAGTGAGTGGCTTTTTAGCTGAAAGATTGTGCGGAATTTACATAACATGGTTAAAACAAAATAAAAATTTAAAAATTAAAGAAGTTCAAAGGATAAAAATTAAAGATACTAATTTATAAGAATTAAAAAATATAAGTTAAGTGATAAAGGGGTTAAAATGGAGTGTGATTTTTTAATTGTTGGTGCGGGCTTATTTGGTGCAGTTTGTGCAAACGAACTTTCTAAAAAAGGCTTTAAATGCATTGTGATAGATAAAAGAAATCATAAAGGCGGGAATATTTATTGTGAAAAGGTTGAAGATATAAATGTTCATAAATATGGAGCACATATATTTCACACTAGCAATAAAAAAATTTGGGATTATGTTAATGATTTAGTGGAATTTAACAATTTTATTAATTCTCCAATGGCAATTTATAAAGATGAAATTTATAACATGCCATTTAATATGAACACATTTAGTAAAATGTGGAATATAAAAACGCCAGAAGAGGCGAAAAAAATTATTGATTTGCAAAGAAAGGAAAATTTTAAAGAAAATCCTGAAAACTTAGAAGAACAAGCAATAAATTTGGTTGGTAAAGATGTTTATCAAAAATTAATTAAGGGTTACACTGAAAAACAGTGGGGAAGGTCATGCACAGAGTTACCACCTTTTATTATAAAAAGGTTGCCACTAAGGTTTACATACGACAATAATTATTTTAATGATAGATTTCAAGGCATACCAATTAATGGTTATAATCAATTAATTGATAAATTGCTTGAAAAAAGCAAAGTTTTATTAAATACTTCTTTTGAAGAAGCTAAGGACATAAAATATAAAAAGCTAATTTATACAGGTGCTATTGATGAGTTTTTTAAATTTAAGTTTGGCAAATTGGAATATAGAACAGTAAGATTTGAAAATTCTGTTTTAGACACTGATAATTTTCAAGGTTGTGCTGTTGTAAATTACACAGAAAGAGAAATTCCTTACACAAGAATAATAGAGCATAAACATTTTGAATTTGGAAAGCAACCAAAAACAATAATTTCAAAAGAATATCCTACAGAATGGAAGGAAGGATTAGAACCATATTATCCAATTAATGATGAAAAAAATAATGCTTTATATGAAGAATATAGAAAAGAAGCTGAAAAATTAAATGATGTTTATTTTGGTGGCAGACTAGGTCAATATAAATATTATGATATGGACAAAACAATAGAAGCTGCATTAAACTTAATTGAAAAAATAAATGGTTGACAAATTAAAAAACAAGTGCAAAACACTTGTTTTTTAATGAAATACAAACTTTTTAATTTTTAATTGGAATTTAAGTAAAAATATTAAAAATCAAAAAAAATTAAAATATTTCCTGTCCTCTGCAGTTGGTGAAAATTGGACATGGATATAAAGAACCGCCACAACATCTGTTGCAACAATTATAGTTACTGCATCTTGCATAACATCTGCAAGAATCAAATCTTAGATAACTTAAATTAGAAAAATTTGTAGTGCTAAATTCATTCATAAGTCTCTCCTTTATATAAAAGCCTTTTTAGGCGTTGTTTAATCTTATCTTTTGTTTAATATTTTTTAATTTTATTAAACAATGCTCATTATCATTTTATGTTAGTGTTAATTTTTTGTTATAAAATTGAAATTTCAAAAAAATAAAAAAATTAATAAAAATAATTGACAAAGAATTTTGCTTGTGCTAAATTTCCCATATAAAGCGTTGATAAAGAGAGTAGTTTTGAAAAATTGTTTTTTAGAGAGGCAAGGTAGCTGGGAATTGCCAAACAAATCAAAATGAAGGACACTTTGGAGCTTGGTTTTAAAGAGAGGCTTAGTTTTAAGCAAATTAGGTGGCACCGCGGGTAATTTTATTCGTCCTAATGTTTTTATACATTAGGGCTTTTTTGTTGTTAAAAGGAGATTAAAATGTTGACGCAAATTTCAAATTTAAAAGAAGGAAAAGTAAAATTTTCAGGAATGATTGAAACTGTTAGAGATAAGAAAAATATTCAATTTGTTGTGTTAAAAGATTTTTCTGGTAAAATTCAAGTAACGATAGATAAAGTTGCACATCCAGAGATAGGAGAAGTTTTTAGCCATTTGTTAACTGGCTCTACGGTAACAGTTACAGGAGAACTTGTTAAGAGCGAGTTTGTTAAAATGGGCGGTCAAGAAATTCTTGCTGATAGCGTTGAAGTTACAAGTAGTGCAGAGGTTTATCCTATTGGTCCAGAAAGTAGTTTAGATCAAAGAATTGATTATCGTTGGTTAGATTTAAGGCAAGAAAAAAATATTCTCATGTTTAAAGTCCAAACATTGTTTACAAAAGCATTAAGAGATTTTTTAGAAGAAAAAGATTTTATAGAAATTCATTCTCCTAAATTGATTGGTGCGGCATCAGAAAGTGGGGCAGATGTTTTTGAAGTTAAATATTTTGACACTAAGGCTTATCTAGCTCAAAGCCCACAATTTTATAAACAAATGGCAATGAGTTCTGGATTTGGCAGAATATTTGAGTGTGGTCCTGTTTTTAGAGCGGAAAAATCTCATTCAAGAAAACATGCCACGGAATTTACAGGGTTTGATTTGGAATTTACTGGAATTGAAAGCTATGAAGATGTTATGAAATTAGAAGAAGAAATGATAGCCTATGCTTTAAAAGTGGTTAAAGAAAAATACGGCGAACAAATAAAAGAGGTTTTTGGGGTTGAAGTTGTTGTTCCTAGTTTGCCTTTCCCAAGAATAAAACTTAGCGAACTATATAAAGAACTTAAAAAAAGATATGGCTATGTTGTTTTAGAAGAAGAAAAAGATGACTTGTCTACAGAAGCGGAAAAGTTGTGTGAAAAGTTTTCAATGGAAGCTTACGGAAGTGAATTTTTATTTGTAACAGATTATGGAGCAAAGAATAGAGCTTTTTATCATCTTAGAAAAGACGGAGTTCCACAAGGTTACGATTTAATTTGGAAAGGAGTGGAAATAACTACAGGTGCACAACGTGAACATAGATATGAAATTTTAAAACAACAAGCGAAAGAAAAAGGTCTTGAAAAAGATGTTGAATTTTATTTACAATTTTTTAAATATGGTTGCCCGCCACATGGTGGTTTTGGAATAGGGGTAGACAGAATGACAATGAATTTATTAAATATTCCAACAATAAAAGAAGTTATGTTTATATTTAGGGGACCAGATAGGTTAACACCTTAAAGGAGATTTTTATGGAAAGAATTGAGATTAGAGATTTACAAAAAAGTTATAAAGAACTTGGTGACAAAACAATTAAAGTATGTGGATGGGCTAGAACTGTAAGAGATTCAAAAAATATTGCATTTATTGAGTTAAATGATGGGGCATTTAAGAGTGTTCAAATTGTGGTTGAAAAGGCTAAAATAGGCAATTTTGATGAAGTTATAAAGCAAAATGTAGGGGCTTCTTTTTCAATAGTTGGTAAACTGCTTTTAACACCAAATGCTCAACAACCATTTGAAATTAATGCTGAAACAGTTGAAATTTTAGGTGAGTCTAATGCAGATTATCCTTTGCAAAAGAAAAGGCACACAATAGAGTTTTTAAGAACAATACCAACTATTAGACCAAGGGGTAATTTGTTTAATGCGGTGTTTAGAATTAGGTCTGTTTCGGCATTTGCAATTCATAAATTCTTTAATGAAAGAAACTTCGTTTATGTTCATACTCCAATCATCACTGCAAATGATTGTGAAGGAGCTGGAGAAATGTTCCAAGTTACTACTTTAGATTTAGATAATTTGCCACTTAAAGACGGCAAAGTAGACTATAGCCAAGATTTTTTTGGTAAAAAAGTTAGTCTAACTGTTTCAGGGCAACTTCATGAAGAAACATTAACACATGCTTTTGGTAAAACTTACACTTTTGGACCAACTTTCAGAGCTGAGAACTCTAATACTTCTCGACATGCAGCAGAATTTTGGATGATGGAACCTGAAATATGTTTTTGTGATATAAATGGCTTAATGAATAACGAAGAAGAAATGGTAAAATATGTTATTAATTATGTAATGAAAGAGTGTAAAGATGAGCTTGAATTTTTAAATAAATTTGTTGATACGGGATTAATTGAAAGATTAAAAGGTATTGTTGAAAATGACTTTATTAGATTGGACTACACTGAAGCAATAAAGATACTTGAAAAAGTGAAAGATAGATTTGTATTCCCTGTAAAATGGGGAACAGACCTTCAATCTGAGCATGAAAGATATTTGACAGAAGAAGTTTATAAAAAACCTGTGTTTTTAATAAATTATCCTAAAGAAATTAAAGCTTTTTATATGAGACTTAATGAAGATGGGAAAACAGTGGCGGCGGTTGATTTGTTAGTTCCTGGAATAGGAGAACTTATTGGCGGAAGTCAAAGAGAAGAAAGACTTGATAAGCTAGTATCAAGAATACATGAGTTAGGTTTAAAAGAAGAAGATTATTCTTGGTATCTTGATACAAGAAGATACGGAACTAACATACATTCTGGTTATGGTTTGGGTTTTGAAAGGTTAGTTATGTATTTAACAGGAATATCTAACATTAGAGATGTTGAATTCTTCCCAAGAACTGTAGGCTCTATTCAAGGATAAACATAAAATTAGATTAAAAAACGACTGGAAATTAAAACCAGTCGTTTTTAATAAATAATCACATATTTCGTATTAAAATAAATTTAAGAAATTATTTAATATTAATAAAATGTGCAAATTAGTTTGTGTTTAAACTTCAAACATAAATTAATTTTTGCATTTGTAGCTTTTACAAAAGTGATGACCGTCATTGGCTTCACCTTTAGAAACCCTAATTTCATTCAAAGAGCAGTCGCAACCACGTCTGTTGTGTTCGCAATCACAAACATCACAGCAAACACCTTTATTTTTTTGTTCTTCCATAAAATACCTCCAATTTAAGTTTTTGTACAAATAAATAAAATATTCTAAAAAAGTTTTGTAATCTACTTGACAAAAATGCGGCGGGGGGTAAAATGACCCTGACAAAATAAAAATTTTAGATTTCAATCTAAAATTTAGGTGCTAACGCACCTAGTTAGCTAACGCTAACATTTTGTCAGGGTTTTATATTTTAAACCCAAACAAACTACTACAAAGAAGTCATCTATTATAGAAGATTTATAAAATTTAATAAAAGATTTAATAATTTATTGTGAAATTGTATATTTTCACAAATATCAAATAACATAAAAATTATTAAAAGTATAAATGAAATAGAAAAGTTTTTATTAA
>CALVMK010000043.1 GCA_944345545.1 uncultured Clostridia bacterium | reverse complement strand
TATCAAAAATAAGCACATTTGCAACAAACTGCAACGGTAAATTGCCCTTGTTTTGTTGCAAAAGAAATTTTGTTGTGCTAAAATTATTGTAAATAAGGGGCAAAAGGTAGTAGGTGTTCCACCCACACTTCAAAAAGACTTTTCCTGATAAGGTGGGGTCGGTGGTTCGAGTCCACTCATCTCTACCAGATTTGAGAGCAAAATTTGCTCTTATTTTTTTATTTTAATAATCGCCATGTGCCTTTATTTATACGGGTTATAGCGATTTTACATTTAAGATAAATACATAAAATATTAATTTGTAAACATTAAAAAACCTATCATTTACTTCTCTAAATACATTAAAAATTTGTTAAAAATAATTTAATACACAAATTTGAGCAAAAAAATAAGACGACTTTTCAGCCGTCTTGCGTTCCTAAGACCGAAAGTAATCAAATTTTACTTTTGGTCTAGATAATTATAAAACTATCTAAAACTGATATATTTGCAACAATTTGCAACAGTAAATTTATTTTTTATTTAAAACCCTTATAAATGTCTTTTTCCCTTTTTTAACAATTTGTTCACATTTTAGATCTAACACTTCATTTACATCAGTTTTCTTTACATTGTCAATAACTATTCCTCCTTGTTCAACAAGTCTACGAGCCTCCGATTTGGATTTAATAATGGTTAGTTTTGATAAAAAATCTAAAATATTTATTCGTTTTTCACAAACAATTTCTTCAGTTGGCATATCCGTTGCATTCCCACTTATAAACAAATTTTGTGCGGTTTCTTGTGCCTTTATGGCTTCATTTGAACCATGAACAAGTTCTGTCACTTTAAATGCCATAAACTTTTTGGCTTTAACAATATTTTCTTTGCACATGTTTTTAATTTTTGTAATTGGTAAATCTGTGAAAAATCTTAACAATCTTTCCACATCGGCATCTAAACAATTCACAAAATGTTGGAAGAATTCAAAAGCAGAAGTTTTTGATCTACTAACCCATAATGTACCTTTTTCTGTTTTGCCCATTTTTATACCATCTGCATTTGTTAAAAGTGGACAACATAATCCCATCATAAGTGGACGTGGCGCCCCATTTTGAAAATTTATTTTTCTTGAAAGTTCAACGCCAGCACAAATGTTTCCCCATTGGTCAGAACCACCAATTTGAAGAATACAATTAAACTTATCATTTAGATGAACAAAATCAAAGGCTTGCATAAGCATATACCCCATTTCCATAAAAGTTAATCCCCCTTTCGCAAGACGATTTTTGTACAAATCTTTTGTTAGCATTTCCTTTACATTAAAATGCACACCAACTTCTCGCAGAAAATCAATATAACCCACAGACTTTAGCCAATCAGCATTATCTACAATTATAACAGGATTATCGCCTGTTGTTTTAACAAATCTATTTAAAATGCTTTTGATTTCTATTGCATTTCTAGCAACCTCTTCTTTTGAAAGCATTTTTCGCATATCGCTTTTGTTTGTAGGATCACCAATTAAAGCGGTAGCTCCACCAACAAGCACAATACATCTGTGCCCACAATCTTGCAAAATTCTTGCCATACGCAAACCAAAAAAATGGCCGATGTGCAAATCTTCTGCTGTGGGATCAATCCCAATGTAGAAAGTTATAGGTTTTTCATTTAATAATTTTTTTATTTCTTCTCTATGAGTTGTTTGAAATACAAAACCTCTTTCTTCTAATAACTCAAATCCCTTTTTATTAAACATAATATTCTCCTTTATAATTTTAACATACTATTATTTTATAAAGCAATTTTATCTCACGCCCATAAGGGCGTAGGTCTTTCTAAAAAACATAAGTTCTCCTTTTAATAAAAAACACCTGCCAATAATCCAAAGTGATGGCAGATGTTCTATTTAAAAGCAAACTACCACACAGCTTATTGCTATATGGCAGATGTTTTATTTTTATTTCGCACAAAAACTTCTACATATAGCAATCTAAATGTAGTAGTAATAATATGAAGTTCTTGCAAAAGTTTTTATCATTTCAAACTCCTTGTATTATTATATCACAAAATACAAAAAAATCAACACTTTCTGCAAAAATAACTTTAAATTTCAAAATCTTTTTCTTTTTTTCATTTTCTTTTTTCTCTTTCTTCCTTTCCTTTTAAAATATTTATCATTTTTTTATTTTAAAAATTTTACTACTTATTTTAACAAAATCATCTAAATAAAGTAACATTTCAATTTTAGTAATATTATTCTTTTACAAAATTTTTAAAAAATTACAGCATAAAACACTTCGTTTTATAACGCATTAAATAATTTAAAAAACTTTTAAATCAATAAAATATTTATAAACATTTTTTAATTCTTTAATTTATTTTTTATGATTACTTTTCAAAAATTATTTTTATGCTATAATGAAAATATGAAAATATTATCACCAGCAGGAAATTATGAAAGTTTAAAAGCTGCAGTTTATAACGGTTGCGATGAAGTTTATCTTGGAATTAACAATTATAACGCTAGAAACAACATCGATGGTTTTGATTTAAAATCTTTAAAACAGGCTGTTAATTTCGCACACATATTTGGAGTAAAAGTACATCTTGCAATTAACATCTTGTTTACTGATGATGAAATGCAATCCGCCGTCAACGCAATTGTAGACGCATACAATCTTGGCGTTGATGCTTTTATCATTCAAGATTTAGGCCTTGCATATTTAATACATTTAAAATATCCTGATATTGAAATACATGCAAGCACACAAATGGGCATTCATAATCTAGAAGGCGTAAAAGTTTTAGAAAAATTTGGGTTTTCAAGAGTTGTGTTAGCAAGAGAAACTCCACTTCAAGAAATTAAACGAATAAAAGCAAACTCAAATATAGAAATAGAGTATTTTGTTCAAGGAGCTTTGTGTGTTTCGTTTAGTGGAAATTGTTATTTAAGTTCGTACTTATGCAATGCAAGTGGAAATCGTGGCAAATGCAAGCAACTTTGTAGACTTCCTTACACTTTACAACAAAATGGTAAAAATTTAAAAAGCGGATATTTGCTCAGTGCAAAAGATTTTAATTTAATTAATAAGATAGAAAGTTTAAAAAATGCGGAAGTAGATGCAATTAAAATTGAAGGAAGAGCTCGCAGACCTTATTATGTTGCAACTGCAACAAGAGAATATTATAATGCAATTAATAATCTTAAAATTAATGAAGATAATCTTAAACTTGCCTTTAACAGAGATTACACTGCGGGATATTTTGAAGGGAATGACAAAATTATTTCAATTTATAACAACCATATAGGAATAGAAATTGGAAAAGTTGAAAAAGTTATTTCAGGTAAAACTTTTAACGAAGTTTACTTTAAAAGCAAAGTTAATCTTAGCCCTAAATCAACATTTAAAATTTTTTATAATTCTCAAGAAATAGGTGTATTAACTGCCTATGATTTAAAATCGGTTAGTAAAGACACATATAGATTAACAACTACTCAAAAAATAAAACCAAATAGCACACTAAATTTAATTATAGATGCAAAAAAGGAACAAGAAGCTCTTTCATTTACAAAACGCCGTTATGTAGATATTGCATTAACCTGTAAAACTAATCAACCAATAAAAGCTGAAGTATGTATTAACAATCAAAAAATTGAGATAATAGGAGAGCTTTGTCAACAAGCTAAAACTCAACCTTTAACACAGGATACAATAAAAAATAATTTTAATAAAAGTGAACTTTTTGATGCTAAAATTAATTTTATTGCTTTTGACTCTATATTTATGCCAAAACAACAACTTAATGAATTTAGAAGAAGTGTGTTTGAAAAAGTTGAGTGTTTTTTAACAACAACCACACGAAATATAAAAAAATTTGATGTAAAAAAAGATTATTCAGCTATAAGCTTCAAAAATTTTGAGATTATAGAAAACTGCCATGAAAACTTTTTACAAAAAAACATTATTTATTCACCAGAAATCTACTCTTTTAAAGATGTCCAGCAGTTTATAAAAAAATGTAAACAACAAAATAAAAAACCTTATCTAGATTTACCAAACTTTGCACTAGAAAAAGATATAGAATTATTAAAAAATATAGTTTTAGAAACCAAAATAGGCATTGTTGCAAACAATTATTATGCATTGGATTTTAAAACAAATGATATTATTATTGGTGGCGGATTAAATGTTTATAATTCTTTTACTGCAAAAATATTTAATAAGCCAATTATTTGTGCAGAAAGCAATATAGCAACAAATATAAAATATCCTTATATGACCTTACGACATTGCCCTATGAAAAATCATTTAAAGGCTAATTGTAACAACTGCCCTTATAACAACAACTATACTTATAAAATGGATAATGGAAAAGTTTTAAAACTAAAACGCAAAAAAATATCAACATGCACTTTTTATTTGTGTGATTAATTTTTTTGCTTATAAAGATTTATAAATTAATTCTGCTATTTTAATTCCATCTTGTGCACTAGACATTATGCCTCCAGCATAACCTGCACCCTCTCCAACTGGATAAAGCCCTTTAATATTGCTTTGACCACTTTCATCTCTAACAATGGTTAACGGACAACTTGACCTAGATTCAATTGCTACAAGCAAATTTTCATCTTTTGCAAAATTTTTTAATTTTTGGTTTAACATTGGAAGCCCCATTTTTAAACTTTCTGTAACAACTGGGGGTAAACATTCTGCTATTTTACAAAATTTTATTCCTGGCTTATAACTATGATTAATATTTGTTTTTATATTTTTGCCATACAAAAACTCTCCCACACTTTGAGCTGGAGCATTAAAATTGGAACCGCCTAAGACATATGCTTTACGCTCAAATTTTGCTTGATAATATATTCCTGCAAGCGGATTATCTGAGCCATAATCACTTGGAACAATATTAACTAAAACAGCACTATTAGCATTTTCTTTATCTCTTGCAAAATTACTCATGCCATTTGTTACAATCTCCCCGTTATCACTGCTTGATGCTATAATTTGCCCCCCTGGACACATGCAAAAAGTAAAAACAGAACGACCATTTGGCAAATGAGCCACAAGTTTATAATCTGCATTTGGCAAACCTTTCACATATTGTTTTCCATATTGACTTAAATTAATATCTCTTTGTTTTTGTTCTATTCTCACCCCCATTGCAAAAGGTTTTTGTTTTAAATTAACATTGTGCTTATAAAGCATTTCAAAAGTGTCCCTAGCACTATGTCCTACACAAAGTAAAACATAATCAGCTTTTAAATTAACAATTTCGTTAGTTAAAACATTTTTTAATACAACACTTTTAATTTGATTTTCTTTTATTTCTATATCTTCAAGCCTTGTATTAAACATAAATGTTCCTCCAAGGCTTTTTATATGTTCCCTAATGTTTGTAACTATTTGTTTTAAATTATCACTCCCAATGTGTGGCTTATTAAAATATGTAATTTCTTTTGGAGCCCCAAAATTATACAATTCTTGCGTTACCATTTTACAATAATCATTTTTAATATTAGAGTTAAGTTTTCCATCACTAAAAGTACCTGCTCCACCTTCCCCAAATTGCACATTTGAATATTTGTTTAAAACTCTATTTTGCCAAAAATTTTTTACATCTTTTTCTCGTTCCTCAACTTGTTTACCTTGTTCTACTATAATTGGCTTTAATCCCATTCGAGCAAGAGATAGTGCCCCAAACATTCCACTTGGTCCAAAGCCAACAACAATAAAAGTTTTATTGCTATTTTTTTGTTTAAAATTTAATTTTTTTATTGTTTTTGTAGTAATGTAATTTGGGTATTTGTTTTCTAAATTTTCTTTTAACTCAACAAATATTGAAGCTATGTATTTTACATTTGGTTTCTTGCGTGCGTCTATAGACAATTTTGATATGTCATAGCTTTTTATATTATTTTTATTTATCTTTAAAATTTTACAAATTTTTCTATAAATAATTTGTTCATTAAAATTTATTGGCAACGAAATTTGTTCTAATTGCAACATATGCTTTCTCCTACTATTTTTCCGCTTGTCCAAGCCCATTGCAAGTTATACCCACCACACATTCCATCAACATCACAAACTTCGCCAATAAAATATAAATTATTAATGTATTTATACATTAAATTGTTTTTCAAATCTTTTAGAGCAACTCCACCGCTATAAACTTGATTATTATCAAAACATCCACAAACGGTATATTCTAAATTTTTAATTGTTTTTGTCAATATGTTTATCATATTTTCATTTATATCTATAGAATTAATATTTGTATTCACTTTTGACTGTCTAAATATTTCATTTGCAATTGCATTTGCAAACATGCCAACAAAAATTTTATCTAATCTCACATTTAGCTTTTTACGGTCAATTAATTTTTGTTTCAGTTGTTCAAAAGACATGTTAGGGAGCAAATCAATTTTTATTTTTCCTAAAAACTTGCCACTTCTAGCAAACAATGCAGAAACGTTAAATATGACAATTCCACTTAATCCCCCTTCTTTATATAGCACCTCTCCAATTTCGCTGTATGAAATATCACCAATATTAACACTAACTTTAACATTAGTTAGGCGAATACCACTTAAACCTTTAACATCATCACATTTTAATGCCACCAAACTTGGAATAAATTTTTTGTACTTTACATTTAAGATATCTAACAAATTTTCACTTGCTCCACCTGTTGCCACAACTAAATTCTTACACTTAAAAAAATTATTCGTTGTTGATATGATAAATTCATCTTCTTCTTTATTAATATTTATAATTTCTTGCATAGTAAATATGTCCACTTTGTTTTCTAACTTTTGTAAAACAACATCTTGAACTGATTTTGCCATATTAGAAATTGGATAATATCTTCCTTCAGTGTCAGCATAACACTCAAGTCCTAACTCTTGAAAAAATGTTAACGTATGCTTGTAATCTACTTTATCAAAAAAAACATCTAAATTTTGGTTATAACTAAATTTATAAATTTTATTATTTGTAATATTACATCGTCCATTTCCAGTTACTAAAATTTTTTTAAATGGTTTTGATGAAATCTCTAACATTGCAACTTTGTATTTATCAATGTTTAAAGCACACATAATTCCACTTGCACCACTACCTAAAATTATTGTATTGTAATACTTCACACTCACTCCTAATTCACAACAAAGTATAACACAATTTTTTTGAAAAAACAAAAATTTTGTAAACATCTAAATTAAAATAAATAACAATAAACTTTATATGTAAAACATTCAATTTGTAAAAAAAATTAAATTTATTTAACTAATGTGTTAAAAAATTCACTATTGACAATATTTTAAAAAAAATATAACATATAAGTATGAAGAAAAAATTTAGTGTAAAGAAAAAATTGTTAAGCACACTTCTTCTTATTGCAACAACTTCAGCCATTGCAACTGGAGCAATTTATACCGCTAATACAGTTAATACAATAAATAATTTTCAGGAAAATCCTAGTAACAAAATTTTTGAACGAGCAAAAATTGAAAGAGACTTAGAATATTATGGCGGAGACGATAGGTATATTGATTCAAATTTTAATTTATTTAACATTTTGTCTAAGAATAAAACTGAATATTGCAATCATTTAGATACAAAAAACAATAGCTCAATTATAGTTGGCTATGATAAAACAACAGTGTCAAAAGATGTGGCTACTCAATTTAATTACACAATAGAGCATATTAATTATTTATTTAATATAATTAATCCAAGTTATAAATTTATTTCAGGTTATTATGATGAGAAACAAAGTGATATATTTGTAAGTTTTAAAGAAATACCTTTAAAAATTTTTAAATCAAATACTTCAAATGTTGCATCATATGTTGATTGGGATTTTGATAGTAAAAACACTTCTGTTTTAAAAAGCGCAAAAATTTTTTTTAACTGTAAAAAACAATTTGTAACACCTCAATTAAGATATTATTTATTGCACGAGATGATGCATGTTTTATATGGTTCACCCGATGTAGATTACACAAAATCTCTAACATTTTCAGTTTATAACTATTGTGATTTAGATTATATTGTAAAGCAAATAGCCTGGGCTTATGAATCAGTTGAAGATTATAAAAATAATAAACTAACCCCCTTAGATAAAAACATACTTCCTTACGCAAACGGTTCAAATATGTTAAAACCATTTTTACCACTTTTAACGTTAGAAGAAAAAAATAGTTTTGTTAGTTTACTTCCAACAGACCTTTCAACATTAATTTCAATTTATGGCGACTCTTCAAAAATTGAAAACAAAAAAGCATACATAGAACTTTTACAAGAAACTCTTGAAAAAAATAAAAAAATTTTTGATATAGACTATAGCCAATTTGGATTAAGTTGGCAAGCCCCAATTGAGCAGGCATATTATGAAGACGATTTTGAATTGCCACAAATCTAATTTAAATTAATTTACTATAAAAAAAAATATTTTTAATTTAGTAAAACAAAACTTAATAGTTATAATAAAAAAATTAAGAACAATGCAAAACTTTTCGATAAAATGCAAAGTTCTTAATTTTTTTACTTCACAGCACTTGTTATTTTTATTAAATATTTCAAGATTGTATTATTTTTTGATTTTTATTTCATAACCTATTTATTTTGTTTATGCTATAATAAAACTTTTAGTTATCTTTACATACCACAGACAAAAAGTATAAAGTTAATGTTTTATAAATAATATTGTAAGTTTTATTATGTTTTTTTAATATATTTTACCAAATTTACTCACTTACTGTTGATGTTTTTTGTTTTTTTAGTTTTTGTTTATTTTCTCTTTTTTCTTCTTTTGCTATAATTTTTTCAAGTTTTCTTAAAGTTTTTTCATAATTAACATTATTTATAACATAATCATAATTTTTGATGTAACTAAGTTCAAACTCCATTCTAGAAAGCCTTAAATCTATGTCAGGTTCATGCCTAGCTTTTAATCTTTTAATAAGTTCGTCTTTGGGAACAGTTAAAAAAATAGAAACAACTTTAGCTTTGTTTTTAAGAGCTTTTTTTAAATTGATTTCGCCTAAAACACCAACATCTTTAATAAAATGAAACTTTCCTTCAATAACTTTATCCAAAGAAGAATTAAGGGTACCATAAAAATTTTTATGAATCTCTTCACATTCATAAATTTCATCATTTTTTAGCATTTCATCAAATTTTTCTCTTGATACAAACAAATAACTTTCTTCAGTCTCTCCTTCTCTTTTTTTCCTAGTTGTACAAGTTTTCATAAATTTAATATTAGAATTTCTTTTTAACAAACCCCTAATCAAAGTACTTTTCCCTGAACCAGAACAGCCCGATAATATAATAAGCATAAAAAACTCCTTACGCAAAGTAATGTGAAAAGTATAATATTTTATTAAACAAAAAAGCAAATAAAAAAAGCACTAATTATAAAATATTTTTAACTAACAAGTTTTCAACAACCGTAATAAAATAAAACTAAAATATAAAAAGAAACACACAACAACTAATTATAAAAGTTATTTTTAACCAAAAAAACTATAAAATACAAAAAATAAAAGTATTAAAAGAAATAAATTTATCGCAATTAATTAACAAAAATGCAAATCAATATTTAATATAAATAATGTTAAATAAGTAAAAAAACGATGAGATTGACAAAATAAAACAAATATAATATATTAATAATATAACTGGGTGTAGCGCAGTTTGGTAGCGCGCTTGAATGGGGTTCAAGAGGTCGGAAGTTCAAATCTTCTCACTCAGACCAAAAAAAAATAAGAATGAATAAAAAAGAAACAAATGCAATAAATTAAGAAAGCAACAAAAATAAATTAAAAAAGAAACAAAAAAAGATTGACAAACGTAACAGTATTTGATAATATGACTAAGTTAAATAAAAAATAAGGAGAGTTGGCTGAGCGGTCGAAAGCGGCGGTCTTGAAAACCGTTGAAGTGAAAGCTTCCTGGGGTTCGAATCCCTAACTCTCCGCCACGAGGAGGCTGATGGACGAAATGGTCTAATTCAGCCTCTTTTTCTTTTAAAATTTTATCATTTTCACAAAAATGGGAGCCCAAATTGTCGAGGCTCCCATTTTTGTTATCAAAATTATTTTCACTTATATCTTTTTTCTCAAATTTTTCTAAAATTCTTTTTGCGTAAAGTTCGTCATTGTTTATGGCAAGTTCATTCTCAGCACCTTTGCTACCTCGCATAATCACAATAATTTTATCATTGAATAAAAGCACCTTTTT
>CALVMK010000042.1 GCA_944345545.1 uncultured Clostridia bacterium | reverse complement strand
TTTGTAGTTTTTAAAATCGATTAACTTTAATTTACTTATAGAATAAAACTATAAAAAATTAGCAATATAATAAATGGAGAGAAAGTATGAAAAGAACAAAACTTTTTACTGGTTTAATAATGTGTTGCCTTTGCTTATCATTATTAGTTGTAGGGGTGTGGGCTGCGGCAACTGTAACTTTTGATATGAACGCTAATTTGCAGTATTATCCAGACGGTGTTTATGTTGCTTTAAATGGACAAGTATATGTTGGTGATTCATTAGATGATATGAGTCCATTGAATGGGGAGTCATATACATATAATGCACATAACTTTGATGACACACAAGCAGAGCAAACAGGAACATATCCAATCGAGTCTTGGGCTATTGGAAATTTATCATTTTCTCCTAATGCAAAATATTTAAAGTTAAAAGTAACAGTTACAAATTATTCAGATTTTGAAATTATAGGAATTCCAACAATATCAGGTGGAGTTACTACAAACGGCAATATAACAGTAACAGACCCAGGATTTGCTTTTGCTTATGTAGGAGATGTTGGGACTTATGAACTTATCTTAGAATTAACAGGCACAACAGCAATAAGTGGAATCGATTTAACAGTTAGTTTTAATTTTGAGCAAGCGGTAGCAGATTCAAGTGCTTTTACTTATAGTGGTTCAACGGCAACTTTAAACAGTGGTTATACAACAAAGTACAACAATATTTTAATAGCTCCATCAAAAAATTCTGAAACATTGATAACAGCTTATTCAGGGATGAATAATCTTAAAACAAATAGCACTGTTATAATATTGAATGGGTTAGAAACTGTAAGTGGATTTGGAAGTAGTTCAAATTTGACTAACATTATTTTGCCGAATAGTTTAAAAACAATCAATGCATATGCATTTCAAAATTGCTCTAATTTAACCAAAATAAAAATGCCAAATAGCTTAACAACTTTAGGTGACTATTCGTTGATGGGGACAAACATTTCGGAAATTAAATTGTCAGACAACATAACATCAATTGGAAATGCAGCATTGGCGATGACTAATTTAAAAAATATTACTATACCAAAAAGTGTTAAAAGTATTAACTTAAATTTATTAAAAGATTGTGAAAGTTTGACCAGTGTAACCATACCAAGCAGTGTAACAAGCATAGGTACTGATGCTTTTATTGGTTGCACCAGTCTAGTTGAAATTACAATAGATAGTCCTACTATATATCAACAAGCAAACACTGCTGACGCTTGTGGAGGCTTACTTGCTTCAGCAATAACTGTAAAAGTTAATAAATATATAGACGATGCTTCAAATTCATATTTGAACAGTATCAATTTTAAGAAAAGCGTTCTTCCTGAAGGGGATTACTTTGTTTATGGTTCACCTGCAGATTATAGTAACTTTACTTTCTCTGGGAATACGATAACAGGGCTTTCATCCACATACACTGCAAACGCCCCTGAAGTTTTGTATATACCAGGAAAAGATGAAAGTGGTCAAAGTTTAAAAATTGCTGCAAATGCTTTCTCTGGAACAAAATTCCAATCTAGCCAAGTTATAATTTTAAATGGGTTAACAACTATAGGTGATTCGGCTTTTGCTAATTGTTTACAATTAACAAGCATAACAATACCAAACAGTGTTACAAGTGTTGCGTATGGGGCTTTTGTGGGTTGCAATAATTTAGACACTTTTAACGCAACAGGAACTTACACAACATTAGATAATGGAAACCTTTTAATGAAAGGCACAGAAGTTGTAGCCTTTGCTCCCAAAAATAATATTGACTACACAACAATGCCGTCAACAGTAACATCAATAGGTGATAAGGTATTTTATGATGCTTTTATGAATAATTCAATCTTAATTCCTTCAAGTGTAGAAAGTATTGGATATCAAGCATTTTACAGATCTTCATTTAATATAATTGAATTTGAAGCTCAATCTTCATTGACCAGTATAGAAAGAGAAGCCTTTGTACAATCAAACATGGCTGAAATAACCCTTCCAGATAGTTTAGAAACTATAGGCCAATCAGCTTTTAGTGGTAGTGAATTGAATCAAGTGACTTTGGGGGGTGAAAGTTTAATTTATTTAGATTCTTATGTTTTCTATAATTGTGGAAGTCTTAAACATGTTAATTTGACCACTACTGCATTAAATGGAATTGGACCTGAAGCATTTTCTAATTGTATTTCACTAGAAAAAATTGTTATTCCATATTCAGTTACAACAATTGGTGAAAATGCATTTTATGGATGTACAAATTTAAAAGAAGTGAATTTAGCTCTTGGTCCAAATAATGAATATTCTAAAATAAAAAGAATAGATAATGATGCATTTGCTGAATGTCCTGCTTTATATAAAGTTATTTTTAACAGTACTTTATTAAATGATATATTTAGTGAATATGAGGATGGGAATCAATCAGTTTTTGGTGGGATATTCACTAATATTCAAATTGTTCAAGCACATGTAAGTTTAACTGAAGAGGGCGGTTTTTGCCCATCAGCTTTCTTTGTTTCAGGAGCTATTGATACAGATTACATAACATTTGGATACTCTGGTAGGGGAGGTTATGATAGTTGGTTTGATATTTATTCAGGTGAAGCAACTTTAAGTAGCGATTATTCTTCGGCAGAACCAGAAGTTTTAATTCTTCCAGGTTCAAGAATGGTTGATTTAAGCTCAATTGCATTTACACCTATTGATTATTCAAGTGTTGACTTTTCTGGCCTAAGCGAACAAACAAAAACAATTATAATATTAGATGGTGCATATAATTATGAAGACCTTTTCAGTCAAGCTCAATATGTTGAGAATGTTATTTTCTTAAATTCTATGCAAACTTTAGCTAACCAATTGCGGGGTACTACTTTCAAAAAAATTGTTTTACCAGAAAATTTGGCTGTAATAGAAAATTATGCGTTTGAAAGCTGTATTAATCTTGAAGAAGTTGTATTGCCAGAGACAATACAAAGCATAGGGGATTATGCTTTTGCTGGATGCTCAAGTCTTTCAAAAATAATAATTCCTGATACTGGTGGAGACATTGAGGTTGGCAGGGGTATTTTTGAAGAATGCACATCTTTAACAGAGATAACAATACAAAACAAATATTTTGCTAGTTTACTTGAAAGCAATGGTCTAGAAGGATTATTTGATTATGCACAAACCATAACATTTGAAAAAGTCTCAGATTATCCTTCTGCCTTAGTAACTAATTTAAAATTATTAATGGAATATAATGGATTTAGGTTAGATACTGAAAGTAGCTTTAATCTTGTTTTTACAAAAAATTAAATTAAAAACTGTACTGTTAAAGTACAGTTTTTTATAATATTTATTATTTTTACAATTGTAATCAGGCTATAATATCGAAAACGTTTAATTTAATATTAATTTTGTTTTAAAACTTTATAAAATGTAAATTAACTTGTTTGCTTTTCTTGACAAAATATGAATAAACATTGTATTATAAACTATAAAATATCACTTTTTGTAGTTTTTAAAATCGATTAACTTTAATTTACTTATAGAATAAAACTATAAAAAATTAGCAATATAATAAATGGAGAGAAAGTATG
>CALVMK010000041.1 GCA_944345545.1 uncultured Clostridia bacterium | reverse complement strand
ACTGTCTTTATCTTTGTTCCGTCTGACAAATACCAGATTGTATACTTCTCTGCATATTTTATTTCATCTGTGTCTGTAGCTGTTACTTCGGCTACGCATAGTTTTCCTGTTTCTGGGTCAACTGCTAGAACCTTATCTCCCTTCTTAATATCTTTCAAACGCTTTTTCTTACCATCGCTCATTGTTATCCATGTATCACCTGTTAGACACTGGTATACAAAATAAATTGTCTCAGACCATGGTGAAAAATTCCCGTTAGCATCAACCCATCTTACTTTGATATTGTGATAACCCCCTTCAGCTTGAATCTCTTGTGAAAAATTTTTTCCATTATCACCATAAAAATCTGCATAATATTTATTTCCATCAAATCTCAAAGTAGAAATATCTAATCTGTCAATAGTTTCAGGTATCGTTATATTACCGTAATATGTTTTACCATCATACCACACATCAACTGCAGTTGCTAC
The DNA here is from genome assembly GCA_944345545.1 of uncultured Clostridia bacterium. Taxonomy (GTDB): domain Bacteria; phylum Bacillota; class Clostridia; order Christensenellales; family UBA1242; genus Caccopulliclostridium. Next base: position 9,164 of record CALVMK010000041.1, on the reverse strand, counting down.
AGTAGACATTAAACTATCGTATTTGATTTCGACAAAATGCGAATTTGCCTGTCCTTCTTCAATTTCAGGCGCAGTATAATATTCTGGAGTGAGTTCAAATTTTTGAACATTTACATTTAATTCTAAATTAAAATCTAATGAAGTAGCAACGCTATCTAGTGTTAATGTTAAAGTGTATGTTTGTTTCCCTTCACTTGATATGTTTAATGATGAGCCAACAACTTCTGGAGTTACCCCTTCAAATGTTGATGAATTATCTGTTATATTCACCATTATTGGAAACTCTGAATAATTTGTAAAATCTAGTTTATATTGTATTACCTTTTCGCTTTCTGTAAATTCTACTGTTCCTACTGTCCATGCTGTCATTGTTTCAAAGGTACTTGAACCATTTGGCGTGTCATCACTTCCACTTGTTGGTGTGTATGAATGCCCTTTATATGTATAACTTGCTCCTGCTTCTGTGCTTGGACGGTCTTGTTCTTCTAATGCTGTTAGCGAGCTTGTGCTTGTCCCCCTTAACACACTGCCTTCCGCCATTACATATACACCTGTTGCTTCAAACGACACTGAACTTGACACACCTAAACTTACATTTGTTGCTGACCACACACCAACACTTAGCATTCCTATTGATATTACCATTGCTGATATAGTCCCAACTATTTTTGTCTTCTTTTTCATAATTTTTCTTTCCCCTTTTTTATTATGTTAATCTAATTATAGTTTATTAAACGAAAATTGCTTAACGCTTTTTCGTTTTTATGTATACATAATAATCTTACATTTGTAAGAAGTCAAGTATTTTTCTTACATTTGTAAAATAATATTTGTATGAACAATTATTTTAAAACAAATTTAAAAATGTTAAGGTTAGAAAATGGTTTAGGTCAAATTGAGCTTGCAGAAAAACTTAAAGTGAGCAAGGGGTTAATTAGTCTTTGGGAAAATGGTCTTAGAGAACCAACTATGAGCTCATTAATAACCGTTGCAAAGTTTTTTAATGTAAGCATAGATTATTTAGTTGGTCTCGTTAATTGAAAAAATAAACATTTAAAAAAACATCACAGCTTTAAACTGTGATGTTAAATTAATTTTTTTATTTTGATTTACCAATAAAATTGTGTATTAAATCACTAAATGATTGCGCTTCTAAACTTACTCCACCAACTAAAAAACCGTTTAAACTTTTAATACCTGCAAACATTTTAACGTTATCTGCTTTTACACTTCCGCCATATAAAACAACAATGTTTTTGCCTGCTATTTCAGTATATAACCTAGAAATCTCTTCTCTAATAATTTTAACCGCCTCTTCGATTTGTTTTGCAGTTGCAGTTTGCCCAGTTCCTATAGCCCAAACTGGTTCGTAAGCAATTATAATTTTTTCTAATTCGTTTTCATATAATCCAGACAAACACTCATCTAACTGTTTGCAAATTACATTTTTGGTTGTCCCTGCAGTACGTTCACGTTTGCTTTCGCCAATGCAAAGAATTGAAGTTATGTTATATTTCAAATTTTGTTTAATTTTATTGTTTATTTGGCTATTTTGCTCAGAAAAAATTTTTCTTCTTTCACTATGCCCAACTAAAGACATTTTGCAACCAATATCTGCAAGCATAGCTGAACTAATCTCGCCAGTGTAAGCTCCTCTTTCAAATTCACTAACATTTTGAGCACCAAACATAATTTTAGTTTCTTTTAAGGCACGCTTGCATGTTGCTAAATTTGTGTAAGGAACACAAATTCCTATTTCACAATTAGCATGCTCCACTAACGGCACAAACGCATTTATAAATCTTCTTGTTTGCGATGCAGTTAAGTTCATTTTTTGATTTCCAATAACAACTTTATTTAACATCTTCAATCACCTCTACTCCAGGTAATATTTCACCTTCTAAAAGTTTTAAACTTGCACCACCACCTGTTGAAATATGATAAATTTTATTTTCAAGTTTTAGTTCTCTTATGGCTGCTATGCTATCTCCACCACCTACAATAGTTTTTCCAACAACTTTACTAACAGCTTTTGCAACCTTTTTTGTGCCTTTAGCAAACTTAGCAAACTCAAACACACCCATTGGCCCGTTCCAAATAACTGTTGAAGATTTTTTTATAATTCTTGAAAAGAGCTTAATAGTTTTTGGACCAATATCTAAAGCCATTAAATTATCAGGTATTTCTGATGTTCTTATCTTATGAACTTTTGCATTTGGCGTTAATGCTTCAGCACATAAATGGTCTATTGGTAAAAACACATTTACCCCCCTTTTTTCTGCTTCATCTAAAATGTTTTTCGCCAATTCAACTTTTTCTTCGTCAACTAAGCTTTTGCCAACTCTAATGCCTTTAGCTTTTAAAAAAGTGTAAGACATTCCACCACCAATTAACACAGCATTTACCTTGCTTATTAAATTCATAACAACATAAATCTTATCTGAAACTTTGCTTCCACCTAAAATTGCAACAAAGGGTCTATCTGGTTTGTCAAGCACACTTAAAATTGTGTTTACTTCTTGTCCCATCAAAAAACCAACTGCATTTGGAAGAAGTTTAGCAACGCCACAAATTGAAGCATGATTTCTATGCGAAGCTCCAAAGGCGTCATTCACATAAATTTCTGCTAAAGACGCCAACTCTTTTGCAAAAAATGGGTCGTTTTTTTCTTCCCCAGGATAAAACCTTAAATTTTCCAATAATAATATTTCGCCTGCTTTAAGTTTACTTGCTAAATCTTTTGCTTCTTTTCCAATGCAATCGTTTGCAAATCTTATTTTTGTTAGTGGCAAGAGTTCAACAAGCCTTTTTGCAACTGGCATAAGAGACATGCTTTCTACTACTTTGCCTTTAGGTCTTCCAAGATGTGAGCATATAATAAGTTTTGCTCCTTTAGCTAACAAGTATTTAATTGTAGGCAATTCTCTTTGAATTCTAGTATCGTCTGTTATAAAACCATCTTCCATAGGCACATTAAAATCTACCCTTAAAAGAACTCGTTTGTTTTTTACTTCTAAATTTTCAATTGTCCTTTTCATTCTTACCTCTTATATAAATTTTAACATTTATATTAAAAATCAACAAATAATTAAATGCCATTTTTTAAAAATTCTTTTAAAATTATCATACATTTGTTTAAATCTTTTTCTTTACAAATTTCAATTTTTACTTTATTAGCTCCCGTTTCCTCTTTCAAATACCATAAAAAATGCTTTTTTAAATATGAAGATAAATAATCTTCGCTAAATTTTTCTTTTAACATATTTACATGTTTTTCAATAATTGAAAACTTATCAAATTTTACTTTTTCTCCTAAAAGTTCAGCAAAAATATAAGGCTTGCCAAGAGCTCCCCTGCCAATCATAACTCCGTCCACACCTGTTTCAAGCATAGCATTATAGCTATTTTTATCAAAAACATCTCCATTCCCAATCACAGGAATTTTTAAGTTTGCTTTAACTTTTGCAATTGCTTCTAGGTTAACATGTCCAGAATAAAAATCTTCTCTTAGTCTACCATGCACGCACACAGCAGAAGCCCCGTTGTCCTCAAGCATTTTACTAAAATCAAGACTCACATCTTTATCGTAACCAAGACGCATTTTTACCGTTATTGGTTTCGTGGAATTTCTTACACAAGTTTTAATTATTTCTTGAGCCTTACTTATGTTTTTCATAAGCATTGAGCCATCACCATTTTTAACAATTTTAGGAGCAGGGCAGCCCATATTTAAGTCGACAATATCAAACTTTTCTAATTCTTGAAGTTTTAAAACTTTTTCAAAAGTTATAGGGTCGCTTCCAAATAATTGCACAGCAACAGGTTTTTCATTGCTTGAAGTTATTAAAAGGTCTTTTGTTTTTTGATTATCATAAACTAAAGCCTTGCTACTTACCATTTCTGTATAAGAAAAACTAGCCCCAAAACTACGAGCTAAACTTCTAAATGCAAAATCTGTAACTCCAGCCATCGGTGCTAAAAATAAATTGCCATCAATATTTACATTTCCAATTTTCATATGTTTATTTTAACATAAATTTTGAAAAATTAAAATTGTATTTTAGATGAAAATTTGAATTTTGGTTTAATTTTATTTTCTGCTAGTCTTTTATTTTTACTAATTGGGCTAATGTAAAACTTTTCACCAGTTTCTTTAGTAAAAAATTTGCCAAAACCCTTTATATTAATTATTTCACCTTTTTTTAAAGCATCTAAAATAACATTTTTTAATTCTGAAAAAATTAATTCTATATTTTTTAAAGAAATATTTGTGTTTTCATTAATTATATTTAAAAGCTCATTTTTATTCATATAAAAATATTTAACAAAAAAAATAATTTTTAATCTGTTTTTTTTAATTTTTTATACTTTTTACATTAAATAATTTAAAATAAAATACAGGTGTAACATAAAAACCAATACCAATTAAAAATAATAAAAATAATTTTAAAAATAAATTAACGCTTAAATTTTGTATTATTAAACATGGAATAAACATTAGGCTAATAAAAACTAAAGGAAAAATTATTTTCTTATAATTAATTTTTAACTTATATAATTTTAATAAATAAATTAAATTTGTTAAAGACGTTAATGAATAAAAAATAATATTAGAAATTACTAAACCAAAAATATTAAAATTTACAGAAGAAACTAAAATTGCTGTGATGGCAATTTTAACAACAGCAAATATTAAAAGATTAAATATTAAAAATTTGGTTTTCCCACTTGCTTGTAAAATAGAAGCTGTAATTTGTAATAATGCTATAAAAATCATTTGAACACAAGAAAATCTTAAAAGTTCCACACTTGTATTTAACAAATTAGCTGTTAAATTTGGATACGCAAGTTGCATTATGGTTGGAGCTAAAACATAGAATGCCAACAAACATGGTAAAATTATTAACCAAACTAAATTTAAACTTTCTGAAATTTTTCTACACACTTCTTTTGAATTATTTTTAGCAGAATTATAAGCAAGAGATGGCAGTAATGCCATAGAAATTGCAAGAGAAAAAATTACAGGAAAATTAATTAAAGAATTAACCATTCCAGATTGTATACCAAAAAGCTCTGTTGAAATTTTTGCAGAAAAGTTTAAATTTAAAAGGTTAACAACAAGAAAACTATCAACTGCAGAGATAGCAGGTATGATAGCAACATAAACAAAAATTAAAAAATAATTTTTCATTATATTAGGAGTATAATCATTATAATTTTTAACTTGTTTATTAAAAAATCTAGCTGATACAAACAAATAAATAAAGCTTAAAGCTTCTGAAATAGTAATTCCTAGCATTGCCCCAGCAACTCCTGCTTGCAAACTTACTTTTGAAAATAAATATGCAAATGTTAACCCTAAAGCTAATTTAAAAAATTGTTCAATTATTTGAGATATTGCTGTTGGAGTCATATTTTCATATCCTTGAAATAGCCCTCTAAAAGGAGCAAGCAAAGAAGAAAATAAAACTGCAAAACTCATATATCTATAACCTAAAGTTGCCAAACTATTTCCTTGAAGATTTGAAATTATGGGAGCAAAAATTAAAAAAATTAAGAAAAACAAAACTCCAAAACTAAAACTAATAAAAAAATATTTTGAAAAAACTTTCTTTACATTTCCGTAACAATTTGCTCTCATTTTTGCAATTGTGATTGCCATGCTCGTAGGAACAGCACCTCCAGCTACAACAAGAGCAAGTGAATATAAAGAAAAAATCATTTGATAAAGTCCAATACCTTCAACTCCTAAAATGTTCGACAAAGGTATTCTGTAAAACGCTCCTAAAATTTTACATAAAAAACCAGATATAGTTAAAACCAATGCACCATTTAAAAATAGTTTTTTCACAGTGTTATTTTCTTGTATTCTTCAAAAAAAATTCAAATTTTTAAAATTTTCTAAAAGTATTTACAAATTTTTAATTTTATGCTATATATACAATAATAAGGAGAAAAAAATGGCAGTTCCATATTTTCATTTTAAAAGAAAATTAACTCAACAAGAAACTTATACAGAATGGTCAGATAATAGATGGCTGATAAACGGCATTCGTGCAGTAACAGAAGGCGATATAAAAACTTGGAACAAAGTTAAAGATTTTTTTGAAATTACTCGTGTTGCCGACTTAGGTGAACCTGGTGAAGAAAGATTAAATTTTATACGAAACTTAATAAATAAAATTGACGAAAACAAAACTTTATTAAAAAATAGTAAAAGCCTTTCTAGTTTTGTAACTTTTTTCACAAGCACTGCAGGTGAAGATTTAATTGACGGTTCAATGACAAATGCAGATGGTGGAAAACAAAATAGAATATGTATAGAAAGATATTTAGAAAGCTATGTAAATAATGCAATTTTAGGCAATAAAGAAGACATGTTCACCGCATCACCAGAGCATCTCACTTGGAAAAAAATTGGTAGAAAATACACTGATTTTAAAGAACTATATGGAAAGTTTTACGATATAGTAAAGGTTAAAGAAAAAGGACAATTAAAAGATTTTTGCATTTTTGCAAAGTTTAATTACAACACATTTACAAAAAAAATGTCAAGATTTATAGAAGAACCTGAACAAAATTTATAAAGCAAAAAATTTCACAGTTAATCTGTGATTTTTTTTACGCCGTTTAAACCTAAATTTAAAATGCTTAATAAATTAAAAACGGAGATTTTCACTCCGTTTTGTTTTTTCATATTAAAACATATTATAACACTGCTTCTCTTGTTTCATTAGATGTCATTTCTTTTTCTTTCAGACCAATAAGCGGTGGAATAGAAGTGTATAATTTTTTTTCATTAACAACTTTTTTGACCTCTTGTCCACTTGCATAAACTTCTGATGGTAAACCTGCCCCTGCGATTATATTGGGGGCAGATGGTTTGTTTGCTGGTTTACCCTTACCAGCTCCACCACCACCTTTTGCTTTTCCTTTTTTCGCCCCACCACCTTTTGCTTTTCCAGCAAATTTTTTTGTAGCAGATGAAGCATATTCAGCTTGAACTTTTTTAGATTTTTCCATTTGTTGATTTCTTAATTCTCTTATGAGCAATGTTTGTTTATCAGGGAAATACCCTTCAATTAAGCCTGTTTCTAAATATACATCTAATATTTGTCTTAAAGTAACATATTTATTTACTTTTAGTTTGTTTAAATTTTTGCTTCTAACTGCTTCCATATACATCAAAATAAGCCTTTTACCAGCAGGTCCAGCACTTTTTAAAATGCTTAAAATTTCTTTAACATACAATTTATCCAAAGCATCTCTACCATAATAAAGCTTGTTTCTTTTATTTAAAAGGTCTTTTTTCAAAATTAGTATTTTAGAAGCTTTATCCATGTTTTTCATATCTTTACCTTCAGCTTCAATTCTAGCAAATATATTAAAAGCCTTTTTCATTCTAAATAAAAAATTAATATCATCATCATCAATGTAAGAAGCTACTAATGTATGATAATTTTTATTTATAATACCAGCAACTGAAATGTTTTCTAAAAAATAAAGATAAGCAACCTTTTTATCTTCTTTTTTTTCTATTATAACTTCAAATTTGAATTTATAATCACCTGCTCTAGCAGATAAAAAATATTTATTACTAGAAGTTTCTTCAATGAGTTTATCTAAGCCTATAAGTTCTTTACAAATTTCATCAGGAACGTAATATTTTCCGTCATCATCAAAACAACCTAAAAGCAAGCCTTGGGCAATTTCAAAATCTTGAGAAGCTTTATAATATGAAATATCATCTTTATTTGTAAAGACGCCATCACCATATTTTTTATAACTTAACTTCTTCTCTTCTTCCATATTTTTATTATAACATTAATGAATTTTACTTGCAAGACAAAATGGCTAAAAATTATATTAAACAAAAATAAAAGCCACCTTAATAGATGACTTTTATTTGTTTACATTGTAGTTGTTAAATCTTGATCAGCAGAATAATATTTTTGTTTTACTTTTATAATTTCTTCTCTTTGTTGGTTTTCAATTTTGTAATATTCGTTTTTATAAGATTTTGCCTCAATATAATCTACAAGTTTTGCTCTTTCATCATCTTGTAAATTTTCAACTGCAGGACAAAATACATCTACAATAGTTTTCCAAGCTTGTGTTTTTGTTTCAATTTCTTCTGTTAATTCTTTTATTTCTTGTTTTAACATTTTTCTAGTGCTTGGTGAAATAAAGACCTTTTTTTGTTCTTCTTTTAATTCTTTTAATCTTTCTTCATCAACCAATGTTGAATAAGCAAAATTTTTAAATTGAAAACCTTTTTGATGATATAAAATTATTTCTTTAGAAATTTCTCTTAAAAAATCAACAAAATCCATATCTTTAGGTTGCAAACAATATTTAGTTGGATTTGGTCTGACATATTGATATTTATATAATTTTGCTAAGGTTTCTTGGTCAAAAATTTTATCTAATTTAAGCTCAAATTTTTCTTTATAAAATATGTCAAAAGTAGTTTCTTGTTTAAAAACAGTGATAGGCAAACTTGTTTTAGAAACTTCGTCGAATAAATTATAATTTTTTAATAAATCTTCAAACTTAACATCATATTTTTCTTTTATTGTTTTTATTTCCTTTTCAAGTTTTTTTTGTTTTTCCTTGTCAATTTCACGATTTTTTAAAGAAGTAGGTCTAGTTTTTACGCAATCAGATGATGTGTCTAATTTAATACTATAGCGTGGTGTATCAGTTTCAGTAGATTCAACCTGTTGTTTGCGAGAATTTTCTCTATTAGACCCTAAAAAGAAATTACTTTGTAAAAAGCTCATTTATTCATCCTCCATTAGTATTAGTTTATCACAAAAGATATAAAAAATCAATAGTAAAAAAAATATTATTAAAAAAACACCGCTTTTAAGCGGTGTTATTTAGTAACCCAGCAATGTCCTATCTTTCCAGACCGTTACCAGTCAAGTATTTTCGGCGATGAGAAGCTTAACTTCTGTGTTCGGGATGAGAACAGGTGGACCTTCTCTCTATCGTCACTGAGTTTGGTATAATTAATAGCTCTCGCTATGAATTATCATTATCACTAGAACCTTGACAACTGCATAATTTTTTCAACAAGCATTGTATGCTAAAAATTTACAAAAGTTTGTAATTTGAATAAGCCCTCGACCTATTAGTATCGGTCAGCTACACACATTACT
>CALVMK010000040.1 GCA_944345545.1 uncultured Clostridia bacterium | reverse complement strand
TTACGATGGTGTCGATATATCAGCTGATTATTGTTTTTTATTTTTTTTTAAAAACATTTTTCTAATTCTAAAATTTCTTCCTTTGTAAAATATTACTTATGATAATGTTTAATATTATTATAAAAGACATTTGCTTCAATTCCGCCATTAGTGAAAATGTTAAACAAACAGTCTGAGCGATAACATTGAAAAGCGTATCTTTCAGAAAGTGATGTTAATGGTCTATCAGGTGTAAGCATTATACTGCTTACATCATCTGCGTAATAATTTTTTGTTTTAGAAAAAACATACACTAAATTTGTATTTTTATTATATAGCCCAACTCTTACCTTATTTTCATCTGGCAGTTTAATTAAATGTAAATTTTCTGCAGAAAAAATTTTCTCCATTCTTACCTCACAATAATTTTTACATAAAAAACCTATAAAGTCAATACACAAAACTATTGCAACTTTAAAGTTCTTGCAAAACTTGAAATTATTCGACATTTTTTTGGTATACAGTTTATTTTAAAAGATTGTAAAATTGTTTCATGAACAAATTAAAAATCACATTAGAATACCTTTGTTTTTTTATACTATTATACATATTAGCTGGTGCGGGAATTAATAATGTTATATTTCCTTTTGCAACAGGGCTTTATTTAAGCCTTGTTTGGTGCGGGCTTAAAGGTTATATTTTATCTCCGCTTTATATTTTTGCTACTTTAGCACATGGATTTAGCATTCCTACATTAATTTCATGTTGTAGTTGTGCTTTTACTATTCTTTTAATTACAGGAATTCATTATAAAGTAAAAAAACCTGTAAAACTTTCTTTATATTTTGTTTATGCATTAATAAGTCAAATAGGTTTTGTGTTCAGTCAGGTGTACTTTAACGGAGCAGTTGTTTCAACTTTTTTAACTGTTGTAGCCAGCATTTTGTTTATGCAATGTTGTAATCAAATTTTCAGTGCAATTTTGATTAGAGGGTTTGCCTATAAGCTTTCAAGTTTAGAAATTATTTCAGTATGTGTTCTTTTGGGTGCGGTAAGTTGTGGTTTAACTGCTTTTAACTTTTGGGGATTTGAACTTATAAAACTTTTAGCTGTTTTTGGTCTATTGGTTTCTTCTTACACTTTTAATGTGTCGGCAACTCTAATTGTAGGCATAACAATGGGGTTAGGAAGTTTGTTATATTCAAATAACCCAGAATTTTTAGCTCCTTTTTCATTATTTGCACTTACAGTTGTAGCTTTTAAAAGCAAGTATAAATTTATTCCCTGTTTAGCATTAATAGCCGTTGATTTATGTCTTGGATATTTTGTTGGAGTTTATTATTCTTATAGTTATATAAACGTTATTCCATGCGTTATATCTTCAGTGGCTTTTCTCTTAATTCCAAAACGTATTCTTGAAGACGTTAGTGGAATTATTTCTTCTGGGTCATCAAGTGTCGCCGTAAAAAATGTTGTAAATAGAAGCAGAGAAGGATTAACTAAACGTCTTTACGATCTTTCTGAAGTTTTTGGGGAAATGGATTATGTTTTTAGGTCTATGATAAAAGGTGGAATGAGTAAAGATGAAGTGAAAGATATTTTACTTCAAGAAGTAAAAAGTAAAGTTTGTGAAGATTGCAAAGAAAAAAATTATTGTCATAGGGTTTGTCAGGCAGAAACTGAAAAAGTTTTGACGGAACTTGTAGAATGTGCGTTAGAGCGAGGAAGAACAACTCTTTTAGATGTTCCTTCACATTTAACTTCAAAGTGTTCAAGAGTTAGCAATTTGGTGAGCATTATAAATAATTTAACTACACAATACAAACAGTATGCTAGTTTTATGAACAACTTAGACGCAAGCAGAGTTTTAATAGCAGAGCAACTTGCAGGAGTTTCAAAAATAATGAAAAGTTTGGCAGGGGAAGTTAACAAAAATATTAGTTTTGATGCTGGAAGAGAAAATAGTCTTATGGATGAACTGACTTATAACAATATTGTTTGTACTGATGCGGTTATTTATGAACAAAACACTGACATAACAAATGCGACAATTGTTGTTAGAAACGAGGATTCGGAAAAAATAAAAATACCTAACATAGTTAGCAAGGTTTGTGGGAGTAAAATGGTTGTAGCATCTAATGACCCTTCTCCTAGAGCGGGGTTTAGAGTTTTAACTTTAAAAACTGCACCAAAATATGATGTTATTTTTGGGTCATCGAGTTGCACTAAAGAAGGTTCTCAAACTAGTGGTGATTGTTTTTCTTTAATAAGAATTGAAAATGATAAATTTATGTTTGCTCTTTGTGATGGTATGGGGAGTGGAGAGAAGGCTGAAAGAGCAAGTAGTCTTGCAATTGGTTTAATAGAGAATTTTTATAAAGCAGGTTTCGATAATGATATAATATTATCAAGTGTAAATAAACTTTTAAGCTTAAATAGAGAAGAAGTTTTTTCAGCTTTAGATATTTGTGTAATGGACTTGAAAAAGGGAATTGCTGATTTTATTAAAATGGGGGCCCCAAATAGTTTTATAAAACATAACAACGAAATTAGTAGTGTTGAGAGTGGGGCTTTGCCTCTTGGCATTGTAAGAGATGCTCCGCCTGCTATTAACAAAACAATTTTATCTACTGGAGATTTTGTGTTCTTGTGCACTGATGGGATAACAGATAGTTTTGAGAGCAATGAAAAACTTATGGAGTTTATTAACAACTTAAAACCTACTAACCCTCAAACATTGGCTGAAATGCTTGTAGATAAAGCTATTGAAAATAGTGGGGGTTCTGCTGGCGATGATATGACAGTTCTTGTTGCAAAAATTTTTAAAACTGCATAAACTAGCTCGGAAGTAAATTTTGCAAGGCAAAATTTTAATCGCTGAATCGATTGGCTTGGGCTTTTGCCCAAGCACTTCCGAGCGTTTAAAACCATTCCTATAAAAGCAGAACGAAAAGTTCAGCTTTTTTTAAAAAAGTATTAACAAAATTAACTTGAGATGGTATTATATAATAAATTAGATTGCTTAAATAAGATTAATGAGATATAAGGGGGAATATGGTAAAGGTTGCATTTATGTATGATTTTGATGATACATTAATAGATGGATCATCGGAAATGGCAATTATAAAAGAGATTCTTGGTATAAATGAAACAAAAGATTGGTGGCAAAAGGTTAATGAATTTGGTGCAAAACACAATATGGATCCAATATTGGCAACATTGTTTTGCTTTAAGGAAGAATTAGAGAAAAAAGGTATAAAGGTAAGCAGAAGTTTTTTTAATAGTTATGGGAAAACTGTAAAATTTTTTCAAGGTGTTACAACTTGGTTTGAAAGAATAAACGAATATGCAAAAACATTAAACATAGAAATAGATCATTTTGTAATATCAAGTGGACTTAAAGAAATCATGGAAGCAACTGAGATAGCTCCAAGATTAAAGAAAATATTTGGAAGTTGTTATGTTTATGATGAAACAGGAAATGCAATTTGGCCAGCTCACGCAATAAACTATACAAATAAAACTCAGTTTATGTATAGGATAAGAAAAGGCTTTATACAAAATTTGTCAGATTTTGGAGATGTAAACGAGTACATAAAAGATAAGTCAAAAGTAATACCTTATGAGAGAATGGTATATTTTGGTGATGGAATAACGGACGTGCCATGTATGAAAATATTAACATTATATCAAGGTAATTCGGTGTGTGTGTATAAAGAAAACAATGAATCATCAAGGGAACAAGCGAAAAAATTATATTTAGATAGAAGAGTAAACAACTTTGCTCCAGCGGATTACAGAGATGGCTCACAGCTAGATCATATAGCAAAACACATATTAAGAAAAATAGCGTCTTACATACCAGATAGAGAAAAATAAAAAGGAAAGGCTAATAATTGTCAAATTATTAGTTTTTTTTTAATTTCCTAAGCTTTTATTGAATAAATTAAAATTTTATGTATTATAAAACTAAAAAACTCCATGTTTTTGTTGACAAATCTTGTCAACAAAATGTAATATTAATTACAAATGATTAAAAATCAAGAAATTTTGATGTAAAATGTGGAGCTGTTTAACTTGGTTGGAATAAAAGTATAATATTTTCGCAAGATAATAAAGGAGAAAACATGAAAAGAACTAAATTATTTGCAAGTTTAATAATGTGTGTACTTTGCTTGTCATTTTTAGTTGTGGGAGTTTGGGCTGCGGTAAGTGTAACTTTTAACATGAATGTTAATTTGCAGTATTATCCAGACGGGGTTTATGTTGCTTTAAATGGTCAAGTATATATTGGTGATTCATTAGATAATTTAAACCCTTTATATGGAGACAATTATACATACGAAGCACATAACTTTGACGATACACAACCAGAGCAAACAGGAACATATCCAATCGAGTCTTGGGTAATTGGTAATTTATCATTTGCTCCTAATGCAAAATATATAAAGTTAGAAGTAACAGTTACAAATTATTCAGATTTTGAAATTATAGGAATTCCAACACTATCAGGGGGAGTTACCACAAACGATAATATAACAGTAACGGCTCCAGAATTTGCTTTTGCTTATGTAGGAGATGTTGGAACTTATGAGCTTATCTTAGAACTAACTGGCACCACAGCAATAAGTGGAAGCGATATAACAGTTGCTTTTGATTTTGAACAAGCGGTAGCAGATTCTACTGCGTTTACCTATAGTGGTTCAACAGCAACATTAAAATCATCTTATACCACAAATCATGACAACATTTTAATTATGCCAGTTAAGAATGGATCTACTGATATAATCAATTATTCAACAATGACGAATTTACAACAAGAAAATGTTATAATTTTAGATGGATTGGTAAGTCTAGCAAATTATACTTTTATGAGCAATTCAAAAATAAAGAACATCACTTTGCCAGCTAGTCTTTCGAGTTTAGGTAATATGTTGTTTGATGGTTGTTCAAAATTAGAAAAAGTCAACTTTGCTGATGGAATTCAAATCACAAATTTGCCATCTTCTTGCTTTAATAATTGCAGTAGTTTAGTATCAATAAATGTGCCTAAATCAATAAAAACAATTTATAGTGGGGCGTTTAGAAATTGTTCTAATTTAAACGGACTATCTTTTTCAGAAAATTTAGAAACAATTGATATTACAGCATTTTATGGGTGTTCAAGTTTAACAAGTATTAAAATTCCATCATCCGTTACAAGCATTGGCGCATCTGCTTTTACAAACTGTACCAGTTTAAATGATGTTACAATTGATAGCTTTACAATATATCAACAAGCAAACTCTTCTGATGCTTGTGGAGGCTTGCTTACTTCAGCAATGACTGTAAAAGTGAATAAGAACATAGACGACAACTCAAATGCATATTTGAATGGTGTCAATTTTAAAAAAAGTGTTGTTCCTGAAGGAGATTACTTTGTTTATGGTTCACCTGCAGATTATAGTTACTTTACATTCTCTGGAAACACTATAACAGGTCTTACATCAACATACACTGCAGACGCTCCTGATGTTTTGTATGTGCCAGGAAAAACTCAAAGCGGTGAAGCAGTTTCTATTGGATCTAGTGCTTTCTCTAGCGCAAAGTTAAGTTCTAGTCAAGTTATAATTTTAGAAGGTGCTGTTTCAATTGGTGCAGCGTTTACTAATAGCACAACCTTAACAAGCATAACTATTCCTAGCAGTGTAACTAGCATAGATTATGGAGCTTTCGTTGGTTGTGAAAATTTGGATACCTTTAATGCAACAGGAATTTACACAACATTAGATAATGGAAACCTTTTAATGAAAGGCACAGAAATTGTTGGCTTTGCTCCTAGTGGAATTACATCTTATAATATTCCTTCAACAGTAACAAGCATTGCAGATGAAACTTTTAGAAATACAACAAATTTGAGTGAAATATATTTGCCTTCTCGGTTAACTAATATTGGGGGGTATGCTTTTCTGGATAGTGGTTTAAAAACTGTAACAATTCCATCAAGCGTAACAAACATAGGTGATAGTGCTTTTTCTAGTACAGCTTTGCAATTTGTATTTATAGAAGGTAATGGAGAAAGAACATTTGGAGATCATGTTTTTGATAAAAATTTCAATTTGCAAGAAGTTGTTTTAGCTGGAGATAATATCATAGGAAGTTCAGCTTTTATTGAACTTACAAATTTAAGATTAGTTACTTTAAAAGAAGGGACAAGTGTCCAAATAGGAGAAAATGCATTTGCTGGTTCTACACTAAGAGAAATTGTTTTTGAGCAAAACTCATATATTTCACAGATAGGAGAATCTGCGTTTAATAGTTGTACTAGTTTAACTGGTCTTTCTTTCCCTGAAGGTTTAGAAACTATAGGAAATTATGCATTTAAAAATTCAACTTTAGAAAGCGTATCAATTCCTTATACGATACAAACAATAGGGGTCGAAGCTTTTTATGGTTGCCCACTTTATCGTGTTGTTTTGGATAGTTTAGATACGTTTATTGGGCTTGGAATGCCAAGTGCAGATGAAACGCTCCCTACGGATGGTTACGGGAATTTGTTTGCAAATAATCCAATCATTCAAATACCATCAGATGCAATTACTATAGACAACAACGATGTTATTGATGGTAGGTATGGATATTGTTATGTATCTGGTTTAACTGAAACGCAGACAGATGCAACAAAATATTATTCTTTTGTTTATACTGGGGCTGAAACAGGTTTAAGCCCAAATCAAAGTTGGTTTGATATAGATGGATCCACGGGGCAAGTTTATGATTTTTTTGCAACTTATGATACCGCAGCCCCAAGCGTCTTAGTTTTGCCAGGTGTTATATATAGTGGAAGTGAAGATGCATGGATCCCTGTTGATTATAGTTCTTTTACTAACTTTGCTAATGAGTTAAGACCAAATACTACAACTATTATTGTGTTAGACGGTGCCTATGGCTACAATTTTAATGATTTACCATATGTTGAAAATATAATTTTCTTAACTAATGATACAGAAATTCCAATGGGTAATCTTAGCGTATGTTCAAATCTTCAAAAGGTTGTATTTCCTAAAACATTAACTACTTTAGGAAATGACATATTAAAGGATTGTCCTGGGTTAAAGGAAGTTGTCATACCAGAACAACTAACAACTTTAGGAAGTGGCTCTTTCACAAACTCTACAAGTGTCGAATTAATAATCAAATCTGCAACCATTATTAGTGAGTTTGCATCTGGAAGTTTTGGTGAATTTGAAACACTTATTAATAATGTTTCGACGCTTGTAATATGCAAAAATTTAGTAAATCATCGAGATGTCGAAGATCTTATATCTATATTGGTGAATGAAAAAGGTTTTACGGTAATAGGCTCTGAAGATGAAAATCAAACTTTGTTGGTTTGTACAAAATAAAAAATTAAAGGCTGTATTAATACAGTCTTTATTTTTTACTGTTTTATAATTAAAAATTTTTAATTTATAAAACAATTATAAAATTAATAAAAAGACATAAACAAGTTAATATGCTGAAATATATTTTCATGGTTAAATGCGAAATAATTTTTATTAAAAATATATATTTTTTATTTAATAATTGTGTTTGCATTATTTAAAAATTTTTTTAAAATGTAAATTAAGTTGTTTGCTTTTCTTGACAAAAAAAGAATAAACATTGTATTATTAACTATAAAATATCACTTTTTGTAGTTTTTAAAATCGATTAACTTTAATTTACTTATAGAATAAAACTATAAAAAATTAGCAATATAATAAATGGAGAGAAAGTATGAAAAGAACAAAACTTTTTACTGGTTTAATAATGTGTTG
>CALVMK010000039.1 GCA_944345545.1 uncultured Clostridia bacterium | reverse complement strand
GGCCTGCATTGTTTCAGTGCGTCCTACACTGGTGGTTAGATTCCACAGCAGGTAAGTTGAATTTCATTTTGGTTTCCTCCAAAAATAAAGAGTTAGGCAAGTAACTCTTTATGGTCAGAGCTTAGAGCACGGTTTACGCAGACTACCGTTAAGGTTCAATTCCTTATCTGACCGCCAATTAATTGAATCTAATAAAGGAGAAATGTCATGACAAATTTTTTTAGTTGGATAGCTAACGGATTGCTAATCGAAGGAATGACTGCACATAAGTTTTTTGCATATTTTGTGGCAATTTTAATTTTAGTTGCTATAGGTTATTCACTTTTCAAATTTATTTTTTGGATAGTAAAGAAAGTTCAAAGCAAAAGCAACTCTAACAACAATTACTATAAGAAGAATCGGAGTAGATAATGGCAAAGATAATCAAATGGCTGATAATAGCTTTTATAGTTGTTTGGCTAACAGTGAGCCTAGCAAATTGTCAAGCTCCGAAAATATGGTGAGGTGAGTATGAAAAGATTAATGTTTATAATTTTAGCAATAACAATGCTTTTGGGAATTATTCCTACACAAAGCATAGTTTATGCTTCTGCTGAAAACAGTTCATACTTACAAGCTTTTGAACAAATAAATGTTTTAGATGACTTAAACTCTTCTGCAAGCTTTAATCCAAACAACTATCCAGCAAATAAGTTTGGAGATATAGCTATAATAAACTTTGTTGAATTTGGATATTCAGAAAATGGCTCGCAAGATAACTACGGGCTTTTTGTGTATGTATATAATCCACAGCAACTAAACGTAGACACTAACTCTGTTCAAAATAAAATTCAAATGGCAATAGGCTACAATTCAGAGGGAGTGCCAAACAACTATTTTAAATTTCAATTACAATTTTTGAATAATTCAGAAGATAACTTATTTTCAAAATTTAAAGTTATAGATACAGAAATCGAAGGAAAAACTTTTGCGGATAGAGTAAACAAAGAAGAAAGGCGTTATGATATTTCAGGAATAGAACTTTTAGAAAGTTCACAAAATCTTCCAGAAGAGTATGGTATAGGTGGAACATGGAAGTTCACAGGATATGCTCAAGGTTTTGGCTTAGATATTAACGCAGAATCTACATTAAAAGCAAGCGTAAACGAACTTGAAACGATAGAACTAGAAGTTGAATCTACTTTTTATAGACCAGACAGTTTGTCTGAACTTGGCAAAGGACATCAAAACAATTTGAGTTCTGTTTATTTTGCTGTTGATAATGAAAAAATAGAAAAGTACGGCAAGCTTCAAAAGATTATGGCAGAATGGTATGAGTATAAAACCAACCCAATTTTAATTACTCAAAATCAAGAAGTTTATAATTATTTTTATAACTTAATAGGTCAAAATGTAAATGAACATGAAACTAATATTGAATATGGCTTAGGTTATAATGAAATTTTAACGGGTTCAGGCAGTTCTATGGCTTACTACGATTTAGACTGGTCCTACAATGTAGACGCAAATAATAATCATGCATATTCTGAATGGATACAAAACACTTATTTTTATTCAAAAAACATAGATGAATATTTATATTATGCTTTCTATACTGGTAATATCGACTATAAAGATTTTGTTTTAAACGGTGAAATTTTAGAAGATTACATATACAACTACGATATAACTTTTGATAAAGGGACTTTAGATGTAAATGAAACAATTAGTGCAGATTTATTTTCTGACAATGTAGATACTGGCAGAACTAAAGGCTATAATCGCAAAGAGTTTGACTCTGACGGACTATTTGACATCTTGTCTTATGATTCTACTCACTCTGGTTGGGACAAGTTTTGGTCTGGTTTGTGGGGTTATGATACAGGTGAAGAATTCAAAAATGTTCAACCTATATACGCTGTTACAGATAAAGATATGCTTCAAACAGATTCCAATCTTTCAAAAAACTTACTTATAAATGAAGATGATATAGGGGACTTTAGATACTATTATAGTAAAGCTAAACAAGAAAATAAAACAGTGTTTTTATTCAGATTTGCAGTTACTGATTATCATGCTGAAGACGCTATTATTTACAAAGTTGAAGACAACAACTTGTCTAGAATTAGGAATGAGGCTTCCGTAGTAGAAGAAACCGTATTTTTAAGCTTTGATATTATCCAGCTAACGTTTAATAAAGAAGGTATTTACACAGTTATTCCAGTTGTTGCTAGTCCTATAAATATAATTTCAGATTTAACTCCACCAATACAACCTAACTTAAGTTGGTTAAGGTGGTTGTTAATAGCATTAATTATTCTAGTAATATTAATTGTTTTAGCTCCATTTCTTCCAACAATATTTAAAGGATTGTGGGAAATTATAAAACTTATATTTAAAATTATAGCTTTACCTTTTAAATGGATAGCAAGTTTATTTAAAGGGGGTAAAAAGTGAAAAAAGTAATAATTTATTTAATAATTTTATTGTTAGCTATAACGGCTCTAGTAGTAGCAATTAGTTTTTTAAATAAAAATGATAGTTTTGATACGCCCAATACACCTACACAAGAAACTTGCGTGTTAACTTTAAAAGTCAATGATAGCACTTTAGGAAAATGTGTTACACCTTCAGGCGTTTATATAAAAAATAGAGAAATTGAATTAAAAGCTTCAGCAATAAATAATTCAACTTTTATGGGTTGGTACATAGATGACGAGCTTATTAATACAGAGCAAAATTTTAATTTTATGCTTAAAGAAGATACATTGATAGTGGCAAAATTTAAAGGCGAATCTATGTACACCAAAGCTGAACTTGAAGAATTAATAAAACTAATTGATTTAACGCAAACATTTAAAAGTGTAGAATTAACATATATAAGAGACTATGCTGAAATCAGAACCAAAATATCTTTTGATAGAGGTTCAGAATTATATCCTGATTTTATAGAATACGTTCCCGAAAATTTAACTGTTTCTTATTATGAGCAAATCGAAGTTGTTTTTGATTTGAATAAAAATTTCAAAGTGGCATATTTGAATTGCTTTGATGATGAATTTTTACCAGTTCGAGAAGAAATATCTTTGGAAAATTTAAACGCATTGATAGGGAAAATCTCATTTAATAAAGATTTATTTACTAATTTTGTAGCAGTTTCAGATAATCCAATTAATGATATTTTGGAGATTTTAGAAAATAACTACACTCAAAACGAAGAAAAAATTATAAACATAGCTTCTGTTTATAAAATAGAAGTTGATAATTTTATACCTGTTTATGATATGGAAGCCCCTGTTCTTTTAAATTCTGAATTTATAAATGTGGTAGCAATATATTCAGTTGATGATTCAATTCCTGAAAACCCTGATTTAGATGAAGACGGAGATTATGTTATAGACGCGACAACTTTGTTTAATATGGAGGGGCTTTTAGATTATAAAGAAGGAAATATTGACTACGAATACAGAATGCGATTAGAGTTTTTACCTACAACTTACCCTAATTTAGCATTAATTAGAGAAAGAAGCAGTTATGCAACTTACCCTGATTCATATTATGAAGTTGAATATTTAAGTTTTTTAGAAAAATTAACTGACTTAAATTTTCCTATTGAATCTACCGTTAAACGTATTGAATTAAAAAATAATCAAACAACAAGTTTAAACAATTTATATAACATTTATTATTATCAAACTCCACAAATTGAAGGTTTGCATACCGTAGATTTGTCTTCCTTATTTAATTTTTATGATGAAGGGGGTGATTTGATAAGTAATGTAAAATTTAATATACAATTAACAATAAATTTTTATTAAAAAGGAGAAAAAACATGTCAAAAAAATCATTCGGAAAATTTATTTTATTTTTACTTGCCACAGCAATAGTGGTAACAATAGGTTTTGGAATATATCATCATTTAAATGATATAAAAGCTTTGATTAATCCAGAAAATTATACAACAGTAGAAACTTCTACAGAAGACGATAAAAAAGGTTCAATAAGTGAAATAGATAAACCTCAATTAATTGGTGGCGGTGTTAAAATAACAGCTGTTCCAGAAGAAGGTTATGAATTTTGGGCTTTTTTTAATAACAAAAATGAATTTTTAAGCTTTGATAATCCGTTTGAATATAGAATTGTTGAAGGTGAAAAAATTGTAGCAAAATTCTATAATCCAGAAACAGAAGCAATAGTAACGGTAGTTAAAGAAGTTACAAACCTTGATACAGATAAAGTAGAAACAAGCGTTATATCAACTGAAAAGAAAGTTTTAGATTCTAGCGTAGAACTTACAGCTGAAGCTGGCGAAAATGAAACATTTGTTGGCTTTTATAACGAAGATGGGGAAGAATTAGGAACAGAAACCAGTTATAACTTTACAGCTAACGAAAGCATAACAATAACAATGAAATTTACATACACAGAACCTACACAAGAAGAGGTGGAAGCGTGAGGAAAGGAACGATAGTATTAATATCTTTTCTTCTAGGGTTAATATTAGTTGGTGGCTATATAATTTTTGATAGCCACCAAAACACCCAAACTAGCACAACATATTATTCTGTAACACTAAACACGGAAGATAAGGCAAAAGGTACAGTAAAAGATTTAGAAGAAAAAGAGTACAAATCTGGAGAAAAGATTGTTTTGCGAGCAACACCTGCAGAAGAATATGTTTTTTCTGGCTGGTATATATCTAACGAATTAATATCTACACAAAATCCTTATACATACGAAGTTAAAGATAATATAACAATTATAGCTAAATTTGAATTAGAAGAAGTTACAGAAACGCCAGAAACTTACATTATAACACTAACAGCTAGTGAAGGTGGAACTGTAACAGAATTAGAACAAACAGAGTATGAAATAAACTCTAAAATAACATTACAAGCTACAGCAAATGAAGGTTATACATTTTTAGGTTTTTACGAAAATACAATATTAATATCTTCAGAAAATCCATGTACATATACAGTAAATAAAAATGTAAATATAATAGCTAAGTTTGAAGTGATAGAAACAACTGAGCCTCAGCCTACATCTGCACAATATTTTACTTTTGATGGGGAATCATGTACTGGATATATTGGGGACCCTAATGTAGCTGAAATAATTATTCCTAAAAGCTATTCAACTGTTACAACAACTGAAAGTGTAGCGGGAGCAAAAGTTGTTAAGCAAAATGTAATACCGACTTTGACTTCATTTACCAGTGTAACCTTTTGCAACGAGAATGGAAGCAATTTACATACTTACACTTCAGCATCTTCTCTTAGTTCATCATTTTTGAACGACTTTCCTGACGATGATGTATTAATAGTTAATTTGTCTGTATCTTTTTTTAATGGAAATTTAAAAAATAAACTAAATAATATATTAATAGCACCATTTGTTGCTTCACATACAAAAGATGGGGAGAGAATTTATTATGAAACAGTAGAGGATTATACTAATACTTTAATAGCTACTTCATATTATTCTTGCTTTGATGATTATAAAACCATAACTAAATATATTGACGGTAATGATTATAAAGTAACAAATATATCAGCAACAAATAATAAAAGTGGTTTCGAAAGTTTTGATAATAATATTAAATTATTAAGCAATATAACAAGTATAAGTGATGGTGCATTCGCTTATTGCTATAATTTAAAAAGCATAACAATTTCAGATAGTGTTACCAGTATAGGTGATGAAGCGTTTAGAGGTTGTGCTGGTTTAACAAGTGTAACAATACCAGAAGGTGTAACAAGTATAGGAATTAGTACGTTCGATAATTGTGCTAGTTTAACAAGTGTAACAATTCCTAGTAGTGTTACCAGTATAGGTGATGACGCGTTTAAAGCTTGTTATAGTTTAACAAGTGTATCAATTCCTAACAGTGTGAATAGCATAGGTTACAAGGCATTCGCTGATTGTTATAGTTTAATAGATATAAATGTAGATGATGATAATCAAAATTATTCAAGTGACGATTACGGAGTGTTATTTAATAAAAACAAAACAGAACTTATTCAGTATTCAATAGGTAACACAAGACTAACATATACGATTCCAAGTAGCGTATTAAATATAAAGGGTTTTGCTTTTAAAAGTTGTAGTAATTTAACAAGTATAGAAATTTCGAATAGTCTCATAAGCATAGGTGAATATGCTTTTGCTTCTTGTAGAAATTTAAGCAGTTTAGAAATTCCAAATACTGTCACAAATATAGGTGATTCTGCGTTTTCTAATTGTAGAAATTTAACAAATATATTAATACCTAATAGTGTAACCAATATAGGCAATTATGCTTTTTCAGGATGTAGCAGTATAGTTAGCATGGAAATCTCAAATACTGTCACAAATATAGGCGATGGGGTATTTTCTGATTGTAGTAGTTTAATAAGTGTAACAATACCACAAAGTGTAACAAGTATAGGTAATTATGCTTTTAGAAATTGTAGTAATCTAACCACAATGACTATATTAGCAACTACGCCACCTTTATTAGGAAATAAAAATTCAATCTCAACTTCTACCACAAAAATTTATATTCCAACAGGTATGTTAACAAGTTATCAAACTGCTGATGTTTGGTCAGAACTTTCAGTTACATATGAAGAACTATCAGCTTAAATAATTAACTTTAAAGGCTTTGTATGACAAGTAAATTACAAATTAAAAGAAATATTTTTGAAAAATTCAAACTTAAAAACAAATATTTAAAAATATTTAAAGTAAATAAAAAAGATTGTACAGGCTTAGTAAAGTTTCTCGCTCGATATCATCAATTTATATTTGCCATGCTAAGCCTAGTTATAATCTTACCAATATTCTTTACCGTAGGAATAGATAAATCACTTTTAATAATGCTTTTAACATATATTCCATTAGGGCTTTACACTGTTTATGTATGGATACCATTTTTCCGCGTATTTTGGTACATATCTCGTGTAAAAATACATAATGTTTCAATAGATATTTCAAAATATATGGTAACTCGTAACGGTACGCCAGGAGCGGGCAAGACAAGTTCTCTTACTTATGACGCTGTTATTTTAGCTAAAAAAATGTGGTTAGAGCTTCGATTTAGATATTTTCTAGGCATAGGCAAAGAAAAAGAAATTTACGCTACTAAAGATAGCGAAAAAATACAGCGTTGGGAACGAATTAAAGAAGCTTATACATTTTATTCAGCTGGTGACTGCGTTCCTTGCCTTTGGTCAAATATTCCAATGAAAGTAGGTAAACTTTTTACAAATATTTGCACTCGAAGACATCTTGAACACGTAGACCGCATAGCAGAATATACAGTGTTAATTGTAGACGAAGTAG
>CALVMK010000038.1 GCA_944345545.1 uncultured Clostridia bacterium | reverse complement strand
GTTCCAGTGTTTTCACCATTTACTATTCCAGTTGATAAAGTGTATTCATTTAATTCAGTATCAACATAAATTGTCGTATCATTTAAAATGCCATCAATTAATGCTGTAAATTTATCACCATATGGATATTGAACATTAGCATCTGTGCAGTAGATAGAAACAACACTATAGCCCTGATTTGTTGTGATAATTACCTTTAAGTATTGACCAGTTTTTATTGTAATTCCTGTAGTATCGCTATAATTATTATATTTATCATCAAATGTTGTGCTATTAGAAACTTGATATTTTATTGTTGAAATATTTTCACCATCTATCATAACAAGATTTGGTCTTTCAACAAATGTTGCAGTTAATACAGTATCTTTCAAAGCTCCCACAACAGAAATATCTGCCGTATCTTCATTTTTTATTTGTGAGATAGAAACATTAAGGTTATCAGCTGTTATTTCGTTAAACAAATAACCAGCTTGAGCGGTTGCTTTAATGTTAATTTTTACACCAGAAAGTGTTTTAGCTGCATTCCCTATTATGTCATAAACACCAGAATTATCTTCTGCAAATGTTAATAAGCCGTTTTCAGTTTGATTTAAAGTAATGCTAATCTCAATTGGTTCATAAATTAAAGTTACTTTAAAGTTTGAAGTAAAGTTTGTAATTTCAACAATATTGTTTTCTTCAAGACTATTAATAATAGCACTACCATCAATAAGCCATTCTTTAATTTGATATCCTTCTGGCACCTCAGCTTGCAATTGAATTGTTGAACCTGTTGGAGCTTCATAAGCATTGCTTATAACTCCATTTACATAGAACGTAATTAATGGATCGTTTGGTCTTAAATAAATATCAAGATTTTTTTCTTCATATTTAGTTTCGTCTAATTGTGAAATAACTGTAACAAAGTTATTACCAGCATTCCAAACTGCTTTTATTACAAATGTTCTTGTTTGCTCATTCCCTACAAGGTCAATAGAATATTTGCTTTCTAAAGACCTTAATGTATCACCCGTTATAACAACATAGGTTTCTTCTTGTCCTTCAATGCTAATTGTCCAGCCAATAAGCTCAAAACCATCTTTATTGACATCTGGCATTGTAATTTGCGTATCATAACCAATATTAATTTCATTTTGATTAGATTCTCCGCCGTCAAAATCAAATTTAACTGTATATGTTTTTAAACTCCATTCCGCATACAAAATTGTATTCTTTGTTGTAGATTGTGTATAAGTATCACCAGCTTTATATGTTCTAACAGTATTCCCTTCTGCGTCTAACAAGAGCCAGTTGCCTGTGAAGCTATAGCCTTTTCTTGTCATATTAGAGAAATTTTCTATAACATAACTACCACCCATTTTTAAAGAAATTGAAGTTGGTAAATTGGTTACAGTGTCTTGAGTGTTTTTATTAAACTCTAAATCAAATCTTGACCTTAAGATATCTATTTCAATAATTGAATCTTCATTAGTCATTATAAACGTGTAATAATAAGTATTTCCGCTATTTGTTAATTTTCCTTGAATATTGCTTGAAACATTATTTTCAGATAATTCAAATCCACTATTAATTGTGAAAACAATTCGAACATTCTTTAAATATTCCACTTTAATTGGACTTCCGTAAGTGTAGTTTGAATCTGCAATCCAAGTTTTAGAGTTTAAATCATAAACTTCTAATCTAACATCTCCATTAATTCCTTCTAAGCTATCTTGGAAAATTTCTTCAACAGCATCTTCTGTTTTGATATAAATGTTTAAATTTGCTTCATCTAAAACATAATTTGCATAAAGCGTTACATTTTGTGAAGATGTTTGAGTATAAATTTCCACTTTATTGCCAGTTCCATTTAGTCCAGTATACCAACCTGTAAATTTTAAACCTTTAATTGTTGGAGTTGGCAATAAACTTATTGTGTTATTAGAATAAATTGTAGTTGTTATGTTATTGCTATTTTCGACTTTGTTCCATACACTTAGTTCAGATTCTGTCCATTCAACATCATAGTCTGTAATCAAAGTTGTGTTTGGGTTTAATGTAAGTTGATAAGGTGCCTCTCCAAATATAATATTGATGCTTACATCTTCATCAGGCATAGCAAAGGTTTTAATATTTTCTTCACCTTCACTTACAACACCAGAAACAGTTCCTAAATTATATATACCTGAATCTATAGCCAAAATTAATTGAGTATTGTAACCAACATTATTATATGTGAATGTTGCATTTACACCATCGCTAATTATTAATTGTTCGTCATCTTCATTTGTTAATGTAAATCCAACTTCGTCTATTGGAGCTCCGCTTATTTGTATTGTAATATCATGCTTGTTTATATCCCAAATAGAATATAAAACATTGTTTGAAGACGTTTGTGTAAAGCTTACACCTGCTGAATAACTTGTTCCGTCTCCATTTGGTGATGTGTTCCATTCTTTAAAAGTATAACCAATAGCGCTTAAACCGCTAGGTAAAGTAAATTCTTCTCCAAATTTTAAATCTTCAGATTCAGGCATAGAAGATGTTAAAACAACATTACTATTTGAATTTTCAAAAGATAATTTATAAACATTTCTGTAAATATTTATATGAATTTCAACATCATTTCCAGCCATTTTGAATTCAAATATGTAATTATCTGTAGATTCATTGAAAGAACCTTCAATTCCGCTAAAACTATTAGTTTTTAAATTATATCCTTCTTTACATTCTACTACATACCTTAATGAAGAATTATAGCTAAATTCAGTTACAGAAGTTACATCTATCCAAGAACCATTTTCAAGTTTTTCAATTCTCAAACTTTTTAACCCGTCTGCATTTTCTGAGAATAAGTTATCTAAAATATTTTCTGTGTTTATTTTTGTTGTTAAAACAAATTCTCCAAGTTCCCAATGTGCATATAAAACTATATTTTGAGAAGTGTTTTGAGTAAATTCTACATTTACATCGTATAATTTTTCACCATCGCCTTCAGGCATTGAATACCATCCAAGGAATTCATAACCTATTGAAGACGGAGATATTAAATCAACAGTTTCCCCAGACATTATTTTTAATGTTGCCCTTGAGTCGTTTACTTCCCATCCAGTGCTTGTGTTAAATGTTACACTAGCTTGAGAATCTATATAGTTAT
>CALVMK010000037.1 GCA_944345545.1 uncultured Clostridia bacterium | reverse complement strand
TGTACTGTCAGTTAGACTATGGCTTATTATAACTAATTTATAATAACTTGTCTAATAAATTTAAGAAATTAACGAATAAATTATTTTTTTTAATTGTTATAAATTAAATAATTAAGCATAAAAAAATCTTGGGTAGCCCAAGATTTTTATGCACACAAATATATTTTATTTAAATTACTTAAGTTCAACTGTTGCGCCAGCTTCTTTAAGCATAGCTTCCATTTTCTTAGCTTCTTCTGTAGGAACATTTTCTTTAACTACTGAAGGAGCATTGTCTACAAGACCTTTAGCTTCTGAAAGTCCAAGTCCTGTTATTTCTCTTACAGCTTTAATAACTGCAATTTTGTTTGCGCCAGCTTCTTTTAATGCAACTGTAAATTCTGTTTTTTCTTCAGCTGCTGGAGCTGCTGCACCGCCTGCTACTGGAGCAGCAACTGCTACTGCAGCTTGTGCACTTACGCCAAATTCTTCTTCTAATTTTTTAACAAGTTCACTAACTTCAACAATTGTAAGTGATTTAATATCTTCAACAATTTTATTCAAATCTGCCATTTTAAATTTCTCCTTAAAAACAAATTTTAACCTTTATTAGCAACTGCATTAAGAGCAATTGCAACCCCTTGAATTGGGGCATTAAGCACACGCACAAGGTTGGTTGCGGGTGTATTTAACATACCTAATAGTTGTGCTACTAGAACTTCCTTTGATGGGAGTTTTGCTAATGCTTCAACAGCTTTACTGTCTACAACTGTTCCGTTTAGAATACCAAACTTAATTTCCATTTTTTTGGTTTCTTTGATTGTGTCTACAATAACCTTAGCTGCACCAACTTCATCGTTGTTGCTGAAAGCAACAGCAGTTGTGCCTTCTAAGAACTTTTCACAACCAGAAATGCCAAGTGCTTCTAATGCTTTAAGCATTAAACGGTTTTTATAAACCTTGTAATCAGCACCAGCATCACGGAAAGCCTTTCTCATTTTTGTGTCTTCACTGGCAGTTAAACCGCGATAGTCCACGAAAGCAATTGATTTAGCGCTTTGAATTTTATTTTTAATTTCTTCCACCAAAGCTTTTTTCGCTTCAAAATTAGCGCTCATTATGCCTCCTTTTAATAAATTTGTGTGCAGTTTTAAAAAAATAACCTGCGCCGTGGTAAAGGACGCAGGGAAAAATCTCTGTAAAGTTCTTTACCTCGGCAAGCAACCATAAGGTTTTATGCACTAAGGCACTTGCTATCTTTGGAAAAGGTTAATTTTTAAATACTGGGAAAGTATACAAGCCTTTAAATAATTTGTCAACACTTTTTGCAAAAAAAGAATAAAAAAATTGATTTTATTTAATAATTATTTTATACTACTATTGTGAAGAATAGAAAATCTAATAAAAATTTATATTATTTTTTGTGTTTTGTATTCTCTTTTGCTTTTCTTTTTTCTTTTATTTTCCCTGAAACAAATTTAAACATAGCAAAAGCTATAACAGAATCAAAATATAGTGGCGGAAGTGGTACAAGTAGCGACCCCTTTCTTATTTCTTCAAGAGCAGATTTAGATAGCCTATCTAAATTTGTTTATCAAGGTGGAGAAACAAAAAACAAATATTACGAACTAACTAATAGCATAGACATGGAAAACAAAAACTTCACACCAATTGGAACTATGATTGGTTCAACAATTTATTATTTTGACGGACATTTTAATGGAAACAATGCTTTGATATATAATTTAAAAATAGAAAATTCCAGTTTGGCTAGTGGTGATTTAGGACTATTCGCTTATGTTAGAGATCCAGACGATAATGGTTCATTTCAAACAGAAATCAAAAATGTTAGATTGGCAAATGGGCAAATAACATTAACTGCGAATTCAAAAAGTGCTGGTGGAATAGTTGGCTCAATGTATAAAAATGCCAAAATAGAAAATTGTTCTAATAATTCAGTTAACATAACCGTAAATAATGGTGATTATGGAGCTACATATACAGGTGGAATTTTGGGGGCTTGCCATTCAAATGATGCTTTAATTAAATTGTGCTACAATTCAGCAACTATTACTAATAACACATATTCTACATCCAAGGCTGGTGGAATAGCTGGTGAAATGACAGGAGAAATTACACAATGTTCTAATTATGGAAATATTACTTCAGGTGTTGATGGTAAAACGGCTCAATCATATGCTGGCGGTATTACAGGAATAAATGGTAATATTAATAATTGTTTCAACACTGGCTTTATAACTGCTAATGCCAAAGTTAATGAAACCAACGATGACAAAACAATCTCAGAAGGTTACACAAGTTCTCAAAATGCACCACATTTAAAAATATCAACAAATAATTATACTATAACAACCAAATTAAATTTAGCATATGCTGGTGGAATAACAGGCTACAATACAAATTCAACATTATATTGTTACAATACAGGTAAAGTTACAGGCGGAGAAAAAAGAATTAAAATTGAAAATAAAATTTCTATTTATTCAATGGTCTCTTCACAATCTGGAGGTAGAGGTGGCAGTGTTACATCTGAGCAATCTACTATTACTTCTGTTATAGAATATGACGAAATTCTTTTTTTCTCACAGATTAACGGAAACACTGAAACTTCTTCTACAGAGTGTTATGGCATTCAATCAAATTTATCAGATAATTTTGCATATAGTATATACGAGAAAACTAATAAAAATGTAGATGGCGTCAACTTTGATAAGCCAATTCATACTTCTACTGTTTTAGTAGATAAATACTTAAAAAAAGGTGCAAATGAAAAATATTTAAACAAAACTACTAGCATATCTAATTACAATAATTACACATACGATATATCCGAAAGTAAAATTACCATAAAGGTATCTGATAATGTAAGCTTAAATTTTAATTCTAAAATTAAATGGACAACTGGAGCTTTATTTTGGGAAAAAACTCATAACGCAACAATTAATTTTTCAGCCTTTTCTTTACCAATTAACAGGATTCAAAATTATAATATAAAAACAGAATCAAATATGCAATCATCATCTTTTGCAAATAATCTTGGTTCTTCTATTTGGGGTTATAGCTCAAAATATAACAATAGTCTTCCATATCTTAAAAATCTTTATTGGTGAGTTTGCTAAAAGTTGACGAAAATTGAAATTATAAAACAGAAATAATATTATTTCTGTTTTTTGTTGCAATTATAATTTTATAGTTGTAAAATATTTCACATATATGTATTTTGATTAATATATATCATTATTGATTTAGTTATTTTATTTAATCAAAAAAATAATATAAATATATTAATTAATAAAAGGATTTTAAAATGATAAAATTATTAAAATATTTGCGTGCTAAAGATTGGATTATTATTTTGTTTATCCTTGGCTTTGTTGTTGGTCAAGTAATGCTAGACCTTGAACTCCCAGACTACATGGGCAGTATTGTCAATCTTATTCAATATGGTGGCACATTAAATGAAATTTTAATTCAAGGTTTAAAAATGTTAGGAATTGTTGCAGGCTCTATTGCTTGCACATTAATCGTGGCTTACCTTGCAGCTCGAGTTGCAGCAGGTTTTGCAAAACGAGTAAGAAAAGCATTATTTTCCAAAATAAATTCTTTTTCCATGGAAGAAATGGAAATGTTTTCAACCGCAAGTTTAATGACTCGAACAACTAATGATATTACTCAAATTCAACAAGTAGTAACAATGTTTTTAAGAATGGCGCTTTCTGCTCCTATTATGGCAATTGGAGCAATTTTAAAAATTGTTAATAAAAGCACAACTCTCAGCTGGGTAACAGCAATCGCCATTGTTTTATTATTAGTTTTGCTTATTACTATTTTTTCTTTTGTTTCTCCTAAGTTTAAAAAAATGCAAAAACTCACAGATAAAATAAATGGCGTAACAAGAGAAAACCTAACCGGAATAAAAGTTGTTAGAGCATATAATGCAGAAAAACTTCAAGAAGAAAAATTTGATAAAGTTAATGTTGCATTAACAAAAACTGACCTTTTTATAAATAGAATGTTCTCTATAATGATGCCAGGTATGCAACTTATTATGAATGCCCTTTCATTATCTATTATTTGGATAGGCGGATATTTAATATCAAATGGAAGTTTAGATTTAGCAAATTTAACTATATTCACGCAATATTCGATGCAGGTTTTAATCAGCTTTTTAATGCTATCAATTTTGTTTATCATGATACCTAGAGCTTTCGTTTCAGGAAATAGAATTTATGAAGTATTAAGCACAAGAAATAAAATTTCCAACGGCTCTATCACAAATTCAACAGAAACCGGCACAATTCAATTTAAAAATGTAAGTTTTAAATATCCCGATAGCGATGATTATGTTTTAAAAAACATTAACTTTTCAGTAAACAAAGGTGAAACAGTGGCATTCATTGGTTCCACTGGAAGTGGTAAAAGCACCCTAATAAATTTAGTTCCACGATTTTATGATGTTACCGAAGGCGAAGTTTTAGTAGATGGAATTAATGTTAAAGAATATGATTTAAGGTCTTTGTATAAAAAATTAGGTTATGTTCCACAAAAAAGCTTTTTGTTTAGTGGAACAGTTGAAGAAAATATTAAATATGGCGATGAAAATGCAAGTAATGAACAAGTTAATCTTGCTTTAAAAACAGCTCAAGCACTACCCTTTGTAGAAAAATTAGAAAACGGTTTGAATTACCAAATTTCTCAAGGCGGGAAAAATGTTTCAGGCGGTCAAAGACAAAGATTATGCATTGCAAGGGCTGTTGTAAGAAAACCAGAAATTTTTGTTTTTGACGATTCCTTTTCAGCACTTGATTACAAAACAGACAAAGCTTTAAGAAAGGCATTAAAAAAAGAAACATCTGGAAGTACGTGTTTAATTGTTGCACAAAGAATAGGAACAATAATGGATGCAAATAAAATTATTGTTTTAGATAAAGGTGAAATGGTTGGAATGGGCACACATAAGGAACTCATGGAAAATTGTAAAATTTATCAAGAAATTGCTTATTCACAACTTTCTAAGGAGGAATTAGCATGAAAAATTCACAAAACCAAACTAACTCTCCTAAAATGAATGGTCATGGTGGAAATATGAGCTCTGGCGAAAAAGCAAAAAATTTTAAAAAATCTATCAAACAACTGCTTATTCATTTAAAACCTTATTGGTTGCCCATTATAATAGCTTTAATATTTGCTTGTGTAGGCACAGCATTTTCAATTCTAGGACCAAAAATATTATCAAAGATTACGGAAGAAATTATTTTAGGTTTAGCACCTGATGCAAGTATAAACTTT
Source organism: uncultured Clostridia bacterium (assembly GCA_944345545.1). Classification (GTDB taxonomy): domain Bacteria; phylum Bacillota; class Clostridia; order Christensenellales; family UBA1242; genus Caccopulliclostridium. The sequence goes on along the minus strand of CALVMK010000037.1, from coordinate 2,007 downwards.
ATAAAAATTACTACTATTGGAATTTGGCTTATCATTTTATACTGCATTAGTGTTATATTTAGTTTTACTCAAAACTTTATTATGAGTAAAGTAACATCAAAAAATTCTAAAGGCCTAAGAGAAGACATATCAAAAAAAATTAACAAACTACCTTTAAAATATTTCGATACAAAAAGCAACGGTGATATTTTATCTCGTGTTACAAATGATGTTGACACAATTAGCCAAACATTAAGTCAAAGTTTAAGTCAAATGATAAGTTCTATAACTATGCTCATAGGAATTATTGTCATGATGTTTACAATAAGCTGGGAACTTACTCTTGTTGCTTTAATATCTGTTCCTATTAGCACTGCACTTGTTATGATTTTTGTTAAAATTTCTCAAAAACACTTTAGAAATCAACAAAATGCTTTGGGCGAAATGAATGGACACATTGAAGAAAGCTACACAGCACACAATGTTATAAAAGTTTTTAACGGAGAAGAAAAGGCTGAAGAAAAATTTGATATAATAAATGATAAGTTATATAAAAGCGGATATAAAGCACAATTCTTTTCAGGTTTAATGATGCCTATAATGAATTTTGTTGGAAATATTAGTTATGTAGTAATTTGCATAATCGGCGGTTCAATGGCATTAAAAGATATAACGTTTATTGCTTCAATAGTTGCATTTATTCAATATATAAGACAATTTAATCAACCAATTGCTCAAGTTGCTTCAATAGCAGGAACATTACAATCTACTGCAGCAGCTGCTGAAAGAGTGTTTGAATTTTTAAATGAAGAAGAATTATCAGATGAATCAAACAAAACTGCAACAATAAAGAATTTTAAAGGCAAGGTCGAGTTTAAAAATGTTTGTTTTGGATATTCACCAGAAAAAGAAATAATTCACAACTTTAGCGAAACCGCTTTGCCAGGTCAAAAAGTGGCTATTGTTGGACCAACAGGTGCAGGAAAAACAACTCTTGTAAATTTATTAATGAGATTTTATGAAGTCAGCTCTGGAGAAATATTAATTGACGGAGTTCCTATAAGCGACATGAAAAGGAGTTACGTTAGAAGTTTATTTGGAATGGTACTACAAGACACATGGCTTTTTGAAGGAACAATAAGAGAAAATATTGCATATGGAAAGCCAGATGCAACAGACGAAGAAATCTTTAAGGCATGTGAAGCAGCAAATATCGACCATTTTATAAAAACACAACCTAAGTCCTATAATATGGTGTTAGATGAAGAAGCTAATTTAAGTCAAGGTCAAAAACAATTATTAACTATTGCAAGAGCTATGGTAGAAAACGCTCCAATGTTAATTTTGGACGAAGCAACGAGTTCAGTAGATACAAGAACAGAAGAATTAATCCAAGAAGCTATGGATAAACTAATAAAAGGAAGAACAAGTTTCGTAATCGCCCATAGATTATCCACGATAAAAAATGCAGATTTAATACTAGTCATGAAAGATGGAAATGTTATAGAAACAGGAAAACATGAAGAATTATTAGCAAAGAAAGGTTTTTATGCCGACCTATACAACAGCCAGTTCACAAAAAAACATGCTGAAGTTGATGAAACATAAAATAATTATTATCATTTTCAAAAAATCCACCAAAATCTTGGTGGATTTTTATAAAGTTTATTTAAAATTGAAATGTATCTGAACTCATTGGTTTTGTGTGATAGTTACCACTTAACATTCCATTTGCAAAATAGTTTTCATGTGTTGTATTTAATGTGAAGTGTCTTACTTGTTTGTTTATTGTTCTCTTCTTCATTAATTGAACCCTTGTTCCGTCTTCTTTTATGAAACTATCCCCAACTTTCCAGTCTTCCAAGAACATCATCTTCTTCTCTCTTTCATTATAGAAACGATGTCTATTTACTGTCTTTATCTTTGTTCCGTCTGACAAATACCAGATTGTATACTTCTCTGCATATTTTATTTCATCTGTGTCTGTAGCTGTTACTTCGGCTACGCATAGTTTTCCTGTTTCTGGGT
>CALVMK010000036.1 GCA_944345545.1 uncultured Clostridia bacterium | reverse complement strand
CTCTATTAATTTAATTTCAGGTCCTACAAGAGAAATTTCAATTTGCTTAGCTTTGTTTTTACTACGCACAATTAGTTTTTTACCTTTTATTTTAAAAGTTAATAGTTTAATTCTTATAAACCATAATTTTAGAGAAAATGTTCCCATATTTTTATAGATATTATAAGAAAGTCTTACTTCAAAAACAAAGGGTAACAAAAATAGTAAAATTAAAAAAAGAGGTATTAAAAGCCAAAGACTTTGCATACCTCTATTATTTTTTAATTAAAAAATTTTATTCAATTTTTAGGAACTAAATTTAACATTTCATCAAGTTGACTAGAATTAAGATAGGTGTCTGGAATTTTTCCAACTATAATACTTTCAGTAATTAGTATTTCAGTTGTTGTTTCAACTTTTTTTGTATCTATTGGCAATATTATATTTACATCAGTATTTATAATTAAATAAATTTTATGATTAGTTTGATTAATTCCTGCTGTTGTAAATTCAGAATAAAACCTTGTATAAACAGTTCCTATTGGAGATAACTTTAATGTGATTTTAGGACCTCTATCTGTAAGAATTGGCAATCCAGTAAATGTACCAATACCCAATTCTACACCTTGTTCAGCTAGCCCTTTTAAACTATCTTGTGCAGATTTTAACAAATTTTTAGAAAACATATTTATTTGAAACGCATTTGCAGTAATCAATTGTACATCCCCATTTTCATCTTTGACAATCTCGATTAATTCGTCGTAAATATTGTTATCTTTAATAACATCATAAACAGCATTTTCTACTGCATCTTGAGTAAGAGAATATACTTTTGCTTCTGTAGCATCAATTATTATTGGGTTTACAACATAATGCAAATATAATAATATTAAAATAATTATTGCAAAAATAATAGTTAAAGCTAAAATAAATTTAGCTTTAGAAGACATCTTACTTTTTCTATATTGATATTTTATCACATATATTTATATGCTAAAAAACAAATTTGTATTTAAAAGAAGGTATATTTTTTTTCAATAATTTCATTTATTCTTTCATTATAATCACTTAAAAATTTTGGATTTGCTAATCTTTCAATTCGATTTTCAAGTTGAAAAACTCGTTTTGAAATTGCTCCTGCTCCACATGCTATGATACTGCAGGTTTCTTCCATACTATCTATGTTAAACGTGCAAATTTTCCCTTTTTTTGAATATCCAACATTTTCTAAGCCTTCAATTTGATTTTTTTGCCTATACATATAATAAGGTAAATAACCATCAGCAGTAAGCTTGCTATAAGCATAATCAACCATTTTTGCCACATTTTTTTCTGTATCTGGCGGATTATTAAAAAGTATTGAGCCATGCTTTATAGATAAAGTATGAACTGTAACATTATCTGGAGATAATTCTAACACTGTGTCAATATTTTTTTTAAATGTTGGTAATTTTTCACCTGGAAGCCCAGCTATAAAATCCATATTTACATTAAAATCATATTTCAAAGCAAGTTTATATGCTTCCAACACTTCTTTTATTGAATGTTTTCTACCTATAATTTTTAATGTTTTAAGCGAAAATGTTTGAGGATTAATTGAAATTCTTGTAACTCCATAATTTTTTAAAACCTTTAACTTTTCTTCTGTAATGGTGTCTGGCCTACCGCATTCAACTGTAAATTCTGATATTGGATAATTTATTTCATCAAGAAGCATTTTTAATTGTTCCGCAGTTAATACACTCGGAGTCCCCCCGCCAATGTATATAGCTCTTATAACATATGCTTTTTTCATAACTAATTCTTTCACTGCTCTTAATTCTTTTACTAGATTGCTTAAGTATTCTGGAATAATGTTTTTTACTTTATCATATTCAGATGATATAAAAGAACAATAAGAACATCTTGATGGGCAAACAGGTATATTTATATATAAATTTACAAGTTTATCATTTTTAATAATGCAATTTTGGTTAGCAATTATTCTAGAAACAAGTTTTGCTTTTTGTTCACTAACTAAAAAATCTTTCATCAATGTTTCTTTAACAAAAAGAGGATTTAATCCATCTTCAATTAAGTCATATGCAACTTTGGTTGGTCTAATACCAGTTAAACAACCCCATGGCATAGACTTTCCAGTAACTTTAACAAGCAATTTATATAAAACTAATTTAAGATTTCTTTTTATATATTTTTTCTTTTTTAATTCTGATTGTGTTTTTTGTAATTCTTTAGTTTCCTTTAAAACTTCTTTCCCAAATTCAAACAAATTTTCTTCTTTATTTTCAATAAGTGTCATTTCATGAGTTAAAAGAATACCATCATCTTCACCTAAAACAGATTCGGGAAAAAACATATGCATAACATCATAAATATCATTTTTAAATTCTTCTGTGTTAGTTTTTATAATCATAAATAATCACCTATAAACATCAACAACACCTTTTATTTGCTTTAATTTCTTTATAAGTGCAGTTAATTCTTCTTTTTTATTTATTTCTAGTTTTATAGTGGCGTTAGAAACATTATTTTTGGTATGAGAATCCATGCTTTTAACTTTAAAGTTATCTAGTTCTTTAACCACTAAGCTTATAAGATTTGGGCACTCTTCAGCTACAATTTTTATTGTTGTTACAAAAGGTTTTTCAGAATTTATATCCCATGTTGCCTTAATAAGTCTTTCTTTTTCCAAATATTTAAGGTTTGGACAATTATCTCGATGAACAGTTACACCTTTTCCCCTTGAAATATAGCCAACAATGTTATCACCTTGCACTGGAGAACAACATCCTGCAAATCTAATTAAAAGCCCACTAGAGCCATCTACCAATATGCCATCTTTATTTGCTTTTAAAGTTATTTGTTGAACTTCTTCAGGAGCTTTATCTTTTACAATAGTTTTTTCATATTCTTGAATTAATTTTGAAACAACAACTTTAGATGGTAAACTTCCGTACCCTACTGCAGCATATAATTCATCTAAATTTGCAACAGAAAATTTATAAAAAACTTCATCCAAAAATTTGTCTTGAAATAACTTTTCAACAGTTAAGCCTTTATCTTTAATAGCTTCTTCTAAGATAACCTTACCTTTTTTAATATTTTCATCTTTTAATTCTTGTTTAAAAAATAGTTTAATTTTTTGTCTTGCATCTGCCGTTTTAACAATGTTTAACCAATCTCTTGATGGACCTTTTGATGATGCAGATGTTAAAATTTCCACAATATCACCATTAGAAAGTTGAGTGTCTAAAGGTCTTATTTTGTTATTTATTTTACCACCTACACAACTATTTCCAACTTCTGTGTGAATTGCATATGCAAAATCTATTATTGTTGCACCTTCAGGAAATTCTAAAACTTTACCTTTTGGAGTTTGAACAAAAATAACTCCACCGTAAAGATTTGTTTTTAGGGTTTGAATAAAGTCTTTAGAACTCATATCCTTACCCATTTCCATAATTTCTCTAATCCAACTAAGTCTTGAATCTAAAGAACTTTTTTTAGTACGTTTTTCTTTATAAATCCAATGTGCAGCAACACCATATTCAGAATTTTTGTGCATCTCAACTGTTCTAATTTGAATTTCAAGTGGTCTGTTATTTTCAGCAATAACAGTTGTATGCAAACTTTGATACCCATTAGCTTTTGGATTTGCTATATAATCTTTAACTCTTCCGGGCATAGGTTTATAAATGGCATGAATTTTACCCAAAACTGCATAGCAATCTTCAATTTTATCAACAATAACTCTTAAAGCAATCAAATCGTAAATTTTAGCTAAAGGAAGATGTTTAGACTGCATTTTTTTGTAGACGCTAGAAAAATGCTTTTGCCTTGCCATTATTTGCCCTTTGATTCCAAGTTCTTTTAAAATTTCTTCCAATTTTGCTTTTGTAATTTCAATTTGTTTTTGATTCTCATCACGTTTTAAATTTACATTGTTTTCAAGTGAAAGATATACACTAGGCTCTAATAATTTTAAACATTCATCTTCCATTTCTGATTTTATTACATTTAGCCCCAATCTTTCTGCTAGTGGTGCAAAAATTTCTTTTACTTCTGTTGTTATATTTCTTTGTTCTTCGCTAAGTGGTAATTTATAACTTTTTAATTCGTATAAAAGACAATACAATCTTATAATTAAAACTCTTAAATCTTTACTCATTGCAACAAGCATCTTTCTCAAATTTTCGGCTTCTTCTGTTCTAGTTTGAGTGTGTAAAGATTTTATTATCTGCAAATTATTAAATAATTCTAGTGTTTCCAATCCAAATTTATTTTTTATAAAATTTTCTTCTATATTAGTTTTTTCAACAGCTTGATCTAATAAAAAAGCACAAACAGTTTGAAAATCCAATTTTAAAGATATAAGTTCTTCAATAATTTTAGAGCACTTATTATCATCTAAAAAAGAAGTTAAATTGCTTAACTCATTAATTTGTTGTTCATCTAAATTAAAATTTTTTTTAATTAAATCTAAAATCATATTACTCCGTTACATTTTTTAGAAGTTTTGCCATATTATAAACACTTGATTTATTTAAGTCTGTTTTTATATTATCATTAATTATAAGTTTTATTAAATCATTTTCTTTGTATGTGCTTACTATATTCAACTCATTAAATGTTAAATAAGAAATTAAAAATGTTTCATAATTTACTTGAATTTTTAATTTGTTATATAAATCTTCCCTACAAACAAAAGAATTTTTAAATTTTTTCAAAGAATTAAATATTCGACCAAAAGTTTGTCTTGACAAATCAACATTTTTTAAATTGACTGACGCTTTTTTGTTTATTGGTAAAAATACTTTAGCTTTGCTTATTTTATTAATTCTAGAAATATATCCACCATCTAAAACTGGGCTTAAAAACACTATTTTTTCAAAATGTTTACAAAAATTTATATCTTCTGGACATAAAAATAATGTGTTAAACCCTTTATTTTCAGTTCCGTCAAAAATATTTAAGTTTACAATCTTTTCCATATTGTAATTAGAAATAAAATCTATATAATCTTTCATGTTAAAAGCAACAAATGCAGTTCCAAATGTTGTGGGAGAACTAACAAAATTGATTAAATCTTGGTCGTTATAATAGTCATAAATTCTAGGAGATTTTTCAAAACAAAATCTTAAGGTTTCAAAATTTCCTAAGTTAAAATTTTTATTATAAACTAAAGGATAATCAAAATTATTTCCTCTAATTATGCCTTTTAATGATTGTTGATAAGACTCGCTTTGTAATTCAAATAAAACAGATTTATTTTTACAATATTTTAATTTGTTATGGTCAGGAACATAATTAAATTGAACAAAATTAATTTTATTTTGCAGTTTAATTTGGCAATGGTAATTGAAGTTTTTCATTGGAAGCAAATCTAATTTATCAATATTAATTTTAAATTTTGGATTCGAATTGGCTAAACCAAAAGGTTCCAATTTGTGCATGCTTTCCAAAAGATTTTTATTTAATTCCTTTGATGTAATTTCTATATCATAATATTGAACAGGCGTAAAAATTTCGTCGTTTATGTTATTTAAAATATATTCATTAACTTTTTGTTTAAATAATTGCAAATTTTCTTTTTTTAAAGTTAATCCAGCTGCTACAGTATGCCCGCCAAATGTTTCCAGCATATCTTTCATTGAACTTAATAACAAATGTACATTAATTTCTGGTATGCTTCTAGCAGAACCTTTAGCATCTTCACCAATTTCAGAAAACAAAAAGACTGGTCTGTTGTATTCTTCCACTAGCCTTGCGCAAACAATACCTAATATTCCTTGGTCCCATTTTTTAGAAGATAATATAATGCATTTATTCAAACTCATATTTTCTTTTTCTAACATGTGTTTGCAGTCTTCATATACTTTTGCACACAACTCTTGTCTTTTTGAATTATGTGAAGCTACTTTTTCTAAAAGCTTTTTAATTTCAACTGGATCTGTTTCAAAATACAACTTTAATGAGTCAGCAGCATCTCCCATTCTTCCTGAAGCATTTATTTTTGGGGCTATTTTATAGGATATATCAATAGAATTTGCTTTAGAAAGTGGCATTTTTTGCTCTTTAAATAGCATTTTAATTCCTATTGGCAAATAAGCATCTAATAGTTTTAAACCTTTATATACAATTGTTCTGTTTTCATCTACAAGTGGAACAATATCGGCTATAGTTGCTATCGCAGCAATTGGTAAAAATTGTTCAGCTTCTTTTCCTAAAAGTGCTTCAGAAATTTTGTATGCAAGACCAGTTCCACACAATTCCTTAAAAGGATATTTTTGCCCTTCTATTTTTGCATTCAAAACAATACATTCAGGTAAAATTTCAGGTATTTCATGATGGTCAGTTATTATAATTTCAATGCCAAGAGTTTTAGCATATTCTACCTCTTTATAACAAGATATACCACAATCAACTGTTATTATTAAATCTGGTGAAAACTTGTCTTTTAATTTATCAATAACACTGCAAGTTAAACCATAGCCATCTATAAATCTGTTTGGAAGGTAATATTTTGGTTTACAACCCATTATATTTAGTGTTTTTATCATTATGGCTGTTGCACTAATTCCATCAACATCATAATCTCCAAAAATTAGAATACGTTCTTTGTTTTTGATTGCTTCTTGTACTTTTGAAGAAAGTTTGTCCATATTTTTTATTAAAAAAGAATCATGTCTAACATTTGGTTTTAAAAAGGCTTCGACCTTTTCTATCGTATCATAACCGCGCGATACAACTAGCCTTGCTACAATTTCACAAAGCCCAAATTTATCCATAATTTCTTGAACAAAAGAAGCACTTATGCTTCCATTAAAGTACTTTAATAATTTCATATACCAAAATGCAAAGAATTTAAAACTTTGCCACCTTATGAACCAATTATAACATTAAAAAAAAGAATAATGCAACAATATTTACATTATTCTTTAATTATATTATTTATTTTCCAATTTAGGTTCTTTTGAATCTTGTTTATTTTGCTTTACTTTAATTTTTCTTCTATAAGCCATTGCCCAAAGGTGTGGTACAATAAGCTGTGAAGTATAAACTGCAGAGATAAAACCTAATGCCAATGATATTGTCGTAGATAAATTATAGAAAGCAAAAGCACCAACCGCTATTAAACATGTCAAAATAATTAAAATTAATGTGTGAGAAAAACTTTGTTGAGTATTCTTGATAACTTCTTCATTGCTAGCTTTAAGCATACTTTCTTCTTTACTATTTTCAACCAGTTTACTATAAAATAAAGTATTTAAAATAATACTAAATATAGCTGTCCCCACTATTGCTATTCCAAAGTGTGTAGTTATTGGCAACCTGCAAATTAAAGTTAATGAAATCATCAATAGCGTGTCTAATATCACAGACAAAACAATGCTAAAAGCGTTAGCTACACTGTGCCTTAAAGAAACATAAACAAATATTCCTACAAGTCCTACTAAAATTGCAAGACCAGTACCAGCAAAAGTCATTACCATGCTCTGTGGTTCTATAAAACCACTAACTTTAACATAAGTTGGTTCTATTAAGGAATCTTGTTCAGTATAACCAAAACTTTCAATTAATTCTGCTTTAATGTTTTCTTCAAGAGTTTCAGTGTTTTCTACATTAGTTGTATATTTAATTGAAATAACAGTTCCATAACTATCACTTTCAAGGCTATAATCCTTTATTACAATTTCTTTATCTTTAAGAACGTTATCAATTTTTTCGAGTGCATCACTTATTGTGTAATCGCTAATATTTACTTCAATATTATAATATCCACTAAGTTCTATAGATTTATTAAAACCAACTGTAAAAAACAATACTATTCCAACAATTAAAACTAAAACAGGAACTAAAATTCTTAACCAAATATTATATTTCATTTACGTTCTCTCCCCTTTTAAAACCAAGTTTTTTTGCGTCAGAACTATTAATTGGAAGATACCATTTCATAAATGCTTTTGTTGCCAAAAGAGTTGTAAACAAGCCCATTAAACATGAAATTGTTAAAATAATTCCAAAACTCATTGTAAATACATCACCCAAAAACCACATTACGAATGATGCAATAATTGCACAAACATTAATATCAACTATAGGAAGTATTGATTTCTTGTAGCCAGCTTTTACTGATAAGTGAATTTTTTTGCCGTTTGCATATTCTTTTGCAATATTATTAAACAATATTGCATGAGAAATAAATAATAATCCAAGACCAAGAGCAAGAGCAATTACACCGCCAAGAGTTAAAAGCACTAACGGAACAGCTTGCATGAAGAACACTACTAAAACTGCATAAATAAGCAAACTTAATAATGAAATCCATCCAAAGTCTTTAAATTTAATTACCATTAAAACAACATAAATTACAGCTAAAATTAACAATGCAACACAAGCAAATAGCATGAAATTTGCACCTAATGTTGAAGGGATTTCAATAACTGAATTTGGTCCTTCAAAAAGTTTTGTATCTAATGTGCCAACTAAAACTCTTAAAGCAAATTGATTAGCAGTTTCTTGAGAAGTAATTCCACCACCCGACAAAAACAAAAATCCAGTAGTTTGAGCTTCTGTAATTCCGCCAACGCTTTGATATAGTTCGTCATCCATATAGATATAAAGAGTGTTACCACTCTCAGCTACAGTTGTGGTTAATTCTTCATATTTTTGTGCACCAGATTTTCCTGTTGAACTTGAATCTGTAAATTCAATCATAACTCCCCAAGAAAATTCAGTTTCTGAGGTTTGAATTCTTGTTGCATAAACATCTTTAATATCTTCACCAATTATATCAGAAGAAGAAATTTCAGTAGTTTGAGAACTTTTGATATATATATCACCCGCACTACCTAAGGTTTCTATTAAAGTTTTAGGATCATTATTTTTAGAAACTGTAAGCCTAATCTGGCTATCCCCTTGCTTACTTACAACAGCATCGGAATAACCTTGTTTAGCCAAAACATTTTTTAAAAATTCAACAGAAGAATCTATTTCTTGTTCAACTGATTTGCTTTCATCTTCAACTTCAATGTCATAAACAACGGTATAACCACCAGCTATGTCTAAACCAAGAGGTATAGAGTTGGCAAAACCATTGAAATTCACTGTAGTGAAAGGAATAGAAAAACTAAAGATAGAAAGTAATATTCCTATTGCAACTGCAATAGAAACAAAAACAAATTTAATTATACTAGATTTTTTGGTCATTATCTTTTCGCCCTTTAAATTAATAATTAAGTACTAAGGTAGTATAGTAAAAACAAGCTTTGCTGTCAAATGTTTTTTTAAATATTGACAAAAAAGTTAAATTTAATTCATCATAATTATAGAATATAAACAGTTTTAGCTTCATATTTTACATTGGGGGTAATTATGGAAAAATTGAAAAAAAGAGTCAAAGAGCATTCTGGAGAAAGTTCATTTTTTCTTAACGCATTAAAAGGTTCATTAATTGCTTTGTGCGTTTCTTTAATAGGAATATTAATTTTTGCATTTATTATAAGATTTATCTCTATTCATGATAGTGCAATATCTCCTATAAATCAAGTAATTAAAGGTTTAAGCATTTTAATCGGTTCATTTATAGGCTTAAAAAAATCTAAAGAAATGGGTTTTATATCAGGACTAGTAATTGGTTTTTTCTATACAATTCTAGCATTTATAACTTTTTCAATTTTAGATGGAAACTTTGTTTTTTCAAAAACATTGTTAAATGACCTTTTATTTGGCGGTATAATTGGTGCAATCTGTGGAATTATAGCTGTAAACTTTATTGGAAAGAAAAAAGCATAGGTTAATTTCCTATGCTTTTTTCTTTTTATTTTTAACTTCGTTATTTTCTATTTGAGATTGCTTAGTTTCATTAACTTCGTTTGAATCAACTTCTTGACTCGCATTTTCAGTGTTTAATTCAACGGCATCAACAACCTTATTTTTTTTTGTTTTTTTGTCTTCTTTAGAAGTTACATCTTTATTTTTCTCATCGCTTACATTACTATTATTTTCGTTCACTGGCTCACCATCAGTTCCAAAAATTTTGTCTTTATTATCTGTAAACGAATAAACTGCATCTATCGTAATGCAAACAAAACCGCTATTCTTACCTTCTCCAGTTTGAATTGTCAAAAATTTACCATTTTGTTTTTCAAATATTTCAACAACTTTTCCCATTATACCAGAGTAAGTGATAACATAATCACCTTTACGAATAGTTTCATAAAGTTCATTTCTTTTTTCTCTATCTTTCTTGTTTCTAACATACATAAAAACAGGATAAAGAATTAACAATGCAGCAACCACAATAATTAAAGTTATTTGGGCAGCATCAATAAACATTAAGCTTGATAAATTAAACATTAAATTCTCCTTTTAAATTAACATTCCAAAAATCACAATACCAATAAGTATGCAAATAGGAATTAAAATATCAACGACAGAAATAAGTAACATACTTTCTCCCAGTCAAAAATCATTTTACCATAGTTTTTATAAAATACAAATGAATTTATGACGAATTTTTAAATTTTATAAGTTTTTAAATAGTTTTCTTTAAAATCTAGCAATCTATCTTCTTTTATTGCTTCTCTAATTTGTTTAGTAAGGTTTGTTAAAAAATGTAAATTGTGAATGCTTAACAATTCTGCACCAAGCATTTCACCTGCGTTTATTAAATGTCTAATGTATGCCCTTGTATAATTTTTACAAGTATAACAATCACAATCTTCTTCAATAGGACGAAAATCTTTTTTGTATTCGGAATTTCTAACAACCATTTTACCGAATTTAGTAAAGGCAGTTCCATTTCTAGCAATTCTTGTTGGTAAAACGCAGTCCATCATATCAATTCCTCTAGAATAACCTTCTAATAAACAATCTGGCGACCCCACTCCCATAAGGTATCTAGGCATGTTCGTTGGTAAATGTGGTTCAATTTTGCTTAAAATATCATACATCATTTGCTTTGGTTCACCAACTGATAACCCACCAATTGCTATACCACACTTTGCATAAGGAATACAGTCTTTTATACATTCTAATCTT
>CALVMK010000035.1 GCA_944345545.1 uncultured Clostridia bacterium | reverse complement strand
TTGGGGCTGATAAAAATGGCAAATGGATTGTTATTTATAGAAAAAATTAGGTCACGAAAAAAGTCCATAGCATCAAATACTATGAACTTTTCTTTATATAGAAATCGCCAAATGTGCGACTTTCAACCTCAATGGAGCAATAACAAAGGTTATTTGAAACTCCTAAAGAAAGTTGATAAACAACTAATTACTAATAATATTTTAACATAAAAATCCCTTAATATCTCGAAAAAACTTTTTGTTTTTGTTAAAATCTTTATAAGAGGGTGAAGTTATGACACAAAAAAAATCAAAAAATCATCATTGTATACCACAATTTTATTTAAATAAATTTGGGACAAAACAAAAAAATGGGCAATATCAAATTTTTGTATATAACAAAAATAATGGAAAATTCTTTAGCAATTCTGTATCAAACATTGCCTATGTTAAAAATTATAATACAATTAAAATTGGTTCGGAAGAAACAGATGAATTCGAAATACTCCATAATAAAATATTTGAGAAAAGTTATAGCAAAAAATTATCAAAAGTTATTGATGATATAGAAACATTTTTTAAGGAAAGGACATTTATTAATTGTTTGTCTAACGAAAAATTAGAAAGCCTAAATAAAATAAATTTGTTTCCAATTCAATATAAGTATTTTTTGTCAATTTTGTTGGCATATTTTATTAAAAGAAGTAAGAAAACAAGATATTTTGAAGAAGCTGCCTATGATAAAGCGTATGATATGATGAATAATATTTATGATTCGATGAAATTAGATAGAAACAAATTTGACAAAAATGTTTATGAAGAGTTAGGGACAAAAGAAGAATTGAAAATTGGAAACATAGTTTCTTGTTTTAAAGAAGAAGAGATTAAACAGTTAGCGAAATATTTATTTTATCATACCTGGAATATTGGATATAACCGCTCTAAACATTTATTATATACTTGTGACAGTGCACATGCATTAACTACTACTTGGAAAGAAAAACCTGAATGGCATGGCGTTGGATATGCATCCCCAGGAAGTATGATTATGTTTCCACTTACACCTCGTATCTGCATTTTAATGTATGACACAGTTTTATTGAAAAAAGAAAAAAAATATGTTGTAGATTGCAATTATGTTTATCTAGATGATGATTTAGTAAAGTTCATTAATGAAGAAATTACCTTTGATGCAGTTGATGAGGTATATTCAATTGATGGAGATTGGTATCATTTAAAAAATTTTTGTAAGAGATATAAGTTACCACTGAGACATAAACCATATTCTGTAAATTAACCAGATTGATATGGATTACAAAAAAACAAATCATTAATCAATGATAATTAAACATATTAAGATAAATTTTAAAATTTAATGGTATAATGAATATGGGTATATGAATTATAAAAAAGATTCATCTAGGAGGTAATATTAATGAAAAAGAAAAAATTTAAATTATTAAGTCTTTTTGCAGGCGCTGGTGGATTAGACTTAGGTTTTGAAAAGGCTGGATTTGAAATAGTTTATGCAAATGAATACGATAAATCAATTTGGGAAACATATGAAAAAAACCACAAAACTCCTTTAGATCATAGAGATATAAGAAAAATAGATTCAAGTGAATTGCCTGATTGCGATGGAATAATTGGTGGTCCTCCTTGTCAAAGTTGGAGTGAAGCTGGTTCACTAAAAGGAATAAATGATTCTAGGGGTCAATTATTTTATGATTTTATTCGTATTTTAAAATCTAAGAAGCCAAAATTTTTTGTTGCAGAAAATGTATCTGGAATGTTATCTAAAAGGCATCAAGAAGCTGTAGATAATTTTATAAAATTATTTGAAGAAGCAGGTTATGAGATGCATATAAAATTATTAAATGCTAACGACTATAATGTTCCACAAGATAGATTAAGGGTTTTTTATGTTGGATTTAGAAAAGATTTAAATATAAAATTTGATTTTCCTCTACCATTTGACTATAAACCTACTTTAAAAGATGCAATTTATGATTTGAAAGATAGTGCTATTCCAGCACTTGAAAAAAACAAGACTAATGGTTCAAATTGTAAAATAAGCAATCATGAATATATGGTGGGTTCATTTTCAACAATTTACATGTCTAGAAATAGAGTCAGAGATTGGAACGAGCCTTCATTTACAATTCAAGCGGGAGGAAGACATGCACCGATTCATCCTCAAGCACCTAAAATGATACAGGTAGAAAAAAATAAAAGAATTTTTGAACCAGGAAAAGAAAATTTATATAGAAGATTATCGGTAAGAGAATGTGCAAGAATTCAAACATTCCCAGATGAATTTGTATTCTATTACAATGATGTAGCAACTGCGTATAAGATGATTGGGAACGCAGTACCTGTCAATCTTGCAAAAGCAGTAGCAGAACAAATAAAAAACAGTTTGGAGGGTTTAGGTAATGAAGAGTAACATATTAAAAGCAATGAATAATATTACAATATATGGTTCTAATGAATTACTACGATTTTATGTTGGGAATAATAGAGCTAACAATATGGGAGATGCGTTAGAAATATTTGTTAAAGATATTTTCTGTAACTCATTTAGTTTTACAGATCAGGATGCTTTAGAAAAATATAGTGAGACATTTTCATATTTAGGAAATGCAAGTAATCCGCCAGATATTATCATCAAAGGTGGAGATGCAATAGAAGTAAAAAAAATAGAAGGTTTTAGTTCTCTTGCTTTAAATAGTTCATATCCAAAACAAAAGTTACGCAATGATTCTACGATGATTACGAATTCATGTAAGCATTGTGAAGATGATATTGGTGGATGGAATGAGAAAGATTTAATATATTTTGTTGGGAATGTCAATAAAAATAAATTAAAATGTTTAACTATTGTTTACGGAGATTGTTATTCAGCAACTGATGAAATATATTCTAGAATTAAAAATAAAATAAAAACAGGCGTTGAAGAGATAAATGGTATTGAGTTTATTCATACTAATGAAATTGGTAAATTAAAGAAGGTTGATCCTCTCGGAATAACCGATTTAAGAATAAGAGGAATGTGGCATATAGAAAATCCAAGAAAAGTATTTAACTATGTAATTGATAAATATTATAATGAAAATAATGAAATGAATGTTTTTCTAATATTAAGAAAAAGCAAATATGACTCATTTGATATAGAAGATAGAAAGTTAGTAGAAAATAATCCATTTTTGCAAATAGAAGATATAAAAATTAAGAATCCTGATAATCCAGCTAGACTAATGGACGCTAAATTAATATCATATCACTTATAATTGGAGGAATATTGAATGACAAATTTAAATTTCGAAATAAAAATGGAAACAGATGATGATGGATACGCAACGTTTGAATGTCCTTTTTGTGAATCGACATTTGGCTTGAGTGCATTAGAATTTAATGATGAAAAGAATAGTATTTATAATGAAATGTATTGTCCGTATTGTGGACTTAGTGATGAAATTAATCATTTTTATCCTAAAGAAGTAATAGAGCAAGTAAAAAATATGGCAATTAATTATATGAATGATGAAATAAATAAAATGTTTAGTAAAATGATAAAAAGTACAAATAATAAATATATTAAAATGACATACAAACCTTTAAAAAATAGAAAAATAGAAAATATAAAAACTCAGGAAGGCACAGAAAATATATTTGAATGTCATAATTGTAAAAATCATATAAAAGTTGAATATTGTGTTGGAAAGGCAAAAGTATTTTGTACTTATTGTGGGTTAGATATATGATGGATCTTAAAGAATATAGAAAAATTAGTTTAGAATTTAGAAGAGTAGCTAGTAATTTATTAAAAACTGATTATAGAGATGGTAATATTCCGTTAATAAGATTTAAAAAATATATAGATAATACAGAAACAATAAAAACAATGATTGATAATAAAATATCAAATGTTGAATATGATTGTAATCAATTCATTAAAAATGATTCAGGATGGAATTATATTAATACACCTATATTAGAAGAAGAACACATTAAGGCAATGTATGATTATATGACATACCTTATTGATAATAATATATCAGTTGAGAGGATTGCATTGGGGTTTTTGTGTGATAGTAAAAAAATAACTGCTCATATTCAGTATTTTATTGATCAGGCATTTAAACCACTTATAGATTTCATTAACGATGGGTTATCTGCAATAATTATTATGCTCGAGGAGGAAAAAATGGGAATAAACGTATCAAATAATCATGGAATTGTTAATGTTGCAAATAATAATAGTAACATTGAATCTGATAATATAATAAATTATAACGATTTATCTGAAATATCAAAAATTATTTCAACAATAATCGATAATTTAAAACAAATAGATATAAGCGATGAGGAAAGAGAAAATATTACAGATGATATGGATGTAATTAAGGAACAATTAGAATGTTCCATTGAAAAACCAGCTAGATTAAAAAAAGCATTTGCCAATATTAAATCTTTTCTTACAAATGCAGCATTATTAACTAGTACAGGTATAACTTTGTCAACAAATATACAACATCTAATATCATTAGTTCAACCTATTGTTGACAAACTATAAAAGATGATTATCGTTCATAATTATCTTTTTCTTTGCTTAAATCTAATTCTTCTAAATCTTCATTATCTAAAACATTATCTTCATACATATCATTAACTACATCAATATATTTCTCGTCTTTATCGTACCAATTATGTAATTTACTATATAAGAATGATATTAGTTTATTAAATTTTTCTTTCCAATAATTAAGTGTGCTTTTTATATCAGTAATAATAGAATTTAATCTAGATATTTCTTTATCTTTTTGTTTAACGATATTATTTAAAGATTCAACTCTTAAGTTAAGTGCTTTATTATTTTCAGTAAGAGTTTTAATCTTATTATTCTTATCTTTTAATTGTTCGTTAGCATTAATCAAAGTATTAGATAGAGTTTGTATTTTATCATATTCCTTATTTGTACTATCAACTTGATTGATAAAGTCGATAAAAGAGTTTTTATCTTCTTTTGATAAAATATAATTATCTTTATTAAGTTTAGATATTTTTAATTTATCAATCGTATCTTTTATTTCTTTAGAATTTTGTTTTAATTCTAAAGATTTTTTGTTTGCTTGTTTTAAGTTTTCATTATTTTTTTCAATTTGTTTTTTCATTTGAATATAATTATCCATATCAGATATATGAATATCTTTATTTCTACCTTTTTGTTTTTGCTTTATTGAATGATCTAAATTATATTCTTGATTAAATTCTTCAATACATAATGTTCTCATTTTATCTTGTAATGTTTTTAAAGATTCTTTTGTAAATACATCAGATTTACCAACTTGTTTTT
>CALVMK010000034.1 GCA_944345545.1 uncultured Clostridia bacterium | reverse complement strand
ATGCACATTTATTGGCAATGCAATATCTAATATCTCTTGACTTAATATTTGCCCATATGATGCAACTACTAATGCATCTGGCCTTAAATTTTTTATTATTTCAACACCTTCAGTTCTTATTTTATTGAATTGATAAACTTTTAATTTTTCTTTCTCAGCAAACAACTTAACAGCAGGTGCTGTCAATTTGTTGCCACGTCCACTTGGCCTGTCAGGTTGACACACAACAGCTAAGACCTTATGTTTAGAACCCAATAAACTTTTTAAACAATTAACAGAAAAATCAGATGTTCCCAAAAAAACTACTTTCACCCTTCTTTATATTCCTTTTCTATTTTATCAACAAACAAAATTCCATTCAAATGATCAACTTCATGACAAATACATCTTGCTAAAAATTTTTCTCCAGTTATAGTTATATCATAACCATATCTATCTTGACCTTTTACCGTAACTCGCCTTGGTCTTTTAACATATTCTTGAATGCCACCAACACTTAAACAACCTTCTTTTGATATATCCTCTCCACTAGATTCAACTATTTCAGGATTTATTAATTCAAAATACATATTGTTTACATCCATTACAATTATTCGTTTTAAAACGCCAACTTGTGGTCCTGCAAGCCCTGCTCCATCGTTTTTATACATTGTTTCACGCATGTCATCTAAAAGTTCCCATAACCCTTTATCAAATTTTGTAACGGGTTTAGAAATCTTTCTTAATGTTTCATCACCTATTTTTAAAATATTTCTTGTTGCCATTTGTTCATCTTCTCCCTAACTTAAACTTTGTGGGTCTATTTCTACAAATATACTTGTTTTTGAACATTTATATTTATCAACCACACCATAAATCTTTTCCATTATAACATCTTCTTTTGACTTTGTAAACCTCATTAAAATTTGATATCTAATTTTATTTTTTATTTTTCCTACAGGAGATTTCATTGCATTAAAATAATAAAAATCTTCTTTATAATTATTATAGACATCTGCTAAATCGTTATAAACTGAACGTATTGTATCCCTTGCAATTTCTTCTTTATCACTGCTTATCAAAATTCTAACAATTGTTGTAAAAGGCGGAAATTTTGTTGTTTGACGCAAATTTATTTCTTTTTCATAAAAAGCTTTGTAATTATAATTAGAGGCAAATTTATAAACATAATGCTTAGGATTATATGTTTGAAGAATTACTTTACCTTCTAAATCTTTTCTTCCTGCCCTGCCACTTACTTGCGTAATTAATGCAAATGCTCGTTCTGGACTTCTATAGTCTGATTGATATAAGCTTTGGTCCGCATCAATTATTCCAACTAAAATTACGTCTGGAAAATCATGCCCTTTTGCAATCATTTGCGTTCCAACCAAAATTGAAGGATGCGATGAAGAAAATTCTTCTAATATTTTTTGATGAGAATTTTTATTTTTGGTTGTGTCATTATCCATTCTTAAAATTTTAACATTAGGGAACATTTCTTTTAACTCGCTTACAACTCGTTGTGTACCAATAGCTCCTTGTTTAATTTCAGCACTACCGCATTCAGGACACAAAGTTAAAGCTTTAAAACGCTTTCCACAATAATGGCATTTTAATTTTTCCTCATCTTTATGATAAACTAATGAAACATCACAATCTGTGCATTTTGCAACATAACCGCAATTTCTACACATCATAAATGACGTGTAGCCCCTTCGATTTAAAAATAACATTGCTTGTTTTTTTTCTTCAACACAACGAAAAAGCTCATCTTTTAAAGCATTGGAAAAAATTCCACTATTACCATTTCTTATTTCACTTAACATGTCAACAATTTGAATTTTAGGCATATCTTTTCCGTTTGCACGTGTAGGCAATTCTAAAAGTGTGTATTTGCCTATTTCAGTGTTATAGTAAGAGCTTATACTTGGTGTTGCACTGCCAAGTAATAACGGACAATCATTGTATTTAGCTCTAAAATCTGCAACTTCAACAGTTTTATATCTTGGGTTTGACTCACTGCTATATGAAGAATCATGCTCCTCGTCAATAATTATAATACCAACATTTTCAAGTGGTGCAAAAATTGCTGATCTTGCACCAACTGCAACCTTTGCCTTACCACATCTTAACCTTCTCCATTCATCATATCTTTCGCCTGCAGATAAACCACTGTGAAGCAATGCAACATTTTCTCCAAATCTGTTTTTAAAATTAAACATGATTTGCGGTGTTAATGAAATCTCAGGAACTAACATAATTGCAGTTTTTCCACTTTCTAACACTTTTTCTATCAATGTCATGTAAACTTCAGTTTTTCCACTTCCTGTTACACCATGCAATAAATATGTGTTGTTTTCATTTAGTTTAACATTTTCTATTGCTCTTTTTTGCTCTAATGTATGCTCAAATTTTTCTTGATTTCGTTCTATTATTTGAGGGCGTCTATCAATTTCTTCTTTAAAAGTTTTTATTATTCCTAATTCTATGAATTTTTTTACAGTTTGAGAACCAAACTCCTTATTTAAAAATGTTATATCTGCAACATTGTTTTCTTTTAAAAACAATATAAAACTCATTTGTTTTGTGGCGTTCTTTTTTAATGAATTGGCAAACTCGTCAAGATTATAACTTTTATTTAATTTACAATAAGTTTTAAAAATTGGCTTTACTTTTCCACTTCTCATTTCAGAAGGGATAAAAAGTCTTAATACATCTGCAACTCTTAAGTTATATCTTTTAACCATATAATCTTTTAATTTTAACATTTCTGGCAATATTGCCACAAAATCATCTATGTTGCAAATTATTTCTTTTAATTTTTCTTCTTTTACATTAGAATTTTGCTTTATTTTTATAACATAACCTTCTATTTTTCTATTACCAAAAGACACAAGAACTCTTGTGCCTTCTTCTATTTTTAAATTGTTTGGTATTTTATAATCAAAAACTTTATCCGTTTCAGAATTTAAAACATCAACTATTACTTCAGCAAACAATTTATCCTCCCACATTTTCTAAAATTGTTTTTAATTCACTTTCATCAGATAAAAGTTTTCCTGCTCCTAGAATAGTTGCATTCTCTGTATACTCAGACAAAACACATGGCATTTTTATTGCTTTAGAAATATACTCGCAAAGTCCTACTATCTTACTACCACCGCCAACTAACAAAAGCCCATCTTGAGTTATGTCTGCTGACACTTCTGGCGGACATAAATTTAAAGTCGTTTCTATAAGTTTTATAACTTCGTCAATATAACCTGTAATTTTTAACCTAATATCTTTAGAAAAAACAATTATATTTTGTGGCATTTTTGATGACACATTAATTCCAGAAACTTCCATATTTAAAGTATCATTTTCATATAAACTGCCAACTTCTTCTTTGATTTTTTCAGCGGAAGATACTCCTACCAATACTCCATTTTTTTCAGCAACACTTGTTGCTATTGCAACATCTAAAGAACGTCCACCACAAGCAAGCGTTCCACCTTTAACAATGGAATTTAAGTTTAAAACAGCAACTTCTGTAACTCCACCACCAAATGATGCAACAAAAGTTGTGGAATCGCCTTTTATACTTTTACCAGAGCCTATTGTCGCTGCAACTATTGAAGGCATTAACTTAACTTCATCTATACCTGCCATAAAACAAGTTTTTCTATACAAATCTTTCGCCTGTTTTGATATTCCACACGGAATAGTTACTAAAGCCTTTATTTTTGAAAATTTGCTTATTGAAAGTTTTTCTAGAAAATGTTTAATTAGTGCACTTAAATATTCTCTGCTTTTTATTTCTCCTTCTGATATTGGTGTAAAAATGACAACATTTTCTGCAGTTTTTCCTTGCAATTTTTTTGCTTCATTACCAAAGGCAATAATTTTGTAATTAGAATTTGAACCGCTTACAGCAATTAAATTAGGCTCCTTTAACACAATGCCACAATTTTTTTTATATATGGATATATATGAATTGCCCATATCAATCGCTAAAACAGTTTTCATTTGCACTCCTTTAAGCTAAAGTTATAATTGCCGTATCTAAAGAATTTCCTCTTTTATATTCCACAGTTATTTCGTCACCACTTCTTGAATGAAGTAAAGCATAAATTAAATCATTTCTTTCATTTATTTGAAAAGATTTTCCATCTTCACAAATAACATTTTTTATAATATCACCAGTTTGTAGCTTCCCATTACAAGCACCACTAATTTGAACATTAGACACTTTGAATCCATCTTCTAAATCAACACTTGACCCAGACATTGAAGCTTCAAATTTGTCGTATCCTGAAACACCAAGGGTTGGCATTTTAAAAGTTCCATTAGCAACATCTTCAATTATCTCCATTATTGGATAAATTGGCACAGCAAAATATATGTCATTTGCAGTTACCGTTTGATTTGAAGAAGTATTTCCAGTAGCTCCCAAAGTGTTTAGCCCAATTAAATATCCATTCATATCAAATAAAGGACCACCGCTGTTTCCATTACTAATTGAAGCTGAGTGTTGAATCAAATCTTCATATAAATTTGTTTCGCTTGTAGCATATCTATATTCAGAACTGCTTATATAGCCCAATGAAGCTGAATTTTGTAGACTGAAGTCTAACGGAGTTCCAAGAGTTATTACTTGTTCTAAAATATTAAGTCTATTCGTAGTGTCAATCCATCTATCAGCCATTTCAACAAATGGAATGTTATAATATTCGCTTCTAATAATAGCCATGTCTAAGCTTTGATTATACCATAATATTTCTGCTTCATAACCTGTTGTTTCACCGTTCAAGTAAACTTCAAGTCCGTAATAATTGCTATTTATTGCCGTATTTATAACATGGTAGTTTGTAGCTATGTATCCGCCTGCATAAACAGCAACACCGCTACCCAAAGAAATTTCATTTCCTTGCAAATCAACAACCATAACTGTTACAGTTGCATCTAAATATTCTTCCGCAATTTCAGTAGGTGTAGCACCTGTTTCCACAGTTAAAGGTTCTGTGTTAGTTATTGTTTTACCGCCGCCTACATCAAATGAAATTGAACAACCTGTTAGAGTTAAAAAACAAAACAAAAAAGCAAAAGTTAAATAAAAAAATTTTTTCATTTAATCCCCTAAATTATTTCTAAATATTTTTTAAATACTTTTTTAAATGTAGAACCAAGTTTCATTCCTTCCATTATTTCAAAATCGGCGTTACCTTTAACGACCGTTTTTAATATAACAGAATCCCCTAAAATATCGCAACAAACATCAATTACATTACCCTTTTTAGATTTATCTAACTGGTCAGCAAGTTTAATTATTACCCCCATTTTTTTAACTGCTTCCATATCTTCTTCATTTAACAAGTCTTTATACTTAATCCAATCCGATAAATTTAAGTTGTCTGGGTTTTGACATAACGAAGTAAATGCAGCAAGAAGCACATCTTTATGAGAAACTCCATTTAACGTTGAGTTTAATATCACATTAAACCCATATTTTTCATGATTATCAAAGCAAATTCTTTTACCACAATCATACATTGAAGCTGCTATTCTTAAAGCTTTTATATACATTCTTGGAAGTTTGTGAATTACTTTTAATTGCTTAAATAAAATAACAGCGAGATTGTATACATGAGCAGTATTTGAATATTTTTGGTCTTTAAAAGTTCTAATATTTTCAAGGCTATATCCCAACATATCACTAAATGGTTTATCATTTGCTTCTATAGCAATATAGCTATAAATTAAACCTTCACGTAGTGTATCACCAGATATAGAAATTTGATTAATGTTTAAAACTTCATTAATTGCCTTTATAATACATAGTCCGCTAAGTAATGAATCTACACTATCTTCTGAAATTCCTTTAAGTTTTTTTGTTTTATCAAGACCAAGTTCTTTTATCACTGAAAATACTTTTTCAAATATAGGTGTTTCCAAAATGTAGTTATTTTCTATATCTAATGAGTAGTGTGTACTTTTTCTTGCCAATTTGCCAAGCGTTGAAAAAACACTGCCCGCACCAACAAATGCAGTTTCAGAATCTACATTGCTTAAAATTTCAACCTTCTCTATTTCCTTTTTAACAAATTCAACCATTTTGGTTACTGCTTCAGGAGATGAAGGTTCAATTTTTAATTTTTCACATAAATTGTGCGTACCAAAAGGCAAAGTTTTTGAGTTAATTATGTTTCTTCTGTTGTACAAAATTAAATTTGTTTCTGTTTGTGAAAGATTTATAATTAAACCTTTAGGAACATCAACCGAATTAATAACACCAGAGTATATCATCTTTAACTCATCTTCTGGTTGCATAATTATAAAGTTTAAACCTGTATTGTTATAAATTTCTTCAAAATAACTTTTTTGATTTTTAGTTGTCAAAATAAAACTAGAAGATACTGCTATTATCTTAGTTATTTCATAGTTATCACAAATCTTTCTAAACATTTTTAGAACGTTTAAACTTTCTTTAACTTTTCCAGCTTTAATTAAAGCTCCAGAAGAAATATCATCATTAAGCCTTATGTTTTCCGTAATATCTTCAAAAACATTAAAATATGTTCCTTCAAGCTCAAGCAACACTAATCTATGTATATTCCCGTTAATATAAACTAAACCTACCTTTTCCAAATGTTTCACCTTTAATAATTAATTTTTATTGCATTTACTGGGCATGTAGCCTCACATGAGCCACATCTAATGCATTTAGTTTCATCAATTTGTGCTTTTCCGTCTTCCCCAAAACTTATAGCACCAACTGGGCATATTCCTACACATGCCCCACAACTTATACATTTACTTTTGTCAACTGGCATAAAATTCTCCTTATAAACAACTTATAATAGCATAATCTACCAAGTTTGTAAACTAATTATTTATTTTATTTTTTCTAAAAAGTTTCAAAATTTCAATTAATGCCAATATTATCAAAAATACTCCAAAAATAATTTTTAAAACTTTTCCATCTACTAAAGTAGCTAAAAAAGCACCACCCACACTGAATAAAATTCCACTTAAAACTATAGGAATAACGCTTTTAATGTCTACTAAGCCATTCTTAAAATGTATTATTAACGCAAAAACAGCCATCACTAAAAATGAAAAAAGATTAAAACCTTGAGATACTTTTTGACTAAAATCTAAAAAAATTGTCAATAATGGAATGAGCATAGTTCCCCCACCCATGCCCATTCCACCAAAAATTCCACCTAAAAAACCAAAAAGTATTAACAAAAAAATTATCATATAACTTTACCCCCCTAAAACAACATTCTTATTCCCGCACTTAGCATAACAAGCACGAAAATTATTCTAATGACTTTATTATTTAACTTATTAAGAAGAAAAGCACCTAAAATTCCTCCTAAGGAAACACCAATGGTAACATAAAGAAGATTTAACCAATCTATTTGAGTGTTAAGACCATAAATAATTGCACTTACAATGCTTAATGGAAAAATTACAGCCATGGCTGTAGCATGTGATTTTTTGTTATCTATTTTTAACACTTTTTCTAAAAGGGGAACACTTATCATGCCACCACCTCCACCAAAAAAGCCATTTATAAAGCCTATCAACATTCCTGAAAAAATGATTATTATCCATTTTTTTGCTTTGTTTTTCTTTGACATAAAAATATTATTGTTTAATTTTGAAAAATTATTTGATTTTAAACGATTTTTGTTATATACTAAGCAAGTTAAATTTTATAATGCAGGTGAAAAATGAACAAAACTAAAAACTTAATTTTAATTTTATCAATCTTTGTTATGGCATTTGCCTTTCTTTTTCCAAGCTTTGGCGTGGCAAAAGCTCAAAGCAAAGTAAGTTTTGAAGAAGTTTCAATTTCTAACGGAAATTTTAACTCTTCACCAAATTCTTCCACATTAGATTCTAATCCTACTGGTTGGAGTTTAATTAAAACATCTAGTACTGCAAAATCTGGTATAATAAATGTAAACGATAGTAAGTTTAAATCTAACTACTCTTCGTATTTTCTTAACGCAGATGAAAATCCAGGAAAGACTAATGTTGACTATGATGATAAAGTTTTAATGATAAATGCTAGAACATCATCTACTGGTTCTGAAATACCAGCCGTACAAGGTTATAAAAGCGAAGAAATAAATCTTGAAGCATATTCATACTATACTTTTAGCATTTTAGTTAAAACAATAAATAACGCCAAAGCTTCAATTTATTTAACTGGACTTGATGAAGAAATAACAACCGTAAACTTTGAAAGTTTTGAAGCTGAAGAATGGACTGAATATGAAATTTTTGTGGCTACAGGAACAAGCGAAGAAAATGTTAATGTTGAACTTTGGTTAGGAAAAAAAGAAAACACAACATCTTCAGGGGCAGTTTTCTTCGATAATGTTGTAGTTCAAAGACACACGAATAGCAACTACCAAAGAAATTTGGATAATGCTCAATCAAGCGAAGGTACAGAAAACTATGTATATAGTGAAGCAAAAATAAACATTAATTATGTTGAAAATGTAAATAATGAATTAACTTATGAAAATTCAAACTTAGACTTTGAAAAAGGAACACTTGAAAATTGGGTAATCGCAAACAACGAGTTCCCTGTAGATGCAGTTGCAGATGTTTTTAATGTTAATCAAGATTTTGACCTTGGCTCTGATTATACTGCTAATAATAACTATGCATTAATGCTTTCTTCTAAAACATCTGGATATTTTGGTTATGTTTCTCCTAAGATAGAACTTCCAATGCATGCTATTTATAAAATTTCTGTAAATGTTAAAGTTCAAGACATAACTGGCAATGCTTATATCATTTTAAAAGAAAATAACGATATAAATGAGTTTTATGATAAAGACAATCCATACGATACTTACACTCCAATAGAAAAAGAAATTTTAATTTCGTCAAACACATCAAATAGTTTCCAAAATGATTACACAACATGTTCTTTCTATGTTTATGGCCACGCGTTGTATTCAACATCATTTAATTTAGAATTATGGTTAGGTCAAAGTGATGATACATCTAAAGGAACAGTAGTTTTTGACACAGTAAGAATTGAAACAATAAGTGCCGAAGATTACAATTCTGCAAGCGAAGGCACTTCCCTTGTAAAAGCTTCTTTAACAACATTTAGTGGTGAACAATCATTTACAAATGGAGCATTTAATAGCTTAAACAATCAATCTTCAACACTTGAATATCCTATTCATGCTTCTGATTGGACAGTAGACACTGCAGACGAAGATGCAACAACTTGGGGTGTAATTAACACTTATAACGAGTTATATGATTCTATTAAAGATGAATTTTTAGGCGGTAGAGTAAATCCAGAAAATCCAAAAGTTTTAGGAAATACTATTCCAACAACTGATACAAATAATATCTTAATGATGTGGAATAAAGGTCAAACTTATCAATCTTTATTAAGCCCTAGTTTTTCAGCTTCTGCTGACAGTTATTATAGTTTAAAATTTAGTTATAAAACTATTTCCGACACTTTAAATGACGAAAACATTTTAAATGTTTATATAGTTGATGATAATGGCACTGTGTTATTTGAAAAACTTGGAATAAATTCTAAAAATAGTGCTGATAAAGATTGGTCTACTTTTGAAGTAATTATAAGAACTGCTCAAACAACTAAAAGCCTTAATGTTAAATTAGAATTAGGAACAGAAGATAACACTATTTCAGGAGTAGCATATTTTGATAATTTTGAATTAAACACTGTTGAATATACTGATGATGAATATGAAAATTTAATAAAGACAGCAAATATTGTTGACTTTACAAATGGTGGTTTCAATTTAAAATCAAGCGCATTAACAAACGGAGTTTATGAACCACTCACCTACACTGGCACACTTGAAAATGGCTCAAATCCTTCAAGCGGAGACCCTGTTGCATTTGGTGGTTTAATAGATTCTGAAGACAACGAATTTGGTTTAGAACCAAACCCTTCTAACACAAACATAATTAAAAATGTTATGATGATAAAAACGAATGGCATTTCAACTTATTCAATGAAATCTAATGACTCCATTTCACTCACAAACGGTTCTTATTATAAATTCACAATATATGTAAAAACCAATGTACCAGAATTTACAGAAACAGAAGATGAACAAAATTATGGTGCACAGTTCTCGTTAGAAGGAATTGATGGTGCTAAAGTAGACAAAATTGTATCAAATGGTTTTACAGCTTATAACATATATGTAAAAGCTTTAAAAGATATTGATGTTAATATTCGTTTTGCTCTTCAAGCAGATAAAATTGAAAACACAGGATATGCCTTCTTTGATAATTTCTCTTATGAAACAATAGAACAAACAGTTTATGAAAATGCACAAAAAGACAATCTTTCAAACAGCATTTTCATAGAAACTGAAGCTGAAACAGAAGACACTGATGGCGAAACAGATGATGGTAATTCTGATATTATAATTTGGTATGTTATTCCTTCTGTAATATTTGCTTTAGCACTCATTCTTGCACTTATTTCATATGCAATGAAAAAAGTTAAAATCAAAAAGCCAGAAAACAAGAAGAAAGGTAATTATGACCGTTCACAAACAATGTTTAGAGATGTTATTAGAAAAGAAGCAGAAGATAGAAGAAACGAACGTTTAAAAGCATTAAAAGCAGATTTAAAAGCTGTTGAAGAAGAAATTCAAACTCTTGAAAGTGAAAATAAAGAAAGAATTTCAGCTCAAAGAAAAGAACACGGCAAAAAGATAACAAAAGAAGATGAAAAAGCTTTTAAATTATACGCAAATAAACATACTAAACTATTGAACAAATTAGATATAATAAAAGCTGAAATTGAAGAAATAAATTCACCTGAATATATCATAAAAGAAATTAAAAAGATAAAACAAGGTAAATAAAAAAAGACCTAATTAATCAAAATATTCTAATTGATATAAAAGCACTTTAGCTTAATAGCTAAAGTGCTTTTTATTGTATAATTTCATTGTTTATTATATTTTGTGTTAAATTATTTTCAATTTTGTTTTTCCAAGCTTCAAGTAATTTATTCCTTTGAGTATTTTGTTTTTGCAATATATCAACTAATTTAGCATGTTGTTCTGGCGTCATTTGCATAGCTGGTGTCAAATTCCCATATTTGTTTATTGAATCTTTATGTCTTTTATAATATTGGTATTCTCTATTCTTTAACCAATTTTGTTTATGTTCTTCATCAGCTGGAAATTTTGACATTATCATAAAGAAAGCAGGTTCAAATAAATGTGTAAAACTTACTTCCATTGCTTTAGGTCTCCAAATGTCTGCACATTTTTCAAGTCCTTCTTCTATAACATCTTTGTTCATACCAATAGCTTTTAATGTGTTTACAACGCCACAACGAATAATCTTGTCAAAATCTTCACTAAATAGTAATGAAATTTCATCATAACCTTTTGGCATTATCCAATTTTTTCCACCATTAATAGTATATTCTATTTGCCACTTTACAATTTTTAATTCGTAATTATGTCTTAGATTAGAAAAATTTTTAGAATTATCCATAAATTTTTTAATTTTATAGCGAGAAATTAATATCCCTTTGTTTCTTAACTTTTTATATAAAAGTCTACTCATCCAATTATTATCTCTTAAATGACAAGGCAAATTGTCTAATTTAATTTCAGTTGGTTTCATAAAACAATTACTATACCAAACGCCTTCAGTTGGAAAAAAATCATTAATTTCTTCTTCAAGAATTAAATTGACATTGATATCATTTGAATTTTTTAATAAATTATGTTTTTTAAGATTCATTTTATCTTTGTATTTTTGTTCTTGCCCTTTTTTAAATATTTGCATTTTAACTCCTTTTAGGCTTTTATTTTATCATATAAATATCTTAATTTCAATAATTATTAAAAATTTAATATCGAAACATATAAATTTATATAATTAATATTTACAACTTCTTCAAACATCAAACATTTTATAAAATTATATAAAAAACATCTAATAGATTATTAGATGTTTAACTTTCTTATTATATTATTTCTGCATTTGAATTATCAGAATCAACGTTAACATGACTTACAGATATTTCATATGCAGTTCTTGTTTCTATTTCACCATTTTCAAGCTTCTTTTGATATTCCCTGCTTTGTATTCTCCCCGTAATTTCTATTTTCGAGCCAACTTCAGCATCTTTTATAAATCTTGCGTTTCTTCCCCATGCTATGCAAGGAAGATAATCAGATTTGTTATAAGCCCTGTTTACAGCTATTAAAACATCGCATATTTCTCTTTTAAATGGTGTTGTTCTAAATATTGGAGGCTTGCATACAAATCCTGTTATTTCAATTACATTTGGATTTGAATTATCTAAATCTTCCGTTATTTCTCTTACAAAAACATTTAATATTAATTTGCTTTTGTCATCTTCAAGTTTGTTATAACTTCTAAGTTGACCTTTTAAACTTACATTCTTGCCTACTTCAAAGTGCTTTAAAAATTTTTCAGAAACTGTTACAGGCAAAACATCTACGTGTTCTGATAGTCTTGGCACTAAAAGTTTAACCTCATAAAAAGATTCTCCAAATGTTTCATGACTAAAAATTGGTTCACTTGCAACTGTTCCAGAAAGATATACTTTATTATTATTCATTAGTTCATAGTTCATATAATTTTCTCCTTTTAACTACTTTGTTTTTGAAGTCCGTTTCTATCAATCACATAGTTATCTTTGTATACTAAATCACCTATTGAAGTTATAGTGTAACCTTGTTTTTGGAGTCTATCTAAAATCATTGGGAGAGCATCTAAAATATGGTCAGAATTATTATGACAAAGAATAATTGAGCCATTTTTGACATTATTTAATATTCTCATAGTAATTTCTTGAGCAGAAAGACCTTTCCAATCTAATGAGTCAACATCCCATTGTATCGTTTGCATTCCTAACTTTGTAGCAGTGTCTAAAACAGTATTGTTATATGCTCCGTAAGGGGCTCTAAAAAGCGTAACATCTTTGCCTGTAATACCTTTTATTAAATCACTACAATTTTTAAGCTCTGCTTCTAATTTTTCTGCACTAACTGTGGTTAAATCTGGATGTGTGCTAGAATGATTACCTATTTCAAAACCCGCTTCATCAATTAATTTAACCATATCCTGATTTTTATCTACCCAAAAACCAACTAAAAAGAAAGTAGCTCCAACATTATATTCTTGTAATGTTTCTACGATATCTGCAGTTTTGTCTGCTCCCCAAGCAGCATCAAAACTAATAGCCACTTGCTTATCATCGATTTCAACACTATAAACAGGTACACGTTTAGTTGAATAGCCAAAAAACACCTGTGCTGAGGCAACACCGTTAATACTAACAGCTAATAAAACGGCAACTAAAATCATTAAAAAAACGAACTTAATTGATTTTAATTTAACACAAAGAAAATGCATTAAATCCTCGCTTTTAACTATAAAAGTAAATGCAAAAAAAGCAAATGCTAATATAGAATTAATTTGTCTGAAAAAAGAAAGTATTGTCGATTTCCCTTTTTCTACAATTAAATATATTTATAAATAAAATCAAATATGACAAAAGTATAAAAAAACTCCAATTTAAAAAATTGGAGTTTTTTGTTATTATAACATTTTTAATGTCAATTAAAAATGACAAATTGTCAATAATAAATTATATTAACTTTATAATTATTTAATTATTTTTAAATTAAATTTATCCCTTGAATTTTTTCAAAAAAAATCTTAAATTACTTTAAGATTTTTTTATTTATTATCCTACATCCTCAGATTTCTTTTCTTCATCTTTTGGAACTAAAATTGGTTTTATATCAGTTTCTGAAAAATAATCTTTTGGAATTATAACCTTAGCTACATCATGTCGGCTAGGTATTTCATACATAAGTTCAAGCATTCCATCTTCTAAAATCGTTCTAAGCCCCCTAGCACCTGTTTTTAACTCCATTGCTTTATGAGCAACCGACCTTATGGCTTCTGGTTCAAATTCTAGTTCAACTTTGTCTATATCAAACATCTTTTTATACTGTTTTAATATAGCATTTTTAGGTTCTGTTAGTATTCTTATTAAAGCATTTTCAGTTAAGTCGTGTAACCCAACAACAACTGGTAACCTACCAACAAATTCTGGTATTAAACCAAATTTTATTAAATCTTGTGGTTGCAAATGTTTAACAAAATTTATTTGATTTTTTTCTATTGTGGTGTTTATAGTTGCGTTAAAGCCTAAACTTGTGTTGTTCATTCTTGCTTCAATAATTTTATCAAGACCTACAAAAGCTCCACCACAAATAAACAATATGTTTGTTGTGTCAATTTGTATCATTTCTTGATGTGGATGCTTTCTCCCACCTTGAGGAGGAACACTTGCAGTTGTGCTTTCAATTATTTTTAAAAGAGCTTGTTGCACACCTTCGCCTGACACATCTCGAGTAATTGAAACATTCTGTGTTTTTCTTGCTATTTTATCTATTTCGTCAACATAAATAATACCACGTTGAGCTTTTGCAATGTCATAATCTGCGTTTTGAATCAATTTTAACAATATGTTTTCAACGTCATCACCAACATACCCTGCTTCCGTTAATGTTGTTGCGTCCGCAGATGCAAATAGAACTTTTAATATTCTAGCGAGAGTTTTTGCAAGCAAAGTTTTACCACACCCAGTCGGTCCAACCATAAGTATATTGCTTTTTTCTAATTCAATAGAAGCGTCTTGTGCGTCTTTACTTTTTTTTGCCACTAAATTATAGTTTATTCTTTTATAATGATTATAAACAGCAACAGATAAAACACGTTTAGCATCTTCTTGACCAACAATATATTCATCAAGTTGTTCTTTTATTTCTTGTGGAGTTGGAAGGTCTATGCTAGTTTCTACAGTGGTTACTTTGTCTTGCTTAATAATGTCTTTACATACTTCTACGCACTCATCACAAATGTAACTTTCACCATCTGGACTTGCTATTAACCTTTTTGCTTGTCTTTGAGATTTTCCACAAAAAGAACAAAATAAATTATCGTTATTTCCTTTCAAATTTCACCTCTTTTAGATTACTTGTTTTCGCTTGACCTTTTTACAAAAATTTTATCCACAAGACCGTAGTTTTTAGCTTCTTCCGCCGTCATGTAATTATCTCTATCTGTGTCTTTTTCAATTTTTTCTAGCGGTTGCCCAGTGTTTTCACTGAGAATTTTGTTAATTTTTTCTTTTATGTGTTGAATGTGTTTTGCTTGTATTGCTATATCACTTGCTTGACCTTGAGCTCCACCTAGTGGTTGATGTATCATAACTTCACTATTTGGTAAAACAAAACGCTTTCCTTTAGCACCACTTGAAAGTATAAATGCTCCCATTGATGCAGCAAGACCAATACAAATTGTTGAAACATCGCACTTTAAATAATTCATTGTGTCATAAATTGCCATTCCTGCACTTACACTTCCACCAGGACTATTTATATATAAATATATATCCTTATCTGGATTTTTACCTTCAAGATATATCATTTGTGCAACAATAATATTTGCCATTGCATCATTTATTTCACCTGTTAAAAAAATTATTCTATCTTCTAACAAACGTGAATAAATGTCGTATGAACGTTCACCATTCGCAGTTTGGTCAACAACCATTGGTATTAACATATCTCACCTCTAAATTAATTTATTATTTTCTTTTAAAAATTTTACAAGTTTATCCATTAATATATCATTTTCAAAATATATTAATTGTTTTTCTCCTAAAGATTTCTTATATTCATCTACTGGTTTATTATATTTAGCTGAAACTTCTTCAAGCTTTTTATTTAATTCTTCTTCTGTAACCTTTAAATTTTCAACTTCTATAATTTTTTCAATAGCAAGACGAGTTTTAACTGTTTCTAATGCATGGTCATGATTTTCTTTTCTTATTTTTTCAGGTGTTGTATTCATGTAATTACAATAATCATCTAGTTTCAAACCTTGATAAGAAAGTCTTGTTTCCATATCCTTCATGTAAGCATCTAATTGACTCTCTACCATACATTCTGGAATATTAACTTCTGTTTCTTTTACAACTGCTTTTATAATATTATTTTCAGTTTCTCTTTCAAGACGTTCATTTAATGTCTCATTTAAGTGTTTCCTAATATCTGCCTTGTATTCATCAAGAGTTTCAAATTCACTAACATTAGAAGCAAATTCGTCGTTAAGTTCTGGAAGAGTTTTTTCTTCAACAGCTTTTAATGTAATTTCAAAATCTGCTGGTTTGCCCTTCAAATCTTCTGCATGATAATTTTCTGGGAAAGTAACTTTAATAGTTTTTGTTTCACCTATGTTCATGCCTTCTATTTGTTCTTCAAAGCCTTCTATAAAGCTTTTAGAACCAAGTTCTAAACGGTAATCTTTAGCTTCGCCACCTGGGAATTTAACACCATCTATGCTACCACAAAAATCTATTGTAACAAAATCACCATTTTTTGCTGGTCTTTTCACGTCAACATATCTTGCACTACGTTCTCTAACCTGATTTAGTTCTTTTTCAACTTGTTCTTCTTTAACCTCGCCTTTAGCACTATCAATTTCAAGCCCTTTATACTTCCCAAGTTTAACTTCTGGCAAG
The DNA here is from genome assembly GCA_944345545.1 of uncultured Clostridia bacterium. Lineage (GTDB taxonomy): Bacteria > Bacillota > Clostridia > Christensenellales > UBA1242 > Caccopulliclostridium. The sequence goes on along the minus strand of CALVMK010000034.1, from coordinate 5,509 downwards.
CTTTGAACAGTTACATCAAGAATTAAGCCATCTGCATCAAATTTTTCTAATTTTACATCAGGATGGTCAACTGGTTCAATTTCAGTTTCTTTAGATAAAACATCACCATATTCTTTTGAAAAAGCTAATTGAAGTGCATCATCATAAAAAATATCAGTACCATAATTTTGCTCTATAACTTTTTTTGGAACTTTACCCTTTCTAAACCCTTGAACGCTAAATTTACCTTTATTTTGTTCATAAGCTTCATTAACATAACCATTCCATTCTTCTGCTGTTAAAGAAATCTTAATCTTAAATTTATCTACATCTAATTTTTCTGCTGTATACATAATTTTCTCCTTTTACTTGCGAGAGTATAACATAACCTCTCATACTTTTCAAATCATTTTTTGTTAAACTTTTTCAAAAAACACACAAATAAGAGTTATCATTATTGAAAAGCCTAGCAAAATTAAACCTAAGTTTACAAGTTTTAATGACAAATATCTTCTTTGATGTTGCTTGTAAAATGTCTTGTCCACACTTTCCACTTGATTTTTCGTAAGCAACCCATTTGAATATAATTGCGCAAGAAATGCTGGATAATCATATTCTATTTGTTTTCTTAGTTCAACATATCTTATAATTTGATAAACTGAAAATGTTGCACAAAACATTGCTAAAAAAAGTATGTCTACATAGTTAAACACTGGGCTTGCAAGCTTTAAAAATAAACACGCAAAGCCCAGTGCAAGTAGAACAATCATAGCCATAAATATTATTTTTTTTGCCATTATCTAAATATAATTAAAATTAATATTGCAGTAAGAGCAATTGCATATAAAACTGCCCAGATTGGTTTCTTTTTGTTTTTAACAAAGAAAAATGCATAAACAGCAATCACGCAGTAAGCAATACATTCGCCAATAGTTCTCATAGCATTAGTAGCGTTAGCAAGACCATTTGCATCTATTGCATTGAAAATAACTTGCAATAACAGACAAACTCCAACAATTACAAGTGCCACAAAAGATAGCATATTTAAAACCCATCTAACAGAAACAGTTCTCTTTTGAGTTTTTGTATTTTTACTATTGCCATTATTATTTGTTGCCATATTTCACTCCTTTTAACCTTAATATTATATATTCAAAAATGCTAAATGTCTACTATTTTTTTTCTAATTTTTTTAAGATATCTTCAAAATATTTTGGTAAAGATATTGATATTTCAATTCTTTTGTTTGTTCTTGGTTGAGAAAACTCAATTTTATATGCATGAAGAAGTTGGCCGTCAATTTTAGTGCTAGGGTTATATTCCTTGTCTCCCACAATTGGTCTATGAAGGACCCTAGAAGCATGAACTCTAATTTGGTGTGTTCTTCCCGTTTTTAAACTAAATTCCACTAGTGTATAACCATTATAATGTTTTAGCACTTTATAGTCAGTTATTGCTATTTTTCCTTCATTTTCTGGACAAACACTCATTAACGTTCTATGCTTTTTATCTCTTGCTATATTAGTTATAATTGTGCCACTGTCTTGATTTAGATTACCTTGCAATAAAGCAATATAATTGCGTTTACATGTTTTTTCAGAAATTTGCTTAGCCAAACTGTTATGAGCGAAATCATTTTTAGCAATTAATAGCAAACCTGATGTATTTTTATCTAATCTATGAACTATTCCCGGACGAAGTTTTCCATTAATACCGCTTAAATTTTTTAATTTAAAAAGCAAAGCATTTACAAGGGTTCCATTAATATTTCCAGCTCCTGCATGAACCACCATTCCTTGCGGTTTATTTACAACTGCCAAGTCTTCATCTTCATAGACAATTTCAATAGGTATATCTTCTGGTTTAGTTTGAACTTCTATTGGTTTTATTTCTTCAATTTCAATTAAGTCGTCTTTACTTAATTTTTCACCAGCTTTTACTTTTTTCCCGTTTAATAAAATTTTCCCGCCGTCAATTAAATTTTTTATATGAGAACGAGAAAACTCTTTTAATTTTTCTAACAGAAATATATCTAATCTCTTATCTTTATCTATGCTTTCAGCTTTAAAAATCATAGACTTCCCTTTTTGTAAAGTTTTATAGCTTTAGAAATTTTAAAATTTTTATTCAATTTTATTGTTTTCTTATTTAATTGTGGAGTAACAAATAAGAAAAATACACACAAAATAATAACACCTGCACATAAACACATATCAGCAATATTAAAAACTGGAAAATTACTAATAAAATCAAGGCTTATAAAATCTCTTACATATCCTAAAAAAAGCCTATCAATCAAATTACCAATAGCACCGCCAAAAACAAGTGAAAACCCAATAACGTATAACATTGTTTTTTGTTTAAAAAAATAATTAAAAATTAAAAAAACTACTAAAAATATTAACGTTAAAACGATTAATAACCAAGTGTGCTGATTTAAAATACTCCAAGCCCCGCCAGTGTTGTGAACAGACACAAAATTGAAAAAACCTGGCCAAACTTCAACTGAAAGACCATCTGTTATAACCTTTGCAAATATATCCCAAAACAAAACACAAAATATTATTCCAATAGCTTTGTGTCCGTTTTCATATCTGGTAAAAAAATTTTTTTTGTTTTTTTTTCATTAAACCACCAATTTATATCGTGAATCATCTAATTTATAAACTTGTCCGCCAAATGCGTAAACTGCACCAGATAAAAAACTTAGTGCAGTGTAAAAATTACTATCTTCAAAATTAGAAAGATTAGCTATAACACAACCTTCCTTTTTAATATAATCTACAACTTTTGCAACTTCTTCTTGAGATTTAGGCTTCATTTCTTCAATAATTTCTTCCTTGTCATCTTCTAAATTGAATTCCCCAGCCTTTCTTTTTACTTCTTTTTTTTCAACCTTCACAGTAGTGTTATTTTGCCCTTCAAATCCTAAACCTTTTAATATTTTATCAAAAAAACCCATAATTTACTCCGCTGTTGGAAATATTCCAACAATTCCCATTTTAAAAGGATATGTAGCTTTAGGTGTAGTTGGGTCTTTGACAACATCAATAACAATTTCCATATATGAAAATGGTATTTTATTGTGATTTAAAACACCAATAGCCCCAAAACCACTATCTGAATCAATAATATTATAATAATTTGCAAGTTCACCAGAAATAATTTTGCCATCAATTTCATCTGCTTTTAAAATTCCATCATCTAGTTCATTATCAAAAATATCTAATTCCATATCAACAGACGTATCAAGTTCTGTATCAGAAATTTCACTATAAACTAAATCCATGATTATAATATCTTTAGAAGCATCAAATGGACTACCTGCCATAGTTATATTTTGTTTTGCAGTTTCAAATAATGTTCCTGTTTCTGCATTGTAATATCTTACGCGCAAAACTGCATCAATGGGAATTTGTGATTCAAAAGCAAGCCAAATTGAACTAAATTGAATACCATCTTGTTCTGGCATTATAACAAAACTTTGATATTCTGCAGAAGGAATATGATCAAAAGCATTGTCAGCAGACTCTCCACTTTCGCCAATTCCACCATTTATATAAAAAGCTGTGCTGTTAAAATCTTTAATTTTACTAGCTGGATATGGGTCAAAGAAATCTCTAATGCTAGTTGTGTCTTGCATAGCTAATTGAGTTGTAGGGTTAGATTCTTCAATAAATTTTTTTACTACATTTTGATATTCATTATTTTTATTAAACTCTGTGTTACCTACAATTTGGTCGCCAATAACAGTAGTTAAAATATAATTTGCAAGTTTTTCTTTATCTCTGTCAGAAAAACCAACATAAGTGCCATACCTTGAAAATTCTTCTCTTATTTCGTCCATTATAGAATCTCTATTGGCATCATCACCACCAGTTACAACTATACCGTTTAATGTAACTTTAACAGAATCTAAAACTGTTGTTGCGGTGTCAGAAATTTCAACTATAGGCGCAGTTGGTGTTCTTCCTAACACAATTTCATAAATGTTATACTCTAACACTGTTGAATAGATGCTTTTTATAATGTTATCTGTTATATTCGTTTCTAATGTTTTATAGTGAGAAATAACATAAATTAAGTTTTCACTAGTTTTTTCAATACTGTTTTCATTATTGTTAAGATATGAACTGAAATTTTCAATATTTTTACCAAAGCTCCAATTCCATGAATCTTCTATGTAAGAAAATTTTTCTATTCCATCTTGAGTTATAAACACAGGTTGATATCTAATTCTATCCAATAACAATACTTCATTCCAATCATCATCTGTAACATCATCAATGTTTTCAATATTACCAAATGTAAAATATGAATAAAGTTTTTCAATTAGGTTATCACTAAAGGTTTCAAAAGGCTTGCCAAACTCATAAGCTTCTGGTTTATAACAAACTTTGTAACCAGATACAGTTCCAGATGGGAACAACAAACTTCCACCATCACCTGAAAACCCAGGTATATAAAAACAGCCAGTAGAAAATGCAGAAACTACTACCAAAAAACACACTAAAATTGCTTTAAAAAACCTTTTCATTAACATTATTTTAACAATTTCTTATAAATATATCAAGCATTATTTATAATTTTAAAACAAAAAAGATAGCAATTATTGCTATCTTATAATTCGGGTGAATAGGATTGTGTTGGAAAAGTTAACTTAACTTGTTTTCCAGATATTGTTGCATACTGTGTTTCATAATGTTGACTGCTTAAAATATTTTCCACATTCTCTTGAATATTTTCATATTTATCATTTGCAGATTGCCATAAAGAAGAAGCGTTACTTTTTTCGCTATAATATATTTCTTCTATTTTAACTTCTTCAGCAGTTCCATTTATATATGAATTAACATATCCTTTAAATGATAATGATGGGTTATATTTTTGTGAAACTAAGTTATGTATTGTTACAACTTTTATTTCATCACCTTTTTGTAATTTTACACAGGTATTAACTATAAAATTGTCTGGCATCGTTCCATTTGTAACTTCAGAATAAAGTTTTGTAGCTGTGTAACCAGCATTAAGGTATTCTTTAAAAGACCCAGTTAAATGCGAATCACTAATTAATTTTTCATAGCAAGATTCCCCTAATCCATAATATTTGCTTGCCTCAGACAAATAACTAATTTTTCTTAATTCCACATCATGAATTTTATTTGAAGCTTCTGCCATTGTTTTTAATGTTATTTCTTCTGGTTCATAAATTCCAGTTAAATCAAAAGATACATTTTTAAATTCTGTTAAATACTCTTCAGTTTGCCCTTCTAATTTAGATTGAATTAAAACTGAAAATTTATTATCAACATAATCAACATTTAAAATTTTTTCAACTACTGTTAAAAATTTACCATTAAATTTGTAAGTTTCAAAAAATTTATAGATATTTTCTTGAATTTTTTCATAATATGCTTGTTCTAAATCTTGCCTATAACCGCTTAATGTTGCTTCTTCACTATCCGCAAATTTTTCACCATCACCCAATGCTTTAACTTTTATTACATAATTTGAATTTTCTTCAATATCT
>CALVMK010000033.1 GCA_944345545.1 uncultured Clostridia bacterium | reverse complement strand
TTATAATAAAATAAATAATTAATATCATTAAAAACTATAAATATTATATTTTATTTTTTAACAGGGTAATTTTACCCCCCCCCGCATTTTTGTCAAGCAAAATAAATATGTTTTTTAAAAATTTTTTATTATTTTCTCTTAGATTTTTTATCAAATTTTTGGATTTTTAAAATGATTTATTGGCATAACATTTTAAGTATCTAAAATATTTTTTTAATTAAAAACTATTTACAAAACAATTTATACAATTCTTTTCCAACTATCTTACAATGTTCATATGTTATTCCACCTTGCAAATAAACCCAGTACGGAGCTTTTACAGGACAATCTGCACTGAGCTCTATTGATGCCCCTCCAACAAATGTTCCTGCAGCCATTATAACTTTATCTGTATAGCCTGGCATTTCCCATGGCTCTGGTAAAACATTGCTATCTACAGGAGAAAATTTTTGAATAGTTTGAACAAAATTTATAAGGTCTTTTTCTGTTTTAAATTCTATAGATTTGATAATATCATAACTTTTTTGATTAGATTTTGGCATTACATTATAACCTAGTTTAGTCATAATCTCCCCAATTAAATACATGCCTTTTATTGCTCCAACAACAACATGTGGCGCAACAAATAAACCTTGAAAAAATAGCCTATAACCTATTTCGTACGAGCCAACTTCTGCTCCTAAAGATGCACTTGTAAACCTATTTGCAATAAGTGTTATTGCTTCATTTGTTCCCGCCATGTAAGCACCTGTAGGTGCAAGTGAGCCACCTGCATTTTTAATTAAAGAACCAACAATAACATCTGCCCCAACTTCAGTTGGTTCACGCTTTTCAACAAACTCTCCATAACAATTATCCACAAAAATAAAACTTTTAGGTGAAATTTGCTTTATTTTTTGAAATATTTTTTCCATTTTATCAACACTCAAAGCATCACGAATTGAATATCCCCTAGACCTTTGAACATAAACAACTTTGGGTTTGTTCTTTTCTATAAATCTAAGTGCATTTTCATAATCTATTTCTCCATCTTTTAATTCTATTTTATCAAATTTAATATTAAAATCTGGAAGACTACCAAGTCCGCTTTTACTATAAACAACTTCACCTAAAGTGTCATAGGGGTCGCCAGTAATAGAAAAGATTGTGTCATTAGGACGAAGTAAACCAAACAATGCTATGTTGAGTGCATGAGAGCCACAAGTTATTAATGGAGAAACTAAAGCTTTTTCTGCTCCAAAAGATTTTGCAAACACTTCACAAAGTTTATCTCTGCCCTCATCACCATATCCATAACCAGTTGAGCCAAAAAAATGTCTACCAGCAACGTTGCAACTTTGAAAAGCATTTAAAACTTTTTCAGTGTTAAAAAGTGCTATGTCATCATAGTAGTTAAATATATCTTTTAAATTTTCTTCACAATCTTTAATTATGTCCATTAAATTCTACCTCTTTTAAAATATAATTTATAGCATTGTTTTTATCACTAACTTCAACCCAAATAGGATTAATTGCTCTTAATAGTGTTAATTGCCTTTTCGCATAGTTTCTTGAATGTTGCTTTATTTTACCTATTGCTTCTTCTAATGAACACAAGCCATCAAAATAGTTTAAAATTTCAGCATATCCAATTCCTTTAGCAGACTGCATTTCCTTTGAAAAACCATTTTTTACAAGACTTTTAACTTCATTTAAAAGCCCCGCTTTAATCATTTTATCTACCCTTAAATTTATGCGTTCATATAATTCACTTCTTTCAAGATTTAATGCAAAAATTTTATAAGAATATTGAAAGCTGTTTATTTTATGTTCAATTTGCTTGCTTTTGCATATTTCAAGAGCACGAATAATTCTTTTTTTATCATTCGCAGAAATATTCATTGCCATTTTTGGTGAAAGTTTTTTTAACATTTCGTATAATTGACTTAAGCCTTTTTCTTCAGCAAACATTTCCAATTTTTTTCTTAATTCATCATTTCTTTGAACACCAAAATAATTATAATTATTAACAAGTGCTTTCACATAAAGACCAGTTCCACCTACAATTATTGGAACTTTACCCTTTAACATTATCTCTTTAATAATTTTTTTGCAATCTTCGCAAAATTGTGCAACACTGTAAGTTTCATCAAAATTTAAAATATCTAATAGATGATGCACAACTCCTTGCATTTCTTCTTTTGTTATTTTTCCAGAGCCAATGTCTAATCCTTTGTAAATTTGCATAGAATCGGCAGAAATAATTTCGCCATTAACTTTTTTTGCTATTTCAACTGCAATATCACTTTTCCCAACAGCTGTTGGACCTGTTATAATTATCACATCTTTAATCATACAATTCTTTTAAACCATTTTTCTATTTGAGATTTTTTAATTTTAATAACAACTGGTCTGCCATGCGGACACAAAAGAACATGTTTTTCTAATTCTTCTATCAATTTTTCTATTTCATTTAAAGAAAGAACTTGTCCGCTTTTAATTGCCATTTTACATGCATGTTGCATTAAACCCGTTTTAAAATAATCTTTACCCTTAGAAGAAAAATCTTGAAGATTGCTTAAAAAATAATTGAAATATTCTGGCAACTTATCATAAGTAAGCACATAAGGAATTGCCGTTATACTTATCTCATTATCTCCATCATCAATTAATTCAAAACCTACACTACATAATTCACTTATATTTCTTTTTATAAAATCATATTCAATGGAATTTAGTTTTAAAGTATATGGATGAATTAACCCTTGTTTAACAACATCACTTTCTTCAACACTTTTTGAAAATTTATCATAAAGTGCACGCTCATGAGCTGCATGCTGGTCTATCATAAACAAATTATCATCTTTTTCCACCAAAATATAAGTTTTAAATAACACTCCTATAATTTTGGCTTTTGGAGTTATATCTTCTATAGTTTCTTGAACTTGTAACATTTCAAAAGGAGATTTAGCTTTTGTGTTTAAAATAAATTCGGTAAGCCTGCTTTCTTCTGAATTAGCTTCTATTTTTAATGGTTTAATATCTAAAGATTTATTTACATTTAAACTAACTTCTTTTAAATCAAAATTTGACTTAAAATTACTTTGTTCGTAATTAAAGCTTTTACCTTCATTTTCTAAAATTTTATCATTTTCATTTTTTATATATTTGTCGCTTTCTATTTTATTTAGAAAATTTTCATTTTCTTCTTTTTTATTTTCTTCGACATTTCGTGTATAATTTGCATTCATTAATGCAGAGTATACTGCATTTGTAAAAAGCGTTCTTATAAAACCAAAATTTTCAAACTTAACTTCTAGCTTGCTAGGGTGAACATTAACATCAACACTATCGTAAGGAAGACTTAAGTTTAATACAAAAAATGGAAATTTGTTTTTCATTAAAAAATTTTGATAAACTTCTTGTATGGAATTAGATATAAAAGAATTTTTAACAACTCTGTTATTTACTATTAATGTTTGATAAGTTCTATTTGCTTTACATATTTCTGGTTTTCCAATGTAGCCAGTTAGCCTGTAACCATCTCTTTCAAAATTTATTTCTAACAAATTATCAATAGTTTCTTTACCATATATTGTATATATATTTGCATATAAACCACTACCAGCTGTGTCATACTTAATTTTGCCATCAATTATATATCTAATTTGCAATGTTGGATTAGCTAAAATTATTTTTTCAACAAGGTCGGTAATGTCGCCTTCTTCAGTTTTGTTTTTTCTTAAAAATTTTCTTCTTGCAGGAGTATTATAAAACAAATTTTTAACTATCATTTTGGTTCCAGTATTCATTGCAATTTCACCAATTTCACCAAAATTTCCGCCATCTATTTTAAGCGTAGAGCCAAGTTCACAATTAGCAGTTTTTGTTGAAATTTCTACTTGAGAAACTGATGCTATGCTTGCTAATGCTTCTCCTCTAAAACCAAGAGTGTCTATGCTATCTAAATCTTCAACTATTTTAATTTTGCTTGTAGCATGTGGCATAAAGGCTAATTTTAAATCTTCTTTTTCTATGCCTGAGCCATTATCTAAAATTGAAATTGTTTTTATTCCACCATCTTCAATTTCTATTAGTATTCTATCAGCACCCGCATCAATACTGTTTTCAATTAATTCTTTCACAACAGAAGAAGGTTTTTCAACAACCTCGCCTGCAGCTATTCTATTACTTACAAACTTGTCTAATATGTTTATCTTGCTCATGAATTTATCCTTTTGATTTTGTTATTAAATCATTTAAAATTTCAAACGCACTAAGCGGAGTCATTTTTTCAATGTTTAAATCTGAAAGTATTCCCATTATTTCAGTAACATTTTTGTTTCTTTTCTCTTGTTCAGGGCTTGCTTCTATTTCTTTAAAAATATTCTTATTTAAGTCTGTTTGCTCTAAGGTTTTACTTATTTCTTTTGCTCTCTTTATTACTTCTTTTGGAAGACCAGCAAGACTAGCTACTTCAATTCCAAAACTTTTGTTTGCTCCACCCCTTACAACTTTTCTTAAAAAAACAATACTTCCGTTAATTTCTTTAACATTAATTTTATAATTTTTTACCCCTTCTAAATTTCCTTCAAGTTCGGTAAGTTCGTGATAATGAGTTGCAAATAGTGTTTTACATTTCATGTTTTTTGAAAGATACTCAACCACTGACCATGCTATGCTCAACCCATCAAAAGTTGATGTTCCTCTTCCTATTTCATCAAGAATTACCAAACTGTTTTCTGTTGCATTTGCCAAAATATTTGCTGTTTCTGACATTTCTACCATAAAAGTGCTTTGTCCAAATGCAAGGTCATCACTAGCTCCCACTCTAGTAAAAATTCTATCTGTTATGCAAATTTCTGCACTTTTAGCAGGCACATAACTTCCTATGTGAGCCATTAAGGTTATCAATGCAACTTGTCTCATATAAGTGCTTTTTCCTGCCATGTTTGGACCTGTGATGATCATTGTTTTATCAGTTGTATTATTCAAGAAGGTATCGTTGCTTATAAATTGTTCATTCTTTAAAATATCCTCAATAACAGGGTGCCTACCTTCATCAATTTTAATACACTTTACTCTGTTATTTATAACTGGTTTAACATAATTATTCCTTACAGCTAAAGTAGATAATGATAATAAACAGTCAACTTCGGACAACACATCTGCAAGAGTTAAAAGCTCTTCAATATTTGACTTTAATAATTCAACCAATTCTTCATAAAGTCTTTGCTCTAATCTTTCTATTTCTCCACCAGCATTTAATATTTTTTCTTCAAGCTCTTTTAATTCTACTGTTGTAAAACGTTCAGCGTTTGCTGTTGTCTGCCTTCTAGTGTATCTAATTGGCACTTTGTCCAACATAGATTTTGTAACTTCAATTAAATATCCAAAAACTCTGTTGTTTATAACTCTTAGATTTTTTATGCCAGTTATTTCTTTTTCTTTGCTTTCTAACTCGTCAATATATGTTTGCGTTTTAGACAAAAGATTTTTTAGGTTTTCAAGCTCTGGTGTGTAATTAGATTTAAACACTCCTCCATCTTTAACATTTAAAGGAATATTTTCATCTACTATTGCTCTTTCAAGCACATCGCAAATTTGACTAAAATCTGGCAATTTATCGCCTAAATTTTGCAAATTTTCATAACCAGATGTTACAAGTAATGTTTTGATTTCTGGAAGAACTTTAAAAGATTTTCTTAAATTTCCCATATCTCTTGGCATTATTCTATTCATTGCAACCTTTCCAGTTATTCTTTCAACATCGCTAAACTCTTTTAGCTTTATTCTTAATGCATCTCGCAGAATAACTTTGCTGTTAAGCTCTTCAATAGTGTTTAACCTATAATTGATTTTCTTCCAATCTTTTAATGGCTGTTCAACCCAATTTTTTAATTTTCGTGCTCCCATGCTTGTTGCTGTGTTGTCTAAAAGAGAAAGAAGTGAACCTTTTCTTCTTCTATCACGCATTGTTTCTACAATTTCAAGATTTCTTCTTGTGTTTGCATCTATTATTAAATATTCAGAAACATTAAGCCACTTCATCTTTGTAATGTGAGGAAGTGCAACTTTTTCAGTTTCGTTTAAATATTCAAGTAAAGCTCCTGCTGCCGAGCATACAGCATCTTTCCCTTTTAATTCATATACAGTGTAAACATTTTCTGAAAATTGTTTTCTTAGATTTTCACTTATTCTAGGCTCAACAAATGCCCAATCTAAATATTTTTTAAACCTAGGAACTATCCCTAGCTTAACACAAGTTAATTCTAAAGAATATTTTAAAGAAAATTCATCTGCAATAATTTCCGCTGGAACTGTTCTTGTTAAAATGTTATCTAAATCGTTTAAATTTTTACAATCAACAATATTAAACTCCCCTGTGGTAACATCAGCTATTGCAACACCAAAACCATCATTGTTGTTAAAGGTTACGCAAGCAATATAGTTATTAGATTTTTCATCTAACATGCTGTCTTCTGTTACTGTTCCAGGAGTTACAATTCTTATAACATCTCTTTCAACTATTTTACCAGCTTTTGGTTCTGATAACTGTTCACAAATTCCAATAGAATAACCAAGTTTCATTAGTTTTGCTATGTAACCTTCTGCAGCGTGATATGGTATTCCACACATTGGTGCACGTTGATTGTTTCCACAGTCTTTGCCTGTTAAAGATAAATCTAAAACGCTAGACATTTCTATAGCATCATCAAAGAAAAATTCATAAAAATCACCCAGTCTATAAAATATTATTACATTGCTATACTTATCTTTTACATCTAAATAGTGTTTCATCATTGGAGATAGTTTTTCTCTATCAATTATTTCCATTTGCTTTTTCCTTTTTAATTTCTTTTTCTAGTTCTAAAATTTTGTTAACTCTTCTATTTTTTACATCAAAAGATATTTGACCGTCCATTTTTTCAGCAACAGTTCCTTCACGAACTGAATACATAAAAGCAAAAATTCCATCATATTTTACTTTTTTTACTAGATTACAAGTTTCTTCAAAATCTTGTTCGGACTCACCTGGAAAGCCCACAATTATGTCTGTTGTTATCCTAACATTTGGAATTTTAGATTTAATTTCATCAATTATTGATAAATACTTCTCAACAGTGTATTTTCTGTTCATTCTTTCTAAAATTTTATTACTACCACTTTGCACAGGTAAATGAATTTCTTTTAAAAATTTATCGTTACTAGCTATAACATCAATTACATCACTTGTAAGGTCTTTTGGATGAGAAGTCATAAATGCAATTTTAAAATCACCATTAATTTCCGCCACTTTTTTTAATAATTGAGAAAAACTTATTTCACCACAATCTTTGCCATAACTATTAACATTTTGTCCTAAAAGAGTAATAAGTTTGTAGCCTTCTTTAACAGCGTTTTCTACTTCGTTTATTATATCTTCGCTAGGTCTACTACGTTCTCTTCCTCTTACATAAGGAACGATACAATAAGTGCAAAAATTGTTGCAACCTTGCATAATATTTACCCAAGCATTTTCTCCGCTAGTTCTATAAAAAGGCATTTTTTCACCTTCTAGATTAAATGCTTCGTCATAAGCTAAAAGTCTTTTTGTTTTTTTATCTAAAAAATCTTCAAATTTATAAATGTTACTTGTACCAAAAATAATGTCAATAAAAGGAAAAATCTTGTAAAGTTTCTCTGCTTTAGCTTTTTGCTGAGTCATACACCCACAAACAGCAATTATCTTATCTTTATGCTCTTTCTTTAATTTTTTTAAAGCACCAACATTTCCAAAAACTCTATCTTCTGCACCTTCCCTAATTGCACATGTATTAAAAACTATTACATCTGCATCTTCGAGTTTTGTAGCAGGCAAAAAACCACGTTGTTTTAAAACACCGGCTAATTTTTCTGATTCATGAACATTTAATTGACAACCATAAGTTGTTATATAATATTTTTTTTCCATAACTCTCTTCTATATTAAAATAATACTTTTTATTATACAACATTTCGACAAAAAATCAAATAAAATCTTTTGAAAACTAAAAAAGGCATTTATAGTATAAATATTGTAATAAATGGAATAATACTTTGGAATGAAGAAAGTTTTAAAAATAAGTTTAATAACTTTTTTGATTATTTCCTTTTCTGTGGGGTTATTTTTTGGCGGTTTTGTAATTTATAATTTAACAGTAAGTAAAGTTAGTTTTTCAACAGAAAAAATTGCAGAAAACACTTTAAGTATTCAAGTTTATAATGTTAACAATGTTTTAATTAAAGAAGAAAATACAATTTCAGATAAAAAAATTAAACTTTCAAGTTTACCATCTTATGTTAAAGAAGCATTTATTTCTATTGAAGATAAAGATTTTTATAAACATAATGGTGTTAACTATAAACGCATGGTTAAAGCTATGCTTACTAACATAAAAAACATGAAATTAAAAGAGGGCGCATCAACAATTTCTCAACAGCTAATAAAAAATACACATCTAAGCAGTCAAAAAACTTTTTCTAGAAAAATTAATGAAATATTTTTAGCTCTTGAACTTGAAAAAAAATGTACTAAAGAAGAAATTTTAGAATTTTATTTAAACATTATTTATTTTGGCGACAATACATATGGCATTGAAAGTGCAACAGAACATTATTTTTCTAAACCTGCATCAAAACTCACCTTAAACGAAGCTTGTACACTGGCTGGTTTGATAAAATCTCCAAGCTACTATTCCCCTGTTTCTAATCCAGAAAGATGTTTAAAAAGAAGAAACTTGGTTTTGAGTGAAATGTTAAAAGACAACAAAATTAATAGTCAAACATATAGCGAAAATATAAATAAACCGCTTTCTTTAACACTAAATTATGAAAACACAAATAAAATTAATTCATACTCAGAAAATGCAATTTTAGAAGCATCAAAAATATTAAAATTGCCTGCTAAACAATTAGCTCTTGCAGGATATAAAATTTATACATTTCAAAATCCAACTAAACAAGAAGCTTTAAACAGCACTTTTGAAAATTTAAAGCCAGAAAATGATTGTGCTTTAATAAGCTTAAATAGCAAAACTGGTGTAGTTGAAGCTTTTGCTGGAAACAGCGCTTACAGAATTTTAGAACAAAAACGTCAACCAGGTTCAGCAATAAAACCTATTTTGGTTTATGCTCCTGCAATTAATGAAGATATTGTCGCTCCTGCAACACAAATTTTAGACGAGCCTATTAACATTGATGGTTATTCACCTAAAAATGTAGGCGGAAATTATAACGGATATGTTTCTGTTAGAGAATGCTTATCAAGGTCTTTAAATGTGCCAACTATAAAGATTGGTTCCTATGTTGGACTAGAAAAAATGAAAAATTATATTTCAAAATTAGGAATTGAATTAGACAGTTTAGATAACAATTATGCAATTTGTTTAGGTGGAATGACTTATGGGACAAATTTAGCTACCCTTGCAGGTGCTTACACAAGTTTAGCTAATGGTGGAAAGTACTCAAAACCGCAATTTATAAATTACATTACAGATAATAAAGGAAAAATAGTATACAAATCAAATATATCTTCTAAACAGGTTTTTAGACAAGACACGGCATATCTTGTAACTGACATGTTGAAAACAAGTGCTAAAACAGGTACTGCTAAAAAATTAGCAAATTTCAAATTTGACATTGCATCAAAAACTGGTACAGTTGGAACTGCAAAGGGAAATACTGATGCTTACAATA
Source organism: uncultured Clostridia bacterium (assembly GCA_944345545.1). Classification (GTDB taxonomy): domain Bacteria; phylum Bacillota; class Clostridia; order Christensenellales; family UBA1242; genus Caccopulliclostridium. The sequence goes on along the minus strand of CALVMK010000033.1, from coordinate 6,854 downwards.
TTTCATATACGGCTGAAGATGTTTTTGGAGCTTGGATAGGAAATATGGATAATAGTGTAATTTCAACTGTTGGCGGTGGAATTCCAACAGAAATGGCAAAACAATATTTTAGCAAAATTTACAGCGAAAAAACACCTGATAAATTTTTAAAACCAACTTCTGTAGAAGAAGTTGACTTAGATAGTTTAGAACTTGAAAACAATCATAGGTTAGTAAAAGCTAATAGCTTAGTTCCAGAAAAATATAAAATTAAAGAAATATTTTCTAAATTCAATCTCCCTAAAGAAGAGTCAGAAACATACTTAAATATACTCCCCGCTAAAATTTTTGGAAGCGTTGATGGTAGCGGTAATACTTATTTGTGGTTTGATGCACAAAGCTTTTTAACCTATGAAATTTACAAGGTCGCTGATAATAAAAGTGTTGTTTTGCAAACTATTGAAAATAAAAATGGTAAAATAGAAATAACCGACAAGTTGAAAAATGGCGAAAGAGCCAAATATTATATTATAACTTCAATAAAAAACTTTGTTACTGGCGAAGATACATGTGAAAAAGGCAACGAAATTGAACTCGTTGCCATATACGAAAAAGATAATAAATGGTATTTAAGCTTAGATTATTCGTCTTGATCAGAACCTATAACCATGTCTGAAGAAGTTTTTAAAAGTTCCTTGATTGTTTTTACTAAATCATCATAAACTTCTGGATTTTCTTCAATATATTTCTTTGCGTTTTCCCTACCTTGCCCAATTTTTTCGCCATTAAATGAAAACCAAGAACCAGTTTTTTGAATTAAATTAAATTCCAAAGCCAAATCTAAAACACAACTTGTTTTAGAAATACCTTGTCCAAATATCATATCAAAAGTTGCAACTTTAAATGGTGGTGCTAGCTTGTTTTTAACGACCTTAACTTTTGTTTTATATCCAACTATGTTAGCACCGTCTTTTATTGCTTCACCCTTTCTTACATCTAATCTTATACTAGCATAAAATTTTAACGCTTTACCACCTGTTGTTACTTCTGGGCTACCATAAACAATACCAATTTTATCTCTTAATTGATTAATGAATATCACACATGTTTTACTTTTATTTGTAATTCCAGCCAATTTTCTCAATGCTTGACTCATAAGACGAGCTTGCAAACCTACATGATTTTCGCCCATTTCACCTTCTATTTCAGCCTTTGGAGTTAAAGCAGCAACTGAATCTACAACAACAATATCAACTGCTCCATTTCTAACTAAAGTGTCGCAAATATCGAGTGCCTGTTCACCATTGTCTGGTTGAGAAACATATAAGTCATCTATTTTTACACCTAATTTTGAAGCATAAACAGGGTCAAGAGCATGTTCTGCATCTATAAACGCTGCTGTGCCACCAAGTTTTTGCGCCTCTGCTATGATATGAAGTGAAACTGTTGTTTTACCAGAAGATTCTGGCCCGTATATTTCTATAATTCTGCCTCTTGGCACACCACCAATTCCTAAAGCAGCATCTAAAGTTAAACAACCTGTAGATATTACTTCTATGTTTTCTTTTGCTGTGTCCCCTAATTTCATGATGGCACCTTTGCCAAAATCTTTTTCAATTTGAAGTATTGCTTGCTCTAAATTTTTTCTTCTATCTTCCATTTTATTCTCCTTTATCCTCTTTTACAACATTCCAGTTTTTTATTAAATAGTTCATGCCAGATATGATAGTTAATATTGTTGCAATTCCTATTAAACAATAACAAATAATTTCATAAACATTAACAAAATTTTCAGTAAACCAACCTTCACTATAAATTAAACTTAAAAAGAACAAGCAAGGCAAAGCGATATCTTGAAAAATTGTTTTTATTTTTCCCCATTTATCTGCAGCCATAACAACATTTTTAGTTGCAGCAACTTGTCTAAAAGCACTTATAATTAATTCCCTACCAAGAATTATTATTGCAATAATAACACCATAAGGACTTGGTAAAGTTAAGTCACATACAACTAATAATAATGCACTTGTTGTTAACAATTTATCAGCAATTGGATCTAAAAATTTACCTAAATCTGTAACCAAGCCATTTTTTCTTGCAATCATACCATCTAAAAAATCTGTGCATGCAGCTAAAATGAAAACAGCTAGTGCTATTAATTTCCCATATGGAATAAATGTTGCAAGATATAAAAAGACCATAATTGGAATTAAAATTATTCTTGTCAATGTTATTTTATTTGGCAAATTCATTTAACTTCTCCTTTATATCCTAGTTCAGACAAATCAGTAATTTCTATGTTATAAAATTCACCCACTTTAACATCACCACTAATTATAACACAAAAATCAACATTTGGCGAACAAAATTCAGTTCGAGCAACAAAATATTTATTTTCTTCATCGTAATAATCAATTATTGCCTTATGTACTTCACCTATTCTAGAAATATTATTAAATATAGCAATATCGCCTTGTAAGTCTTCTATTTTCTTTAAACGGCGTTTTTTTATAAATTCAGGTACTTGCTTTTTATAAAAAAATGCTTTTGTGTTTGGTTCTTTAAAAAATGGGAAAAAACCTACATTATCTAATTTATATTTCTTTAAAAAATTGCAAAGTTTTTTAAATTGTTTTCTAGTTTCTCCAGGAAAACCTACAATAAAAGTGCTTCTTATGCTTATTTCTGGATATTTTGTTCTTAACTTGTCTATTAACTCTATTATTTGACTTTCTGTTGATCTCCTATTCATATTTTTTAATACTATATCATCAATATGTTGCAAAGGTATGTCAACATATTTACACATTTTTGGTTGATTTTTTATAAAGTCTAATAATTCGTCTGTAACAAGCTCTGGATATAAATAGTGCAATCTTATCCACTCTATTCCTTTTATTTTTACTAACTCGTTTAATAAGTCTATCAAAGAACAATCAATATCAGTTCCATATCTTGAAACATCTTGTGCTACTAAAATTAATTCTTTCACACCATTTACACTAAGCTCTTTTGCTTCTTTTACAAGTTCATCAATTGGTGTGGAACGAAACCTTCCCCTTATTCTTGGTATAGCACAATATGCACAAGCATTATTACAACCGTCTGCTATTTTTAAATAAGCATAATGAGATGGATTTGTTAAAACCCTTTTATGTTCTGCAAAATTGAATTTTGTTGTTTTTACATCATATAATTCTTCAATTACATTTATGATATTAGAATTATTTTTATAATCTAAAAAATAGTCAACTTCTGGGAGAGCATGCTTAAGTTCTTGTAAATTTCTTTGTGGTAAGCAACCACCAACTATAACCTTTTCAGCTTTTCCATATTTTTTTTCGTTTATTGCTGTTAAAATTGCATCTATTGCTTCTTTTCTTGCAGGTGCAATAAATGCACACGTATTTACAAATATGATTTCCGCATCTTCAATATTTTCTGTTAAAGTAAAACCATATTCTTTTAAAGCAAAAAGCACATGTTCTAAATCCACTCTGTTTTTATCACAACCTAAATTAAAGGCAGATACTTTTCTCGTTTTAAGTTCTTCTTTATCCATAATTTTATCCTACATTAGTTCCAAAAATTTGTTCAAACTGCTCCATTGTTAAATAAACACTTCTAGGCTTACTTCCGTCTTGTGGAGAAATATAGTTTGCTTTTTCCATTTGGTCAACAATTCTAGCAGCCCTTGGGTAGCCTACTAAAAATCTTCTTTGAATTACAGAAATAGACGCTTGCCCATTTTGAATAAACATTTTTAATGCTTGTGGTAACAATGGGTCATAGCCAGCGCTATCTTCACCATCATCAGCGTTTATTCCAGCTTTATGGCTAGTCAAAATTTTTGTTTCTATTTCTTCATCAAATTCGCTAGGGTTATTTTCTTTAACAAACTCTACAACTTTATAAACTTCTTCACCAGAAACATAAGCCCCTTGTATTCTTGAAGGTTCAGCAGCATCAAAAGGAGCATATAGCATATCTCCACGCCCAAGAAAGTTTTCTGCACCGCCCTGGTCAAGAATTGTTTTACTATCTGGGAACGATGTAACTGCAAAGGCAATTCTTGATGGGAAGTTTGCTTTTATTGTTCCTGTTATAACATCTACAGAAGGTCTTTGAGTTGCTAAAATTAAGTGAATACCTGCAGCCCTTGCTTTTTGAGCAAGTCTCATAATTTTTTCTTCAATTTCTTTTTTATTACACATTATAAGGTCAGCCAACTCGTCAACCATTATAATTATCATAGGCAGTTTTTTTAATTCGCCAGAAATAACTTCTGGAAGATTATTATATTCTTCTAAATTTCTTGTTCTTGTTTCTTGGAATAAACCAAATCTTCGTTCCATTTCATTAATTGCCCAGTTGAAAGCATTAATTGCTTTATCTGCTTCAGTTATAACATTTGGCAACATTAAATGTGGCAAACCATTATACATAGAAAACTCAACACGTTTAGGGTCTATTAATATAAATCTTAAATCTTCAGGTGACGTTTTATAAAGCAAGCTAATTAATATACAATTTAAACAAACGCTTTTACCTGAGTTTGTAGCACCAGCAACCAAAAGATGTGGCATTTTTGAAAGATTACAAACTCTCATTGCTCCAGCTATATCCTTTCCCAAAGCAAATGTAAGTGGAGATTTGCTTCCGTAAAACTCTTTTGAATTTATAACTTCTTTTAATCCAACAGTAGCAATTTTTACATTTGGCACTTCAATACCAACAGCACTTTTACCAGGAATTGGAGCTTCTATTCTAATGCCACCCTTAGATGCTAAAGCCAAAGCAATATCATCTGCGTGAGAAGTAACTTTTTTAACAGTTATACCAGGTGGCATTTCAAGTTCATATCTAGTAACTGCGGGACCAACTACAACGCCTATAACTTTGGCTGGTATGTTAAATGTTTCCAAAACATTTTCTAGTTTTTCTCTCTTACCTACAACATCTTCATTTAATGTTGATAAGTCTACACTTGCTGTGTCAAGTAAATCAAGAGGTGGTTTTATATATGTTGGAGGCTTTCTATAAACATTTCTTGGTAATTCCTGTTGTTTTTTCTTTTCTGTGCCATCAATTTGAAATTGAACAAAGTTTCTTTCATGCTTTGGTTTCTTTATTTCTTGTTGCGGTTTAAATTCATTAGTGAAATTTTCTTCTTTAGTTTCTTCTTGCAATGAAGATTTTAATAAATTTTCAGCATGTGCAACATTTTCTTCAATTATAGGCTTAACATCTTCTTCCTTATTTATTGAATTTGAAAAATTTGGTGTAGAGAAAATTTCATTCTTTTTTAACTGATTTACATTTTCAGATATTTCATCTCTAGTTGCTATATTGTAATCTTCAGGATGATGATATTTACTCATATCAATCTTGGGTGGAGTTAAAAGATGTTCTCTAATAGATTTTTCTTTTATTTCACCCTTTTTTTCTTCTTCTAAAGCCGTATACCCTTCAACAAGCCCAAGTTTTTGTTTTGCTAAAAGTTCAGCTTTATTTTCTTCAATTTGTGCATTTAAAAAAACATTAAAATCTTCTTTTTCCTTAACTTCTTCTTCATCTTTAGGTACTATTTTAACTTCTTCCAATATTGGTTGAAGTTTTAAAGGTTGTTTTTCCTTTTCTTCTCGTTTTCTTGCACTTTCAATTAAAACATTCTTTGCGTTATGTTTAACATAATGCAAATAATCAACTATTAAAGCAATAAAAACAACTAAACTTATTGAAAAAACAACTAAGGCTCCTGCAAGACCTATTAAGTAAAGAAACGGTGAAACTATGATACCAATAAGAATACCACCTGCAGTTAACTGAAAATTATATGATAATCCTAAATATTCAAAAAAACTAATATTTGGTTTTCCTAAAATTGCAAGATTTATTATTGCCAACAAACTTGCAACAGCTAAACAAATGTATACAACATATTTTTTGCTTAGTACATATTTTTTATTATTAACTAATGCAAGCCCAACAACAAACAATGTCAAAAAAAATGGATATGCAAAAAGCCCCATAACGCCAAGAAGAAAAAATCTTAAAAACTCAATTAATCCCGTAAAAAGAGCTATAAAGGTTATTGAACATAAAACTAAAATAATTATACCAACAGTCTTTGAGGTAATTTTTCTTTTAGGCTTTTCTATTTTTTTATTCAAATCAAAAGATGCCATCATAACTCCTTAAAAATTCATACTTAATATATTATCATAAGGAGTAAAAAAATTCAACTTTTTTATTAAGAAAATGTTGTCATAAAAAATCAAATTTACTTTATTCTGCTTCGATAACTATTGCATGTGCAATTCCAGGAACGCTTTCCCCTTGTTGTGCTATAGTCGTGCTTAAAAGTGCTCCGGTTGCCATAAATAAAATTTTTTTATAAGTTCCATCTTTTAGTTTTTTTATAAGATATGAATTTAATACTGAAGCAGAACAACCACAGCCACTTCCCCCCATTAAAGTTTCTTGTTTTCTCCTATAAATCATTTGTCCACAATCACAATAATTAATACCTAATTTATAGCCCTTATCTTCCATTAAATCTATTAATATTTCACTTCCTAACTTTCCTAAATCTCCTGTTACTATTAAATCGTAATCTTCAGGTTTTGTGTCAGTGTCTTCAAAGTGCCTAACTAAAGTGCCCATTGCAGCAGGTGCCATTGTCAACTATGGACCATAAAAAAGTTAAAATTTTTTTTGATTTATTCTAATTTCATCAAAAACCTTTTCACTTCTTCTTCTTGAACATTATTTTTTATAAAATCAATTACATTAGCAAATTCATCATCGAAATTTAATTTAATTTCAACTTCATTTTTATTAAATATAAGTATTTCTTTAATAAGTTCATTTGC
>CALVMK010000032.1 GCA_944345545.1 uncultured Clostridia bacterium | reverse complement strand
AGCGGTAAATTCAAATGGTCATATGCTCCCTTTAGTGCAATTCTTCCCCTAGGTGTTCTTGCTATAAAGCCAAGTTGAATTAAATATGGCTCATAAACATCTTCAATAGTTGTTGCATCTTCCCCTGTTGCTGATGCAAGTGTATCTAAGCCAACAGGACCGCCGCCAAATTTATTTATTATATTTAATAAAATTCTTCTATCAATATGATCTAACCCAAGTTTGTCTATCTCTAAAAGTTCAAGTGCTTTGTTTGTTAAAGGTTTAGTTACTATTCCATCTCCGTAAACTTCTGCATAATCACGAACTCTTTTTAAAATTCTATTAGCCAATCTAGGCGTTCCCCTGCTACGTCTAGCAATTTCTAAACTTGCATCTTTTTCAATTTTTATGTTTAAAACATTAGCAGAGCGTTCAATAATTTCTTGTAATTCATTTTCATTATATAATTCAAGTCTACAAAGCACACCAAAACGGTCTCTAAGCGGACCTGTTAACATACCGGCCCTTGTTGTAGCACCAATAAGAGTGAAAGGTTGAATTTTTAATCTCATATTTTTAGCAGAAGGACCTTTTCCAACAATAAAATCTAAAGCAAAATCTTCCATAGCAGGATATAAAATTTCTTCTACAGATTTATTTAATCTATGAATTTCATCAATAAACAAAACATCATTTCTTTGTAAATTAGTTAAAATTGCAGCAAGGTCAGCAGCATGTTCTATAGCTGGCCCTGATGTAATTTTTATTTGACTGCCAAGTTCATTTGCAATTATGTGAGAAAGCGTTGTTTTTCCAAGTCCAGGAGGTCCATATAAAAGAACATGATCTAAAGACTCTTTTCTCTTTTTTGCAGCTTGAATATAGATATTAAGTTTTTCTTTAATCTTTTCTTGTCCTACATATTCAAGCATTGAAGTAGGACGTAAAGAATTTTCTATTTCTGCATCTGTCAAAGATTTTGAACTAGATATAAATCTGTTATTTTCCATATCTACCTACCCATATTCCTTAAAACATTAGCAATGATTTCTTCTGCTGTACTGTTTTCATTAGCATTTTGTCTAGAAAGTTTTAAAGCTTCGTTTTTAGAAAGACCTAACGATATGAGAGCTTCACAGGCATCATTTAAAACATTTTCATCAACTGAAACAACATTTTGTTCAATTAAAACATCGCCTACAGGAGTAAGTTTATCTTTTAATTCTAAACAAATTCTTTCCGCCGTCTTTTTACCTAGCCCCTTTATTCTTGATAAAGCTATGGTATCTTCTTTTAAAATGCTTACAATTAAATCTGATATATTCATACCCGACAATATTGTTACTGCCATTCTAGGCCCAACCCCACTAACAGATATAAGCTTATAAAATAATTCTCTTTCATCTATTGTAGTAAAACCAAACAAGCTAATTCCATCTTCTCTAACTTGCATATAAGTATATATTTTACAATCTTCACCAGCTAAAGGAAGTGTTGAAAGAGTAGCTGTAGAAGTTAACACTTCATAACCTATTCCATTACAATTAATTACTACTGAATTTTCTAATTTTTCTTCAATAGTTCCAATTAAAAAAGAAATCATTTTGTCCCCTTATATTTTATTTGTATTTAACTGATAATTTATTTGACTATGACAAATAGCAATAGCTAAAGCATCTGCAGCATCATCAGGTTTTGGAATTTTTTCTAGCCCTAAAAGAGTTTTTACCATATATTGAATTTGAGCTTTTTCCGCTCTTCCTTGTCCAGTTAAAGCTTGTTTTACTTGAAGTGGAGTATATTCATAAACACTATCACAAAGTTTTCCACAGATATGAACTATAACGCCTCTTGCTTCTGCAACAGGTATTATAGTTTTTTGGTTTTTAAAGTAAAATAATTCTTCAATTGCAATTTGGTCTGGCTTAAAAGACTTAATAAGTTCAGTCAAGCAATCTGCTATAATATTTAATCTAACTGGCAAACTATCTTCTTTTGGCGTAGTTATAACACCATAATCAATAACTTTTAAATTATAGCCATCACTTTCAATTACACCATAGCCCACAATGCCATAACCAGGGTCAATTCCTAAAATTCTCAAATTCTTTTCCTACTTTACATTATGATATACATTTTGAACATCATCTAAATCTTCAAGAGCATCAATCATTTTTTCAAATTGAACTTGCTTATTTTCATCTAATTCAACATACATATCTGGAACAAGTTCAACATTATATTCGCCCACTTCAATCCCATTGTTTTTTAAACTTTCAACAACAGAATTTAATTCTTCAGGAGATGTTTCTATTGTAAAAGAATCTTCATCTTCTACAACATCTTTTGCTCCTGCTTCCAAAGCTTGCATTAAAACATCATCGCTGTTCATTTTTTCATTTTTTTCCAGAATAATAATTCCTTTTCTCTTAAATAAATATGAAACACAACCAGTTCCACCTAAACTTCCACCATGTTTATCAAAGCTATGACGCACATCACCAGCAGTCCTATTTTTATTATCTGTTAAGCATTCAACAATTACAGCTGAACCACCAACACCATAACCTTCATATGTGCATTCTTCATAATTTACATTAGACAACTCTCCAGTTGCCTTTTTTATAGCTCTTTGAATAGAATCGTTAGGCATATTGTTTTGTTTAGCCTTTGCAATAACATCTCTTAGCTTAGAATTTGAAACAGGATCTGCACCACCTGTTTTAACTACAACTGCAATTTCTCTTCCAATTTTTGTGAATATTTTTCCCCTTTGAGCATCACTTTTGCCCTTTCTTGCTTGAATATTGTGCCATTTACTATGTCCTGACATAAAACTAACTCCTTGAATAAATTTGATACATTATTATACTTCCAGCAACGGAAGCGTTAAGGCTTTCAAGACCATTTTCCATAGGAATTGATATTGAAAAATCACAAGCATTTTTTAAATCTTTACTCACTCCTTTTCCTTCATTTCCAACAACAACACCAAGTGGCAAAGAAACTTTTGTTTTAAAAATGTTTTCTCCATACATGTCGGCGTAACACATATGCAAATTTTTACACATGCTTAGAAATTCATCTCTAGAACACTCATAAGTATTTAATTTAAAAATTGCCCCCATGGAACTTCTAATAACTTTATCGCTTGAAATTTTTGCACAGTTTAGCAAATAAACATCTTTAAAATTTGCCCCTAGTGCAGTTCTTAATAAAGTTCCAACATTTCCAGGGTCTTGAACCTCATCTAAAACCAAAAAATTTGATTTTGGCATTTTTAAAGGCTTTACACTAAATTTTATAACCCCAATAATTCCTTGAGAAGAAATTGTTTGTGAAAAACTTTTAAAAATGTTTTCAGCAACTATAAATTGCTCTCCCCCATAATCTGTTTTACCTAAATAACTTTCATTAACAATTAAATATTCTAAACTTAAACTCGATTTGATTGCTTCTTCAATAAGCTTAGGATTATCTAAAAACATGTAATTTTTATTTTTTAAAAGTTTTCTCAATTCTTTAATTTTAGTATTTTGCATAGAGGTTATCATAATATGATTATAATTATTTTACAAAATTTTTGCAAGCACTTAAATAAACTTTGCTAAACTTTAAAAAATTTTTTTAGTTTGACAAAATTCTTTATAGAATACATTTACATAAAACAAATTTAGTGTTCTATTAACTTATTTTGTATTTTATATTATGACTTTAAAAAAACTTATCCGAAGATAAGTTTTTAAAATTTATGCAATAGCTTTTTTTGCTGTTTCTACAAGTTCTTTGAATACTTTTTCATCACGAGCTGCAAGTTCTGCTAAAACTTTTCTATTTAAGTTAATATTTGATTTCTTTAAACCAAACATAAATTTGCTATAAGAAATTCCATTTAATTTGCAAGCAGCAGATATTCTTGTAATCCACAAACTTCTAAAATTTCTTTTCTTTTGTTTTCTTCCAATATAAGCATATTGTCCGCTCTTCATAACTTGTTGACGAGCAACTCTATAAAGCTTACTTTTAGCACCACGGTAGCCTTTAGCTTGTTTTAAAATGGCTCTGCGTTTTTTAAGTGCTGTAACTGCTCTTTTAATTCTCATAATTCCTCTCCCTTATTAACCTTGAACCATCTTTTTGATGTTCTTTGCTTGCTTTCCTGTAAGATAAGCACCTTTTCTTAATTTTCTTTTTCTTGATGGACTTTTTTCTGTTAAAAAGTGTCCGCGGTCCGTTTTAGCCATCTTAACTTTGCCATTTGAATTGATTTTAAAACGTTTTTTAGCACCGCTATGTGATTTTAGTTTTGGCATATTCTTTCTCCTTTAATTTTTTTTAGGGTTAACAATTAAAATAACATTTCTTCCAACAACTTCTGGTTCTTTATCATAAGTTCCATTAGTTTCAAGCATAGAGAAAAACTTTTTAACAACATCAACAGCATTAGCCTTATAAGCTTGTTGTCTTCCTTTCATTCTAAGCACAACTTTAACTTTATTTCCCTCTTGTAAGAAACGATTACCATGTTTAGCTTTTACTTCCATATCGTGAGTGTCTATGGTCATAGAAAGTTGAATTTCTTTTAATTCAGAAACCTTTTGATTTTTTTTAAGTTCTTTTTCTTTTTTGATAGAATCAAACTTATATTTTCCGTAATCCATAAGTTTACAAACTTCAGGATTTCCAGAATTCATTAAAGCTAAATCTAGTCCTCTGTTTTCGGCTTCTTTAAGAGCTTCATTTAAAGGCATAATTCCAAGTTGTTCCCCTGTTTCAGAAACCAATCTTACGCTTTCAGCACGAATTTGTTCGTTTATAGGTAGTTCCTTAAAAATGTTTTTATCCCCCTTACAATAAAAATTGGTGAAAGCATAAAGCCCCACCAAATTTTGATAACAAAATTTTTAAACCTAATCTAAGCTCTGCTTGACTGGTGAGAAGTGGTCTTCTGCTTTTACGAGCGTAATAATACCACATTAGCAAAACCATGTCAAGCATTTTTGCTTAATTTTTTAGTCAATGTTATTTTTTTTGAAATTTTCCATCTTTTTTATAAACAACAAATCCTGTATCTTTATTTTCACTAAGTTCTTTGACACGTTTTAAAGCTTCTTCTTTTGTTGTTTTGCTATCTATAATTCTTTTTGCACCATCTTTTTTTATGTTCCAAACTTTGCTTTCTTTATTATAAATAACTCTATAAACAGACTTTCTTTCAGCTTTTTCTTCATTAGAAGAATTTTGTTTTGATTCTTCTTTGACTTCTTCCTTTTTGCTAGTTTTTTGCTTTTTAGAATCTTTTTTAGTTTCAGTATTTTTTATTTCTGCTTTTTTCTCTTCTTTTTTAGCTACAGTTTTGTTTTGCTCTATCTCTTGTTTTTCCACAGAGTCTTCTAACTTAATATCACTTTTGTTTTCCTTTTTCTTACGTTTAAAAAAACACATACATATCTCCCTTTAACGCTTAAAGTTTAACACAAATAAAAACCTTTTTCAAGTTTTAATTTAAAACTTTATCTTTAATTTCTTTAGTTATTCTTGCAATAAAATCTTCAATTTTTAAACCACTAACATTTTCATTTCTTCTGCCTCTTAAAGAGATAGTGTTAGAATTAACTTCTTCTTCTCCGACAATTATCATATACGGAATTTTCATTGAAGATGCACTTCTAATTTTATAACCAATTTTTTCATTTCTATCATCTATTTCAACTCTTACTCCAACATTTTCAAGTTGAGATTTAATTTCGTTGCACTTATCAATAAACTTTTCACTAATTGGCAAAACTTTAACTTGAACAGGAGCAAGCCAAACAGGGAAAGCACCTGCATATTTTTCAATTAAATAAGCAAGAGTTCTTTCATAACAACCTATTGAAGTTCTATGAATAATGTAAGGGTTTTTCTTAACGCCGTCTTTGTCTGTGTATTCCATACCAAATTTTTCAGCAAGCATTTGGTCAATTTGAATGGTAATCAAAGTATCTTCCTTACCCCATACATTCTTAATTTGTATATCAAGTTTAGGACCATAAAAAGCAGCTTCACCAACACCAATTTCATATTTAATACCAAGGTCTTTCAATATTTTTTCCATAGTATTTTGAGCTTCATCCCACTGCTCATTTGTGCCAATATATTTTTCTCTATTGTTAGGGTCCCATTGAGAGAAACGATATGAAGCATCTTCATAAAGACCAAGTGTTTTAAGCATATAATTTGCAAGTTCCAAACAGCCTCTAAACTCATCTTCAAGTTGTTCAGGAGTGCACATTAAATGCCCTTCCGAAATAGTGAACTGTCTTACTCTAATAAGACCGTGCATTTCCCCACTAGCTTCATTTCTAAAAAGAGTTGAAGTTTCATTATAACGTAAAGGCAAGTCTTTATAACTTCTAGCTTTATTGAGATAAGCTTGATATTGAAAAGGACATGTCATAGGTCTTAATGCCAAAACTTCTTTATCATTTTCAGGATCACCAAGAACAAACATCCCATCTCTATAATGATCCCAGTGGCCAGAAATTTTATAAAGATCACTCTTTGCCATAAATGGAGTTTTTGTTAATAGCCAGCCTCTTTTTTGCTCTTCATCTTCAACAAAACGTTGTAATGTTTGAATAATTCTTGCTCCGTTAGGCAACATAATTGGCAATCCTTGACCAATATAGTCAACAGTTGTAAAAATTTCAAGTTCTCTGCCAAGTTTATTATGATCACGTTTTCTTGCTTCTTCAAGCATTTGAATGTGTTCATTTAATTGCTTTTTATCAGGAAATGCATAAACATAAATTCTTTGTAGCATTTTATTTCTTTCACTACCTTTCCAATAGGCTCCATTAACCCTTGAAACTTTATATCCCCAGTTTTGAAGTTTAGAAGTGTTCTCAACATGAGGTCCTCTACATAAATCAATAAAATTATCACCTAAAGTGTAAGCGGTTATTTCTTCATTCTCAGGTAGCTCATCAATCAACTCGAGTTTGTATGGTTCGTCTTTAAAAATTGATTTGGCTTCTATTTTAGACAAAACTTTACGCTCAAATTTTTCTGAATGACCTATAATTTTTTGCATCTCTTTTTCAATTTTAGGGATATCATCTTCTGTAAAAGTTTTAGAAGAATCAAAATCATAATAAAATCCATCTTCAATAGCAGGACCTATTGCTAACTTAACCTCCTCCCCAAACAAATTTTTTACGGCTTTTGCAAGCACGTGTGCAAGACTATGTCTGCCAATCATAACATCTTTTTGTTCCATAATTACTCCTTTTAGGCTTTTTAAATAAAAAAGCCCCTAAAACTAATGTTTTAAGGACGAAAATTTCTTTCCGCGGTTCCACCTTAATTGCAATTTCTTGCCACTTTAAAGTATTTTCACAGAAGCTAAAAGTGGTTTCAAATTTTCTTAGAAGTTACACGGCTTACAGCCACGACCGTGATTCTCTTTAACTCTAAATTGAAAATTCTACTTGTCTCTTGCTCTTTATCTGTTTGATAGTATCATACTCTTATAAAAATCTTTTGTCAACTGTTTTTGCAGTATGTTTTGGTAAAATGTTTATTCTGCTAGAATAAATGTTGTTAATTAAATTAAGTTCATCATTTTCTATATCAGTATAAACGTTTATTTTTCTTGGAGACAAGGCTATTAAATTTTCAATAAGCCAAATTCCGTCTCCACCTTCACCAAATTTATCAATTTCTTTAAAATTCTCATCAAATAATTTATATCCATCAACATCTGATATTATATTAATCGTATCATAACCAATTTCTAGATTATCAATTAAAAACTTTAAAAGTTCAATAAATGTATCTTCTGTAAGAAGATAAGAGGAATTTTCATTAGCTATTTTTGTAAGTTCTAACCATTTACTTTTTAAAACTTTTAATTTAAACTCAAAAAATGATTCTAAAAATATATTTTTATTAAAACATAAATATTTTTCAACTAAATATCTATCTGTTTCTTTATCAAAATATTGTAAAGCTTTTTCAAAAGCAGAAATGCTAACTTTATTCTTTAATTGAATTTTTAAATTCTTTCTTAAAAATTCAATTTTAAAATAAGAGCATATTGCTTCAACAATATAGCTTTTAACATAATAAAAAAGTCTAGATTTTTCAACTTCATCACAAGCAATAACTATATGTATAATTCCTGCTTGGTCAAAGGAAGTAATAACCCCACCTACTTCTTCAACATATTTTTTCAAGCCATTAAACAAGAACTTAGCAACCTTGTTATGTCTTGATTGTAACATTATAGAAAATTCCCACATAAAAATAAGCTCCTGTGGTATTTTATGCATAGAAAGAAAAAATACTCTTTAAATTGTAAAATTTATATAAGTTTATTTGACAAAATGCGTATAATAATGTTAAAAAAAAGACGAGGTTAATATGAAAAATTTTACAAAAAAAATTTTTGGTATATTGTTTGCAATAGTTACTATGTCTTTCATATTCACAGGTTGTGAAACTATAGAAAATCATAAAATAACTGTTACATCTTCAAGCTTTTCAATAGGAACGGTGTCAGGATTTGGAACATATAAAACAGGATATGAAGTAACCCTTACAGCAACCCCAAAAACTGAACAAAACAAGTTTTTAGCTTGGGTTAAAGATGGTTATATTGTTTCAAAAGAAAATCCTTATATATTCACA
Organism: uncultured Clostridia bacterium; assembly: GCA_944345545.1. Classification (GTDB taxonomy): domain Bacteria; phylum Bacillota; class Clostridia; order Christensenellales; family UBA1242; genus Caccopulliclostridium. Next base: position 1,220 of record CALVMK010000032.1, on the reverse strand, counting down.
GCCAACAAAGAAACTGAAGGTAAATATACTGCAATATTTGATTCAGAATACATGAATTTAATGCAATTAAGTTCAGCAAGCGTAACTTTGCCAGGACTCCCCATTGATGATGGTACAATGGAAAATGTAATATCAAACATAACAGATATATCCTTTCAAATTGGAACTTCATCAGACACTCTTGTATCATTGGCATACAAGCAAAACTCAGAGCCAACTCCACCATTATTCTTTACAAATGAATTCACAATTTTACCATATGTTATAAATTTTGATAGTGATTATTACATCACATATTCGATGACAATTGAATATACTGACACTTTAAGCGGTACAAAAACAACAAAAAAATTCCCTACTCAAATTAAGTTTAATCTAAATAGTTTAGGTTCATCACAAAACAATAATTTAACTGTTACAAAAGATGAAACAACAGGAAATTATATAGTTACCAGAAAAAATTTAACAGCAGACTCTTCTTGGACAGTAACAGAAGAAACTAGCCCAACATTTGTGTTAACATTTTCGACTTTAAGTTTTGAATCTACAGAAGAATCAATTAATAATGAAACATAAATTTCAAATACAATTTAAAAATATATCGGTATAAGTTAAACTTTAAAAAAGATTATATAATTCTTTACTCATACAGTAATTAGGAATTATATAATTTTTTATTGTAAGAATTACATCTTTTAAAATTTATAGAATCAACTTTTTAGTAAAAAAAAATAAATTTTTTTGAAAATTTTTATTTTTTTTGTTGACAAAGAAATTAATATATGATAACCTATACGAGTCTTTGGGAGTTTAGCTCAGTTGGTAGAGTACCTGCCTTACAAGCAGAGGGTCATAGGTTCGAGTCCTATAACTCCCACCATAAAGAAGTTGTTTATCAACTTCTTTTTTTATATTTTATAATAAAAAAAATCATAATTATTTAAATTCTTTATTTTTTAGATTTTTTGTTAAATAATTTACAATTATTACTTTTAATGTAGCCCATGATTTTTTAATTAATTTTATTAAATATTTAAACGATAAACAAGAAATAGTTTTAAAGTAGTCTACAATATTTTGTAGTATTATGTTTTATTTATATACATTATTTTGAATTATATTTAAAAGTTTTTTTAACACTATTTACCTTTTATACATAAAATGAAGTGATAAAGGAGAAAGAATTATGAGCTTTTTTTTAAATGGAAGAAGAGGTTTTT
>CALVMK010000031.1 GCA_944345545.1 uncultured Clostridia bacterium | reverse complement strand
TTTAACAAAGTTAACGGTAATCTTGTTAAATATGAATTTGTTGAAAATCGTGCGGGTGATATAGCAATGTGTTATGCTTCGCCAAAAAAGGCAGAAAAAGAGTTAAGCTTTAAAGCTAATCTTGGGCTAGAAGACATGTGTAAGTCTAGTTATCAATTCCAAAAAAATAATAAATAATGAAACTAATCAAAAAAATAAAAAAGCAATCTTAACATGGTGTTTTTGAAACTAATATAAAAAGGAACTTTACCATCTTTGTATAGTTCCTTTTGTTTTTGTGCTAGTTTTAAACTGTTTAAATCTTAATGGTTATTTTTTTAAAAAAATATTTTAAAAGACTATTTGCTATTGATTTTATTTTTATTTGTGTTATACTAAAAACAAGGAAAGGGGGATTTAATGAACAAAAAAGAGCCAACATTACAAGAGATGTGTGAAGATTATAAACTTTACAGGTCGGCAGAGGGCAAAAAACTTTCTAAAATGACAGAGGAAGAACAAATTGCTTATTACATGAACAAGCAAAAAGAAGCCAAAGAAATGGCTGAAAAAAGTAAAATGAAAACAATTTCGTTTGAAGAAATTTTTGATGAGGGAGATAATTAAAAATGGCAAATGTATATTTATTAGACACAAATGTTGTTATCTCTTTAGCCAAATATCATAAAGGAAAAACTGTTCAAGCTTTAATGGCAAATGATGGGCTAGATTACTATAAGGCTAAGTCAATAGAAGTATTGTATAAGTTAATTAAAGAAAATAAAATAACGGCTGTTATCCCGCCAGTTGTTTACGACGAAATTTTGCAAGGGGTAAAAAGATTTGGTCCAGATGTAAAAAATTTTGTTGAAGAAAGCAATATAAGATTATTGACCAATCTTCCAGAAAGGCAAATGGAAATTGCTAGCAAACTAGCAAACTTTTACTTTAAGTTTGAAAGTGGTTCAAAGGAAAAAGCTTTTGAAGAGCATAATGAAAAATATAATGGAAAAAATGATGCACACATTATGGCGTTGTGTAGCGTGCTTGGTCTTAGCATAATAACTTTCGACAAACATTTTACTAATAGATATTTTACAATAAAAGAAGCAAATGAAGCATTTAAAAAAAGATATTTAAAACCTAATAATTTGTTAAAACAAGTTAGTTCTAGTTATGATTTTATTAAAATACATAAACCAACTTTTGTAATGAAAAAATATTATGCTAATAATTCAAGACAAAGATAATAAAAAAATAATTTTAAATATATAAAATAGCAAAAAATAAAATCCATTATTTTTAAATGGATTTTATTTTTTTAATTAATTATTTTTTTCAAAATTAAACCAATTTTTAGCTGAATTTGAATAAACTTTTTTTATTTGTTCTGGAGTTGTGTTTTCTAAAAGCAAATAGTCCTCGGTCATAGTGTAAGTTTTGTTTCCAACAGTAATGAAAACTTCTTTTTTATCATTAGATGGAGTAAATTCATAAACATTGTTATTCTTTTTTATAAAAGCCGTAATTCTAGCATTTTTTTCTTTTGCTATTTGACTTATTGCTTCTAAGAAAAATTGTGGAACATAATCTATAATCATTGTATATTTTAGCCCTAAAGCGTCTTGAGAAACATTTGAATTGCTATGGCTTAAAACATAACGTCTAGCTTCTGTAATCTTTTTTAATAAATCCATATTAAGCACCTCTAATAAATTCGACATAATTATAACTCACGTCATAAATGCTGTCAATACTGATTTTCAAAAAAATTTGATTTATTCTGTTTCACAAATTTTTTTTGAAGTTCATATATAAAGTTTGTGAAAGAATTGTTTGTTGGCGAAGGAAATGTTTATCCTAAAATTAAAGGCATAAAGAATAACTCTTATTATCAAGGGTTGCTTCAAAATCTTTATGCGGGTGGAGATGGAGAAATGGCTTCCTTTCTTCAACTTTCTTATCAAAATTTTATCTTATCACCGTTTGGGAGTTCTCATGCAAGCACCTTTGCGTCTATTGCAGAAGAAGATTTAGTTCATGCAAAAGAACTTGCAAAAGCAATAATAATGCTTGGTGGCGACCCTGCGTTTTGCAGTAATCAAGGCGTTTGGCTTAGTGGCAGAGTTGTTGATTATGTTAAAGGAATAAAGCAAATGGTTGCTATAAACATTGAAGCAAAAGAAAAATCAATCATCGACTATAAAACAACGATTGCAAAAATAGAAGAATTAGAAATAAAAAGAATGTTAGAAGGCATTTTAAGTGAAGAAGAAGGACATTTGTTGAAATTAAAAACAGTATACAGGGCAATGCAATAATTTTGTGATTGCCCATTATAAACAAAATTTGCTTGCCGTTTATACGGCATTTTTTTATGTACCATTTAAAATTTAGCACGAATGCTTTTAACTTTTATAATTGCAACAAAGAACTTTTTACAAAAAATTTTTTACACTTACGTATTAATATATATTAATAACAAAAAAATATTATAAAATGTCGATTTTTGTTTGATAAAAATGGCTTAAATAGTGTAAAATAATATCAAAATTTAATGCTTTCAATGTTTATAAAAAACAAAAGAACCTAGGAGATTTATATGAAAAAATTTAAGGTTTATTTTTTAGCTAGTTTATGCCTTTTAGTAGGCTTTATTTTTACTGCTTGCGGTGAACCTAAAATTAGTTTTAAAGACCAACAAATTTTAGTTAACGTGGGTGAAGTTGTAGACCCAGAAAATTATTTGAATTTAGAAGGTGCTGAAATTGAAGATGTTATTTTTTCATCAAGCAACCAAGAAATTGTTTACATAACACCAGACAACATGTTGGCAGGTAGAAATGTTGGAACTTGTGTTGTAAGTGCAAAAGTTGGCTCGGCTATAACACAAGTGTCTGTTAAAGTTGAAGGTGAAAAATATACTTTAAGCACTCCACTTGGGCTTAACTATAATAACGGAAAATTAACATGGCAAGAAGTTATTGAAAATGTAAATGGAAGCCTATATGTTTGCGACAATTACGAAGTAACTTTAACAAGTCAACATGGTAGTAAGATTGTTGAAAATGTTGTTACTAATTCATACACTTTAACAAATTCAGGAACTTACACTGCAACTGTTAAAGCTATTGGTGGAGATGGTTTTAATCCATCACAAGCAAGCGAAAGCATTACTTTTTCATGCGTCTTTGAAGTTCAAGATTTAACGTTTGATAAAGATAGTTCAATGCTTTCTTGGAAAGACGGTAAAAATTCATCAAACACAATTTATAAAATCATAAAAAATGGAGTTTATTTAGAAAATCAAATAGTTAAAGGTGATAAGGAAGAATTTAGCTTTGAGCTTGATTTGCAAGGCGGAGAAACGCTTAGTGTTCAAGTTGTAGCAGAAGTTAACGATTTTCAAGCAAAAAGTGATATTTTAAAATTGTCCATGTTAGATAGTGTTAGCATTGAAGTTGAAAACGGGCAAATAACATGGAACAGCATAGTGGGGGCTGAAAGCTATGAAGTTTTTGTTGAAAGTGTTTCCACTTCGGTTACCACTTCAGTTGTAACACAACAAACAAATTATAGCATTGAAGGAAAAACTCCTGGAGAATATAGGGTTTACGTTAAAGCCCTTTCGAGTGAAACATTTACATTTGAAAGCGAAAATTCAAATGTATTAACAGTTACAAAATTGCCTGTTGCTGATGTAGTGTTTAATTATGATACAAACATGTTTAGTGTAATAAATAGCGCTGGTCATGAAACTGTTATTGTTTTAAAAAATTCTAGAACATTGCAAGAAGAACAAATATCTGCATCTTCTTATACTTTTGATAAAGCTGACTCAGATACATATGTAGTTTCTGCTTACTTTAAAGCTCAGTCTAATAATGAAATAAATGGAGATATGGCTAGTGAATATAAAATAACTCGTTTAGGAACAACAGCTTTAAGCCATAACTTTGATAATGGAGTAAGTTTCATAAGTTTTGACAGCATTTTAAATGCACAATATTTTGTTGCTTATAAAAAACTTAATGATGGTGTTTATGGAGAATTAGGAAATTTTGTTGCTTCGGGTAATGGAGAAGAAAGACTTAACTTAGGAAGTAATATTTTTAATGAAGCTGGAATTTACACAATAAAAGTTGAAGCAAAAAACAACGGTTCAAGCAAAGAAATATTCTTAACTTCTGAAATGACTTATGAAATAGAACGTTTAGATAATGTTCAAAACATTCAAGTTGCTGACAATGTTATTTCTTGGGACGCAATAGAAAATGCAACTGCTTATGAATATTACTTCCAAGTTTATGGAACAGATAAAATTGCAACGGACGTTAAAACTACAACTGCACAAAGCATTCAAATTCCTAACACATTAGGCTACGGAGAATATTGCTTTAAAGTTAAAGCACTAGGTAATAATTCTTCTTATATTGATAGTTTAAATTATGCTGAAAGCTCAAAAATCACTATCTATGAAAATTTGCTTGCTCCTACACTTGAATTTAATCGTGAAAATTTAGTAATAACACTAACTCCACAAGACAGCATTGCTAACACTACTTATGAGTTAAAGTTTTACAATACAGATAACATTTTGCAATTTACTGAAAGTGTTGTGGTTGACGGAAAAATTGAAAAAAATGTAAGCGAATATTTATCAAAAGCAGGAAATTATAGGGTTACAGCACAGGCGTTAAATTCAAATCCGCTTGTAAGCAATTCTCTAATTTATGAAATTGCAATAGAAAAACTTTTTGCTCCTGAAAAAATTAAAGTGCAAGGCGGAGTTGTTAGTTTTGCCGACGCTGACTTTAATGGAAACACTGCCGTTTTAGGTCAAGACCCAACAATAATTAAAATTAATGGAATTGAAAGCGAAGTTCTTAGTGCTGAGCAAAGTGAATTTGTTATAGAAGTTTGTTATCAATCAGAAGAATATAGAATTGTTGAAGGTGTAAAAACTTACTTTTTGAATAGTGATTTCACAACTTTTAGAGTGGAAAGATTATCCGTTCCATCAAATTTAGAATATGATTTTGTTGACAAAAAAATAGTTTGGGACGCTGTTGAAAATGCAGATTTTTATAATGTTTACATAAATAATTTATTGGAAAATAACACAGAAAATTATTATTACGACTTTGCTTCGAACGAAGCTTTTGTAGTTAAAGTGTCAGCATGCAAAGAAGATATAAGCCTTTTAGGAAGTGTAAGCACAGGTGAAGTAGGGTATGTTACTTCTTACACATCTAATGAAATTAACGTTTTAAAAGCAGACAATGTTACAAATTTAAAGCTTGACACGCAGACTTTAAGTTTATCATGGAATGCTGTTACTAATGTTGATGAAGCAAATTATAAAATTTATGTAGATGATGAAGAAGTTGGCGAAACAACAGAAACAACATATGTTTTAAAAAGCGATTTTAGTGTTGCAAAGATTTATAATATAACAGTTGTTGCAACAGGTTCAAGTTTTTTAAATGGAAATGGCACAAGCATTACGCTTCAAAAATTATCCTTTCCAACAACTTTAATTAAAGAAGCGGGAAAAGATGTTTATCATTTAAGCTTAATTGAAGGTGCTGTAAGTTTTAGTGTTAACGGAGAGATAGAAGAAAGCATTAATTTGGAAGACCTAACTGCAAATGATGGTGAAGTTATAAAAGCTGTTAAATTCAATGCTAAACCTTCAAGTGAAGTAACTGATGGCAAATATTATCTTAATAGTGAAGAAAGTGAATTTAGATTCGCAAGATTAAGCACTCCAACGGGATTAGCGTTTAATGATAATGTTTTAACATGGGACGAAATTGTTGGGGCAAAATATAAAGTTGAAATTACATCGCAACTAGGAACAAAAACATTAGAAAGCGAAACTTCTTCTTTATCAATAAATGAAAACGAAGGCTTTACGTTTAAAGTTCAAGCAGAAAGCATAAATGATATTTCACAAGCTGATGTAGAAAATGTTACTTATTTATCAAGTTTACAATCAGCTGGTTTTGAAGTGGTTAAAGAAAACTCTATAGAAAATTTGACATTAGAAGTTGAAAACGACAAGGTTAAAATTAATTTTAACTGGCAATCAAAATTAGAAAACACTCCAAATTTTGAAATTTATCTTGATGGAGCTTTAGAGCCTAATCAACCAAACCTTTCTTCTAATAGCTATTCTTACACATTTAGTCAAACCTTTGAAGAAGTTAAAGTTTATAAAATATCGGTAAAAGTTGTGGGCAGTTCATTTATTGCGTCAAATGAAAATAGTGTTTTCGTGGAAAGATTAAAAGCCCCACAAACTGCTAATATTACTGATGGAATTTTTACAGTAAATAAAAATATCACTGCGGAAATTAAGGGTGTTTCTATTAATAATAGTTTAGTTGAAAGCTTAGACTTAAACACTTTAGAGCAAAACACAGACTTTGAAATAACCGTAAAATATGTGGCAAAAGAATGTAGTGAAATTACTGACGGACACTATTATTTAAACAGTGCAGAAAACATTTTTAAAGTTTATAAATTTTTTACACCAAACATGGTTAGTGTTGTTAATGGTAATTTAAGTTGGAATGAACTAGCTCAAGCCCAAAGTTACACGTTAAAAATTACTAATACACAAGGTGAAGAATTCTTAATTGAAAACCTGACTCAAGCAACGCTTTCTTTACAAGATGAACGTTTACTTGCTTTTATTGATGAAATTGGAAATTATGATGTTGAAGTTAAATATGTTGCAAAAGATGTTGAAGATTTGTTAACTTACGATAAAGCAAATAATTCTCATGTTGCAAACATAAGTTCAAATTATAGCGAGCCATACATTTTAACTAAACTAAATGTTGTGCAAAATGTTACATTGTCAACGTCTGCAGAACCAGAACAAAGAGAAGTAACAATTAGTTGGAATAGTGTTTTAGGAGCTTCAAACTATACAATTTATTTAAACAATGTTGTTTATTCTACAGTTGAAACAACAAGCGTTTCATTTATAAATGAAGTTTCTGCTAGTGGAGATTACACAGTATCAATTAGAGCTAACTCTAATGATAAAATTAGCTCTGAACTGCAAAGCATATCATTTACTAGATTAGCTAGTATAAGTGAAGCTAGCATAGATGCAAATGCATACATGACATGGACAAAACTAAACAATAACCCTTACTATGTTGTAATGTATGTTGATTCAACAAATGAAATTTTCTATGAAGGGCAAGAAAATAATAATTATAAAGATTTTTCTCAAAACGAAAATTTAAAGTCTTATATAGGCGGAATAGTAAACTTTAAAGTGCTAGTAAAAGGTGATGGGCAAAAAACTCTTTCAAGTGCATACTTCAATTTAACTGCAACAAAATTAACTGCTCCTAACTTAGTTGTAAATGCTTCAAGTTTGTATATTGAAGAGCAAGGTATTGCACCAGAAAATAGTTATAAATTCAATTTAAAAATTGATATGCCAACTAGCAGTATTGAAATTGCATATAATAACTATGCAACAATACAAACTTTTACATATCCAACAATTTGGACGGCTGGAGAATATACATTCACAGCAAAAGCAGTATCTGAAGTTATTAATGTAATTTCTTCTAACGAAGTTAGCGTTATAAAAACTAGATTAGATACTATTTCAAATCATATCTTTAAACGTGAAGTTTTAACAGAAGAGGAAAAAGCAAGCTACACAAGTGATGATATTGTTAATTTTGTTAGCGATAGAACATATATTGAATTTTCTCCTGCTGAAAATGCTTCAAGCTATAACTTGGCTGTGGCTGGAACATCTTTTAATACAAGTTTAGCTTTTGAAAATTCAAGAATTGACATACAAGGTGGTTTAGATTTAGCTTTAACTGGTTCATTTACAATTGTTGTTACATCTCTTGCAACAGATGATGGAAGCTACATAAATTCTGCACCTTATTACATTACAGGAAGAAGACTATCTTCGCTTTCAGCTGAAGACTTTATAACAAGAGATGGTAAGGTAACTTGGGTAGATAATCAAACAAGTGTAAGCACTTATTTAATTAAAATTTCAGAAATTGAAGGAACGGAGTGGGGATATTGGCAAAGCCTTGACGGCGGAACAAGAATTGCCAACTTGAACGGTTTAGATTCTGGCATTAAAGCTTACAATATTAAAGCTATAGGAAATATAACTGAAAATGGCGTTTCTTCTAATGTTATATTAGATTCAAATTATTTAACACAGCCAAAACAATTTAACAAGTTAGAAAAGCCACAAATAACTGTTTATAGCGGTTTCTTAGCATGTAACGTAATTGAAGGAGCGTCTTCATATTATGCATTAGTTGATGGAACTTCTTATTATTTAAGCGATTATTCTTATATTTCACAAGTTGAAAATCAATTTATTGGATATAACGAAAATATGGCGAACTTGCTTCAAGCAAACACTCAATATGAAGTTCAAATACAGGCAAGGGGAACAAGTTCGGAAATCTATTCTGACTATTCGGATAAAATTTTCATTCGTTTCTTGCAAAATGTTAACACAAACACAAATGATGTTAAATTAGTTCTTGACCCAAGTGGAGATTTAACAAAAACAAAATTGTCCTTTAAGCTTGCGGAAAATAGTTCTGGTGTTGCAATCTCATTTAGAGATGCTGAAAATTATGGCTTTGTTATTTACAACTATTTGCCAACACAAAATAATGGATATTATCAAATTGATAGAACAGATTTACATGAGTATTTAGAAAATACATTTATAAAAGTGTCTTCAGTAGGAAGTTCTAGTTTGCAAAGTGGTAATTTCTACTACTTAAATTCTGCATTTTCTCAAGAATTTAATTTAAAAATGCTCAGTGAACCAACAAATCTTCGTGTTGAAAATGGAATGTTAACATGGGACAATGTTGAAGGAGCTAGCGGATATTATGTTTACATAAACAAAAACTTATATTATGTAAATAGTGAATACGAAATGTACACTTCAACATCTCTTGCTTTACCAGAAACTTATGGCAGTTTAACAAACAACAAAACATATAACTTTGGTGTTGTTGCAGTAAGTTCAACCACAGACTACATTTCAAGCCATTGGTTTGGTGGGGGAGAAGAAGATAAAAAAGAAGGTAGCAGTTACTTTATTGAAAATGTAGTTCTTCCACATGCTCCTAATGAGATTGATTTAATTGATGGTGGTATTGTTTGGAATGATGGCTTAAGTGGGTTAGATGAAGTTAACATTGATATAATTTCATTAGCTTTAAACTTAAATAAAATTTTAAATGCTCCAATAGTGCTTTTATACAACACATCTAGCGACCCATTAGCTCCAAATATTCAATTTGAAATTCCTTCCATAGAACTAAGATTCACAGATGTTCTTAGCGGAAAAAATTATGACATTTTATTAGAGTCGCAAATAATTGATAATGCAGATGGAAGCATAACATTAAATCTTGAATACTTGAATTTAATAAAAGTTTCGCAATCTCAAATAGAAAAACTTAGTCAACTTAAGTCTGTTATAGTTCAAACTGGTTTTATAACTGAAGATAGCAGAATGGTTAAAGTGTTAAATGAATTAATTAACATTTTTACAGAAAAGCTTGACAAAACTGTTGGCTGGCCAAACATAAACACAACATTTGAAGAGTTAAAAGGAACTTATAACATTCCAGCGGGTAGATATTATTTAAAAATTAGACAAGTGGGAAGTAGCACATTCTTGTCTTCAAACTATAATGCAGAAAAAGAAGTTTATATTCCAGAAGCTCCGTTTAACGCAACAATAGAAGCTCCTGAAACAACGGAAGGAGAAAAACAATTCTATTTAAGTTGGGACAATGTTACGATAAATTCTTCTATAGAGTATCAAGCACAAGAAAAATATTTGGTAGTTGCTGAAAATATAAGCGGAGAAAGAAGAATAATTGCTAAAGTTAATGAAACAAGCGAAAGCTCTGCTGGAAATAACAGAACAAGAATTAACCTTACAACACTTGTTAATGACGGTACATTAACACCTGATGATGTTAAATTGTTTGTTGTTGTTGCGGGTGATAGCAATAAAACACTTATGGGCAAAAAATCTACAGCTTTAAATATTGAAGTTCTACCAGAAGTTACTCCTTTTATGGATGAAGGATATTTAAGTTGGAACACATTGCCTTCTTGCTATGGAGTTCAAATTATTGCTATAGACGAAGCACATGTTATTAACGAAACAATACCGCTTTCTTTAAGTATGAGAAGATGGTCTGGAGATAACATGACGCCAAATAATTTATATTCTGTTTCAATAAGAGCAGTTGGCGAAGTTTATGTATCAGCTGAAAATGGAGTTAAAACGTTTATAATTTCAGGCAAAAAGGTTGAATTTTCACTTCATAAACTAAATGCACCAAATGTAAGTGTAAGCACACAAGGCATATTTAATTGGAGTGCAGTTAGTGGAAATGTTAGTGGTTATATTGTGGATATAAATGGTGATGAAACAAGCTTAACTTCTTCTACACTATCTTACGAAAGCAGTGTTGCAGGTTTTAATCTTTATCAGTTCCGCACCAAAGGCGATACTTGCATGATTGAAACCACTAATGAAAATGGTGAGCAAGTTAATAACACTTACTATATAAATTCTTTGCCAAACAAACAAGAAGGTAAAGATTATTATGGAATTTATGGTGTAATGCTTCCAGAAGTTGAAGATATATTCTTAGAAGAAGGTAATTTAAAATGGAAAACTATTGACCTAAGTTTCTATAACTTAAATGCAATAGCCGATCAAGAAAATTATAAGCAAAACATTATCTATAAATTAATCATTGGAGAAAATGTATATTTTATAGAACAAGAAAAATATCAAGATGTTAATGCTCAGTATGTAACTTTTGGAGAATTTGAAAATTTGCCATCTGGTGAATATAGCATGTCGTTACAAGCCTTCATTTACTGGCAACCAAAAGATTCAAGTGGTTCGACTTCATTGCCAGATATTATAGCAAGTTTCACAAATAATTTAGATGGAAAATCAGAATACTTTGCTTTGTTAGGGGTTAAAAAGACAACAGAAGACGGAAACATTACAAAAGCAAGAGCTATAACTGCTGACGAAAATATTAGCAGTGGTTTGGCTGTTGAAAACGGTGAAATTGTTTGGGACTATGTGAAAGAGTTAAACGCAGATGGGGGAGTTTCTTACACGCATTTAAGTTATATTTTAACATTTGCAACAGATGAAAACTTTACTCAAAACGTTTTAACAGTAAAAGCAGATTTTGATGGCTTAGAATTATACGCAAAGTGGTGGGACGAAGTTTTAGCGGACGGATTAGAATATTATGTTAAAGTTAAAGTAAACGGTAAAGATTCTTTCTTAAATTCTAGTGATAGCGTTTATGCAGATAGTTCAAGCAGTCCAATAGTGTTAAGAAAGGTAAGCACTTTAAGGTTAAATAGCATGTTGATGGGAGAAGGAATATATCCTTATGGTGATGAAGATTATGGCAACTTTATAAAGATAGAACTAAATAGCTCAATGTTAAAAGCATTGTCTTCAAATTTCAATTTTGGTTTTATATTAAGATATAGAGATATTGGAGCGGATAACTTAACACCTTGGAATTACTTCGATTTTGGTAAACTAAATTATGAAAATGGTGGAGAAAATACTTCTGTTTATACTTTGGATATATCAAAATTAGGTGGAGTTTCTTCATTTGAATACCAAGTTCAACTTGTATTATTAGATGGAGATAACGTAAAATGGTTAAAATCTAATTGGTCTAATAAAGATAACTTTAACACTCCAGATTCAGTAGAGGTGATATTGTTAGATACTGAAAGACAAGAATTCTATTGGAAAGATGACTTAATCCCAGAAAGTTCAACATATTATGGTTACATTGTTTTAGATGAGTTGCTAGACCAAGACAACAATGTGATAAAGAGTTATAAATTTACAATTCCTTCTGGTTCACATGTTGGACAAGATTATAGTGCTTTAATAAGGGGAGAAAGATATGTATATTATGCTCCATTCGAAATGGGCAATCATAGAATATCAGTAAGAAAAACTCCAGATAATCAAGGTGCATTAGTGTCAGCGGAAACATTCTATAAAGAAAATGAAGAAACTTACACTGTTTACAACTTTAACTTGTTTGATGTTAATGTTTTGAGCACTGCAGACCATGGAACTAGCCAAAACCCTTATTTAATTTCTAACGAAGAAGATTTTGTTAATATTAAACTTAGAGCAAATAAATACACCTATATGACTTCTTATGTTAACAAAGATAATCAAGTTGTTTCAACAGAACAAACTTATAGTTTTGTTCAAACTGCAGACATAGAAATTACTCAAACTATAACAGGTTATTTGGTAAACTCATTTAAAAATGTTTATGATGGAGCAGGCTATAAACTTACTTACAACTTGGTAAATTCTGGTTCAAATGCAAGTTTAATTAATACAATAAGCGAATCAGGAATTGTTAAGAATTTAAGATTAGACGTAACTTTAAGACCAACCAATTCAACAATTACATTTGCTTCTGTTGCATTGAATAATAGTGGTAAAGTTTCAAATAGTGTTTTGGAAAATGTAAGCATAGCATCTAATAGTGCTTCAATAAATTATGCAGGCTTTGTTTATAACAACTCAGGAAGGCTTGAAAGATTAGTATCAAAAGCTTCGTTTACAGCTGGAAATGTAACGAATGCAGGGGCTATAGTATATTCTAATTCTAGGTCAGCTGCTACTGTATATCAATGTGGTAATATTGGAAACATAACTTTAAATGGTGTTAACCTAAGTCAAAAACTTGGTGGTATTGCAATTTCAAATTCAGGAACAATTGATGAATGTTATAACAAAGGTACACTTACTTTAAACTCAAATGTTACTGAAATTCAAATGGGTGGAATTGTAGCTCAAAATTCAACAAACAGCACAATAATTAACACCTATAACACTGGCAAAATTGTTCTTGAAGGTAATCACACAAATGTTTCATTTGGTGGAATTGTTGGGTATTCAGCAAATAACAACATAGTTAATAGTTATTCTGTGCAAGTTATAACTTCACCAGTTGGCGGAATTAGCGATACAATGTCTTATGGGGCAATAGTTGGAAGATTGTCAAGTTCAATTTCTGAAAGAAATAACTACTATGCTCAAGGTTCAACTTCTGGCATAGGGAACTATGTGTCTACAACTTTTGCAAAAAGTGTAAGTGTTTCCGAAATGAAAAACGATAACTTTGTAGTTACAATAAACGGCGGTGATACTGCGTTTATGAAAGATTCTTATAATAACAAACAAATAAATAATGGTTATCCTATCTTTGTTTGGGAAACATCTGAAGATTTACTTTACAATAAATTGGTTTAAAATTATAATTAATTGAATAATAATATGTTTAGGGGGCTTTGCCCCCAAAACAAATTAAAGGACGCTATGAAAAAAATATCATTATTACTTGTTGTATTTTGTGCATTTTGTTTGCTTAGTGGTTGTGGCTCAGTTGATTATCAGCTAATCATAAACGCAAATGGCGTAATAACTGAAAGGCTGTATCTTCCACTAAGTCAAAATTTCTTTTTAGAAGAAGGGGCAACAAATGAACAATTCACAAATTTAAGAGTAGCTATTGTTAATATAGCACGAGATGAATGCAATGCAAAAATCGCCGAATTTGAA
>CALVMK010000030.1 GCA_944345545.1 uncultured Clostridia bacterium | reverse complement strand
AATTATTGGCGTTCCTAGTTGTTCACCATTATCATTTCAATTTGATAAAGATAAGTATGCGCCTTGACATTAAAAGATAATTATATTAAAATACTAAAAATAGGAGAAAAATTATGTGGGCAAATGAAATTGCTGAAAGAATAGTTAGAGAAAGACCAAATGAAAAAGTTTATACAATAGCTTCGGGTGTAAGTCCGTCTGGATTTGTGCATATAGGAAATTTTCGCGAAATTGTAACCCCATTTTTTGTTGCTAAGGCATTAAAGAATATGGGTAAAAATGTTCGTTTTATATTGTCTTTAGATGAATTTGATAGATTTAGAAAAGTTCCTGGAAACATTCCAAGCGAGTATTCAAAATATATTGGTATGCCCTATGTGGATATGCCAAGTCCTTTTTCACAAAACGAGAGTTATGCTGAATATTTCGAAAAGCGTTTTTTAGGAGAACTTAAAGCTGTTGGTATAGAACCAGAGTGCATATATCAAGCTAAAGAATATAGAAGTGGAAGATATGCAGAAAAAATAAAGCTTGCTATGGATAAGCGTTTTGAAATATTCGATATTATAGATAGTTTTAGAACTCAAGATGCAGAAGAAGGAGAGAAAGAAAAATATTATCCTATTAGCATTTATTGCGATAGTTGTGGCAAAGAAACAAAGGAAATTGTTTCTTATGATAGTAATTCTGGGGAAATAGAATATAAATGTGCATGTGGGCATATTGGAAAAACAAATATATTTACAGCTAAAAATATTAAACTTCAATGGAAAGTAGATTGGCCAATGCGATGGCAGGCAGAAAATGTAATTTTTGAGTCTGGTGGAATGGACCATTCTACAACAAATGGAAGTCATGATGTTGCGGAAAGAATATCAAAGGAAATTTTTGGATTTATTCCTCCTATTTATGAACCATATAATTTTATAGGTATTAAGGGCGGGGGAGCTAAAATGAGTTCTTCCACAGGTAATGTTCTTACATTAACAGATTTATTAAAGGTCTATGATAAACATCAAATTTTATGGTTTTATGCAAAATATAAACCTATGCAAAACTTTAATCTTGCACTTGATAATGATGTTATAAGATATTATAGCGAGTTTGACAGATTTGTTAAAATGTTGTTTGAAAATAGAATAGATGAGGGAAATAAGGAAATATTATCTTATACTGATGTAGATGAAACATATTTAAATTATCCAAACTTTAGCTATTTAGCAACTTTTCTTCCAATAGTAAACTTTAATTTAGATTTTTTAGCTACTCTTATGAAAAAAGAAAACGCGGACCCCACATCTTCTTATTACAAAGAGCGTTTGACAAGAGCAATTTATTGGGTAGAAAATTATGGAAAAGAATATCAAGTTAATTTGCTTGAAAATAAAAATATAGAATATTTTAATTCTTTAACAGAGGAAGAAAAATCTTGGATAAATAAAACTATTGAACTTTTAGATAAGGAATATAAAACTAGTGATGAGCTTCAAACAGAGTTATATGCTGTTATAAAATATTTAAATTTAGACCCACAAGAATTAAAGAAAGTTCAAAAGCATTATTTTGAAATTTTATATAATTTGCTTCTTGGTAAAAATCAAGGCCCTAAACTTGGAATATTTTTACTAGCTGTACCAAAAGAAAAATTATTAAACCTATTAAAATTTTAGGAGCTAAAATGTTTGAGATAATCTTTAAATTTAATTTTCCTACTGATTGGATAAAAATTGAAAAAGAGCGTTATCCTGATTACAAAATTTTTTCTACTGATTTTGCACCCTGTTTGTTTGCATTTAAAGTTTTAAATAATGGGAATACCTATGTTATTACTATAAATAATTATGGTGAAAACGGTGATAACATGATTTCAGAATTAAAGCGCAATTTAAAGAATATTGAAGAAAGAAATGCATTAATAGACAAAAAAGAAACTGCCTTTATTATTCCAATATTTTATGATTATATGGACATTTTAGGTAAAAAGGCGTTTGTAAATTTGTTGAAAGTTAGAAACGATTTAAATGAATTTGTTTATACTTTTCAAATATTAATGGAAATAAATAATAGCATGTTTTGTTTTGCTTCTCCCGTGTTTGATGTTATAGAAACAAATGCTTTAAATTCGGTGTTAAATAGTTTTGTAATTAAACAATTAATTGATGTTGTGATAAAATCTGCTATAAATTAAAAAAATAAGCATTTTCTGCTTATTTTTTTTGTAATTTTATCTATATTAATTTTTAATTATTATTTATTTAAATCATTATTTTTTCTTGCTAAAACATTTTTATATTTTGGAAATTTATCAGATAAAAATTTTTGCCATTCATTATCATACGATTTATGAAGGTCGTTACAACTAAAATCACTAAAAACTAATGTGCTATCTACACCATATTTACTAGCTGTGTTTAATAATTTTAAGATAGGAACATATTTTGATAATTCATTTTTTACACTATTTAGTAGTTCGTCTTGATATTTAACTAAAACTAAATAGGATTTTTTACCTTTTAAAACTTGAATATCTTCAATTTCATTGTTTACCATAAAGCCTAAGCTTTCACAAAATGTTGTAAAATCGCTTCTGTTTAATTTTTCTATGAACATATTTACTCCTATAATTCACAAA
>CALVMK010000029.1 GCA_944345545.1 uncultured Clostridia bacterium | reverse complement strand
TGCTCCTATTAGTTTTGTTTTTTTCTTCATTTCTTTCTCCTTTTGTTTTTGTTTAGTTTTTGTTTTTTTAATATGTTTTATTCAAACATTAACTGACTACTCATAGTAGAATACTTTGTAAATTAATTTCAAAATAATAAAATTAAAAAAACAAACTAAACTATAAAAAATTAAAAATAATTATAAAAAATACACTTGTATATTTTTTACAAGTGTATTTTACCCCCCCCGCATTTTTGTCAAGCGAAATTATATGCTTTTTTAAATCATCATTCCGTTTTTTTGAAGCTTAAAAAAATATAAAAAGTTAAATTTTAAATCTTTAGGGTATTTGTTTTTTACATCAAAAAACACAGTTAAAAGCGTTTGTTTATTCCGTAATTACAAGCTCCTACTCATTTTGTGTTTTAAGTTTTTTAAAATGTTAATTTTGTGTTTATTTCTAAATAAAATAGATAAATCATATTAAATAAATACTTTATCAATATTAATTTACTAAAGAAATTATTCTTTTATTTAATTATTTTGTTTTTTCTTCACCTAAGTAAATTTTATCAAATTTATTTTCTATTCTTTCCTTTAAATCTTCTTTTATTGCTTCAGGTTCAGAATCAGGCTTTAATACTTCTTTTACATATCTTTCAAGCAAAAAATTATACGCCCTTACATAATAGTCTTTATCTTTAATAATCTCCCCGTTTAATTTTGATATTGATTCAAAATAATTAAACATGTTCATAGTGTCATCATAAATTTTTTTACAATTTGTTTCACTATCTTCCATCTCTTTGCACGCAAATTTAATTAAATTGATATAATATATTTTATCCATATCTTACCTTTACGAATATTTTATAACCTTAAATATTTTTTGTCAAGTTTATATAAAAACATAAAGCTTTTAAAATAAAAACGCAAGGTTTGTTATAACCTTGCGTTAAACTTTATTTATTATCGTTTTCTTCACCACCAACTGTAACAGGTTCAGCATTTTGTTCTTCTTGAGCATCCGCCTTTTTTATATCAAGTTGAGAAAGTGTTATACCTAATGTGCTGTTAAGTTCAGCTTGTTGGCGTTGAAGTTTTAAGTTTTCTTCTAATATTTTCTCGTTTAATCTCTTAATTTCATCTAAACTATCTTGAGTTTTTCTTGGTCTTCCACGTTTTTTTGGAGTGACTGAAGTTTCAGCATTTTTTAAATCTTGTTCTGCCACTTCTTTTCTTGGCCTTCCACGCTTCTTAGCTGGTTCGCTTTGCTTATCTTGGCTTTCAGCTACAACCTTTTTAGGTCTTCCACGTTTTTTTGGAGCATTATCTTTTACTTGCGTTTCTTCAACTTTCTTTGGTCTTCCAACCTTTCTAGCCCCAGCAGCTTTAGTTTTTGAAGGTCTTCCAACTTTATTTTCTGTTGTTGAATCTTTTTTAGGTCTACCAACTTTTCTTTTTTGAGAATTTTCTTCTACGCCTTCAACATTTTCTTTTCTTGGTCTTCCCCTACCTCTTTTAACAGTTTCTGTGGCATCTTGGGTTTTTCTTGGCCTTCCCCTTTTCTTTTTCTCCACATTCTCTGCAACTGTTTCAGTTGTTTCTTTTCTTGGGCGACCACGTTTCCTTTTTGGCTCTTCTACATCTGCTTTTTCTTGAGCATTACCATTAGCACTTTCTATTTCTTGATTATTGTCTTTTTCTTCTGCGGTAACAATTTGTTCGCTTTCACTAACTTCATTTTCAGTTTCAATTTTTTGATTGTCTTCTACACTAACACTTTCAACATTTCCAGCATTATTATCAATGTTTTCTGTAGCGCTTGTTTGTTCTAAACTTTCAATTTCTTTATTTTCAACTTGTTGATTTTCTTCTACTGCATTTTCAATTTCATTATCCTGTTTTTGCTCAGTGGACTCTTGAACAGATTGTTCTTTGTTTTCAGGTGGGAAATAATTACCTTGTGGGTCATAGTAGCCACCAAACTCATCATGATAATTGCCTTGTGGGTCATAATATGTTCCGTTAGCATATCTATAATAACCTTCTGCATCATAGTATCCACCATATTCATCATAAACTTGCTCGCTTTGTTCTGCTTCCTTTTTAGATGTTCCATCTTCTACGGTTTCTGCTACGATATTTTGCTCTTCTTCCCCATTATTTTCAGCCGTTTCCACTTTTAAAGCACTATCTGAATCATCTTTCTTGTTCTTCTTTCCAGTTTTTACTTTTTTTGCTTCTTCCCTTAATGCCTCGTTATAATATTCAAATTCACCTTGAGAAACCCCAGCATTTTCTAGTGCCTTACGCAAATCAGCTATTTCTTTCTTTTGAGCTTCTATTGTAAAGTTTGCTTGTTGCAATTCATCGGAAATGCCATCTTTCATGTCTATGATTGCTTGCTTTTCTTCATTAACCCTATCTTCAATAGACTTATCAATTTTTTCATAAACTTTTTTAGAAAATGTTTCATATTCTGAATTCATTGCGTCTTCAACAATTTTTCTATGTTCTTCAAGCTCTGCTTTTTTTGATGTTATATCAGTTTGCAAAGTTTGAATGTCATTATTGAATCTCATTGTTGATTCATCAAAATCGCGTTCTAATTGTTCTTGCTTTTTAACTTCATCTTGTTGTTGCTTTTTTATGTAGTTGCTTTCAATACGATTAGTAGATTCTTCTTGTTGTTTTCTAAGTCTATCAACATTTTCTTTGCTCGCTTGAAGTTTTCTTTGATAATCTTTTTGTGTATTTTCATAGTTACGTTTTAAACTCTCAACTTCGCTTTCTAACTGTTGAATTTCTCCAAGTGTTCTTTGCCTAAAATTTAGGTATGTTTCTGTTTCTTTCATTGCTCTTTCAAGCACTAAACTGCCATCAATTCCAGCTTTACTGAAATCAAACACTTCATGTTCAACAGCATTAAGTCTGGCTTTTTCAAGTTCTTCTTGTTCTTGTCTTGCTCTCTTTTCAAGATATTCATTAAGAACAGGAATACCTCTTTTAATTTCTTTCTTTGTAAATAAAACTTCAAAGTCAACATAATCTGGCATAGTTGTTACTGCTTTATCCATCTTTCTATCAAAATAATGGAAATATAAATAAAACTTACTTAAATTTCTATCTTGCCTAGCTCTTAAAAGCATTATTGCTATCACATTTACAATTAAAATTAAAGCTGGAATAACTAAAACTTGGGCAAGTTCCAAAGCTGAAAAAGCTGATGACGAAATATATGCTAGCCCAACAACAAAAGCTAATGCAGCAATACAATAATTTATTGCACTAAGATTTTTAATGTTAGATGAAAAAGAACTTGTTTTAAGTGGCTTTTCAATTACATTATATGGAGACATATAAAAGCTTGGGTCTTTTTCTCTATACAACATATATTGGTGCCAGTGATATCTTAATAGTTTTGGTGTCTTTTTCATTAGCCCATTAAATTCAATTAAATTATTTTGGTCTATATACTGATTAACATTTAGCCATCTATTTAATTTATATAAAACTCTTTCCATTCTCATTTCATAACTAAAACTAGATTTAATTATGAAGAAAACAATCATTAAAAGTTCAAAACCTATGGCAAGATAAAAAAGCATGTCCCATGTGATAGAACTAGCTAGCCCAGTTAAAAACTTTCTAATTTCTAAAACAATATCTGCAAGTGCCGACATAATTCCCCCTTTACTAACAAAATATTTTAAATTCTTTGTTAGTATAACACACAAAAAATATTTTAACTAATATTTTTTAATATTTTTTTAATATTTTTTTATATTTTTTTTAAAAATTAATTTTAATCATTTCTTGAGTATTAAAATTGTATAAATAAACTTCATTTATAGCTATATTAAAGGCTTTTTCCACAGCTATTTTATATAATTTTAATTGAGTTTTATAAATATTTATAAGAATATTAGAATTTTTTATTTTTGTTAATTTATAATCGATTATAATATTTTTTTCACCAAAACTTAATAAGTCAATAATTCCTTGAATTAAAATTTTATCATCACTGCCATTATTAACAATTTCTTTTTGAGGAACATACATCATAAATTCTTGTTCTTTTAGCACTTTTTTGCTTTTAGTTTCTTCTAATATTTTTTTAACATTATTTATAGCATTTATTATTATATTTTCTTCCACATTATCTGGAATTTTTAACTCTTGATTTTCATTGAAAAAATCTATCTTTTGCATAACCTCATGATATAAAGTCCCCATTTGAGAAGAATCCCCACTAAGATGTTCTTTCACTTCAAAATTCTTTGGCTGAAAATTTTTACTAAACCCATCATCTTCATGGGCAACCTTACTTACAGAGTTTTTTAAAGCTATTTTTATTTCTTTTTCATAGGGGTATTTATAGTTAAAATATTCATTAAATATTTTTATTAATTTTTCATCAGCTTTCGCTACTTGTTGCTTTTTTTCTTTTAATGAAGAATTTAGTTCTGTTATTAATTCAATGTTAACACCACTATCGGTTACAATGTTATTGTCTTCTATTAACTTAGATATATATTTTTTATTCATACTTCCTACAGCAAGAGATAAAAAACTTTTTTTTGTAAATACATCATAGTCGTTTTCAATAGGTTTAAAATCTCCATAACTTGAACCCACAATAAACAAGTGATTTTTTGCCCTTGTTAAAGCCACATAAAAAAGTCTTAATTTTTCAGCAAACTCATTTCTCTTTTCTTTTTTGTTTATGGTTTCATAAACTATTGAAGGTTCTCCATTTGGCAACTCTTTTAATCCAAGCCCCAACTTTTCATTTAACACCACTTCATATTCTTTTTTGCCCTTTGTAAAATCTGCTCCAGCATTTACCAAAAATACTATTGGATATTCAAGTCCTTTACTTGCATGAATTGTTGTTACCGTAACAGAATTGTTATCTGCACTGTAAGATGGTGCCAACACCAAATCTTTTTCAGCAAAATCTAAAAACTCCACAAGGTTTAAATTATAGCCATTTGTTAAAAAATCATTAGTAAATTTTTTCACTTTTACTCTGTCATCTGCACTTAAAGTTTTTATATAATTAGTTCTATCATAAATTTTATATAAACTTTTATAAATGCCTTCTGTTAATAAATTAAACTTAAAATCGTCAAAAATATTTAAAAAATTATTTATTTTTTCGCAAATTTTTTGCTTTTCATTATAATTTTTTAATTTTTCATAAAAACTTTCACCATTTGAATTAGCAATATCCATGAGTTCACATAGCGTTAACTTGCCAAAATTGTATAATGAACTTGCCAAAGCAATGTCGTCGTAATAGTTTAAAGATAATGACAATAAATTAATAATTGCTTTTATTGTGTTATCTGAATAAAGCATTGCTCTTGTGTTGGCTTGCAACGGAATGCCAAATCTTGAAAGCGTGGAACAAAATTTATCTAAATAATTCCCTCTAGAAGACAAAAGAATAGTAATGTCTCTAAAATCTATTTTTTTTATTTCTCCATTACTATATATTTCTTTGCCCAACAAATTAGAAATTTTATCAGCCACAACTCTTGCTTCAATTTCTGGTGTTTCTTCTTCACCTACATTATTTTCATGACTTTGAACACTATAAATCTTTGGAGGAATTAAATTTTTTTCTTTTTCTTCTCTTTTTATAATCTCAATATTAACGGCTGGAATATCACAGTTTACATTTTTATAATCAGCTTTAGGGTTAAATCTAGATGTTTTTTTATAATCTATGTCGCTTGTTAAAGGAGTCATTATTTTATCAAAAACTTCATTTACAAATTCTAAAATCTCACTTCTGCTTCTAAAGTTTGAATTTAATTGCAAACTTTGACTAAGCTCTTCTTTTTTATATTTATCTTGAATGCTCAAAAAGATATCAGGATTAGCTTGCCTAAAAGTATAAATACTTTGCTTAACATCTCCAACCATAAACCTATTTGTGCCATTCGAAATTTGACTTAAAATCTTTTCTTGCAAAAGGTTAGCATCTTGATATTCATCAACGTAAATTTGTTTAAATTCTTTTTGTAATGTTTCTTTTATTTGAGAATTTTCTAATAATTTTAACATCAACCTTTCAAGGTCATTGAAATCTAACAAGTTTTTTTGCTGCTTTAATTCTGTATAAACAGTATAATATTTTTCATAAACTTCTAAAACAGATTTAGATAAATTTGAACTTACATTTAAAATTTCTTGTAAATGTTCCTTCGTTAAAGACATCTTGTTTAAATATAATTTATATTCATTAATCTTTTTTCTTAAATTTATTACAGCTAAATAAATTGGATTTTCTTCATCTTTTTTTAAGGTTTTGAATGTAATTTGAATAAAATTGTAATAATTATCAAAAAAATTAAATTCTTTTTTTATTTTTTGTAAGTTTGACAGCATATCGTTTAAATAAGCAGTGTAACCATCAGTTGAAATTTTTAAAAGTTTATCTCCTTCGCTTACAAAACTTTGAATCTTAAAACACAAATCTTCATTTAATAGTTTTAATAACAAATCTTTATCTTCACATAAGTTTAGAGCAATGTTTTTTAGCCAATGTTCTGGGTCAGCTAAAGACACGCAAAATTCATTTATTGCTTTAACAACCTTTTGAAGTTTTCTATCAGTTCTGTCATTTCCATATAAATCTAATAATTTGTTATATTCTGTGGGCGACTCATTGTAAAATTCTTGCATTGCTTTTGTTAAAGCTTTAGCCTTTAAGTTTTCACTTTGCAATTCATCGCACAAATTAAATGACGGGTCTATATTTAAAACATAAAAATATTTTTTTAAAATCTTTTGAAAAAAACTATGAATAGTAGATATGTTCGCTGTTGGTAAATCATCTAATTGACCTAATATTTCAATGTTTTTTTCCGCATTAACATTTATTGCATTTATAAGTTTTTGTTTCATTTCTTCTGCAGCAGATTTTGTGTAGGTTAAAACTAATATATCCTTTATGTTAATTTCTCCGCTTAGCATTCCTTCAATAATCTTTCTTATCATAACAGTAGTTTTACCGCTACCAGCAGACGCAGAAACAATTAAATTTTTTCCTTTGCTGTTAACAACCTTTTCTTGTGCTTCGTCTTTAATCATCTTCTCCTCCACCAAAGAACTTTTTATCTATCTTATATTCTTTATTTCTAAAAGACTGTTTAACAGAAAATTTGCACAATGCTCCATAAGGACAATATGCACATGCATTTTCCATAGGGTTTGGCGTAATATTTTTATTTTCCAATTCAATTATTGCGTTTCTTGATATGTCTTGTGCATACTTTTCAAGATTTTTAAAAACTTTTTCCGACACTCCATTGGAATAATATTCTATAATGCCTTGCTCTCTATTTTCTTTGTTTGTTTTAATTTTTAAAGACTTAACTAAATCACTTGCTGGATGTTCAAAGTTTAGCGTTGTATCTAATGCCCTTAAAACTTCAAACTCATCTAAATAAAAACCATTTAACTTTTGATTTTCTTCATTGTTCTTTACTTTTAAATAAAACACCCCGCATGGTTTTAGTTTTAATTCTTCTTCCGCACTTTTTAAATATAAAAATAATTGCAGTTTTTCTCCGTAATATAATTCACTATAACCACCAAGGTCTTTACCTCCTGTTTTGTAGTCAATAATTCTAAAATAATCTTTAAAAGTATCTATTCTATCAATAACACCAATTAAATTATAGTCTTTTAAATTTGTTGAAATTTTATGGTTAACCTTTTTTTCACAATAAACAGGTTTAAAATCTGTGTGGTTTTGTGTAGAGATTAGAAATTCAGCTAAATTTTTCATTTCTTTTATTAAAATCTCTTTGTTTGCTTTGTTTTTAGCTAAGTTAAATTTATAAAACTTTTCTTTCGTAAATAATGCTTCTAGTGTTTTAACAATATTAACTTTGTCTAAATTAAAAATTATTTTTTCTAAAAAAGCATGAACAAAATTGCCAATGTCGGCTGGCGATAAATCTGAACTTTCTCTTTCTTTTAATTTTAAATTGTAAGTTGCAAATCTTTTAAACGGACATGAAAAATAAGTTTCTAATTCTGTTACTTTTATAGAATCATGCAAAATAGAGGGTAGTGTGCTTTCTTCTTTTATTTCTTTTTCAAAAGTTTGTTTAAAACTTGCAACCACACCACTATTAAACTCTTCTAATGATGGAATTTCTTTTCCATCAATAGATAGATATGCCAAATATTTTGCTTCTTTTTCTTTATCTTCCCCAGTGTAAATATATTCTTCTTTTAAAGTTTTTAAAGGTTTGTTTTTAAAACAAAAAATATTTTTTAAGCTAACAACAACACTTGATGGTTGATTTTGATTTTCTTTTGTTGAAATTTGTGGATAGCTTACAATTAACATGTTTTTAAAAGCTGTAAATGTTGATAAAAGTTTAAACTTATTTCTTCTGTTAATCATTCTTACAGTTGGCTCTATTTGATTTTTTATTTTTATTTGTGATATGTCTTTATCCGTAATTACACCACAATCTGCAATATATTTAGGCAGATTTTCATCTGCTCCAACAATAAATAAAAATGGAACAGTTTGAAAAAAACCTGATGTGGCGTCAGAAACAACAACACAGTCTACAGTGGCAGGAACAGTGGATATTTTTAAACCAGCAAATGCCGTTTCTAAAATTTTAATAAAATTTTCCAAACTTTCTTCAACATTATAATTTTTTAAAATTTCTATAATATTTTTCATTTTTTCATTTAATTGAAGAAATATTTTTTCATTTTTTAACATTCCCTTTAATGAAAAATCATTTGCATATTTTGTTATTTTTTCTTCAAAATTATAAATTTTTAAAATATTTTCTAAAAATTCAATATTATTCTTGATTTTTTTTGATGTTTCCATTAGTTGAAATAATTTTTCAAAATTATTTTTTACATAATTTTCATCTTCATTAATGTCATATTTAATTATTTCTCTTATTTTTTCATCTTTATTTTCTATTTCACAAAATGGAGATAAAATATATTCAATAATATCTTCTTTTTTAAATTTATTTAAAAATAAATTCAATATAGTAAAAATAAATTTAATTGGAAATAAATCTATCATACTAACACTTTCGTCAATATAATAAGAAAAATTGTGTTTGTTAAAAATTCTTTCTATATAAGGGGAATATTTTTCAAGTCCACCAACGCCAACTGCAATATCTTTGAATCTATAACCAAGAGTTAATAGTTTTTTTATTTTTCTTGCAAGCATTAAAACTTCGCTTTCCACATCTAATGCGCAATAAATTCTTATATTTTCACTTTCCTTCACAACTGGTTTAAAAGCAAAAAGATTTTCTAAAATATGTTTGCTTGTTTCATTTAATGAACATGGAATTTCTAAAGCCCTTATGTCTTTACCTATTTTAACAACCTTTTCCCATAAATCGTGCTCATATATGTAACTATTTGCTTGTAAAAACGGCTCCACAATGCTAACAACAACTTCTTTTGCACATTCATTGATTTTAGATAATATTGCAAGCCCTTGTTTTGTTAAAGAATCAAAACCTATAAACATTACAGTGGTTTTTTTAAGGTTTATTAAATTAACCTTTTCTTCAAGTTTATCTAAAAGTGCTGATGAGTCTAATCTCCCATTTAATAGCTTTTCATATTCGTTATATATTAAAAAAACATCTTGAAGTTTAGCCTTTAAATTTTCAGATTTAACTTCAACCTTTTCTTCTGGCTTTATTCCAGAAGATTTTAAAAGTGATATGGTGTTTGTTATTTCTTCACACAAACCAAAATTCACATTTTTAAAGCAATTAAGCTTACTTTGCATGTTTATAATGGCTTGACGTACTAAAATAAGCGTGCCTAATGACGACACGCTTTCTTTAATATCTTCACATTCAGAAAGCACCTTTTTTGCAAATCTTGAAATCCCCATAACTGAAACATTAAATAAACTTTCAACATTTAATATTTCAAAAATATTTTTTTCAAGATTTAATGAATATCTATCAGAAGTGATTATAACATAGTTATCATCAAAAGAATTTGGAGTTATTAGCTTAACAGCCCCAATTTCTGCATCTTTAAAATTATTTGATTTAACAATTTTCACAAGGACATTTTAGCATTTTTTCTATATTTTTGTAAAGAATTAAAAACAAAACTTTAATTTTTTATTTAACATCATTTTCTAAATCTCTGCCCTTTTCCAATTTTTCCATAAAAATTGCAAGCGAATTAACTTTTTCACCATTCATTTTTTTATTTAACAAATCTGCAGTTTTACTTCTTAAACCATTTATTTCTTCTTTAAGTAGCAACTTTTCATTTTTTAATATTTCAAAATTTTTCTTTAAAGAAACAAGTTCTTTCTCTCTAGCAGAAAGTTTAACAACCATTTCACGCAAAGCCTCATTTGCACTTTCCCCTAATTTTGAATATTTTTCTTCCGCCTGTTCTTCCGCACATTTTTTTATAAGTTTCACAAGCCCTAGAAATAAAGAATTTATTTCACTTTCAGTTAACTTTGCTTTTTTAGCTGGCATAGAAATAACTTTACATTTTGCACTTTCATTAACCTTTACATTTCTAAGCTTATTTTGATATCTTAACATCTTTTTAACATCTCCATCTGCGACCTTTAAACATGCACCACGTAAAGAATATCCCGCTGTCATCAAATCTTTTACCTTATTTAATATTTCAGCCTTTTCCTCCTTAGTAAAACTTTTAATTGAACTAACATTATGCTTGCTTATATCAATTTTAAGAAGGTCTCGTTTTTCTTTATTTTTCTTTAATTCTTTTATAGCTTTATAATAAAAGTTTCTAACGCTGTTTCTTTTGCGTCCCGTTTGTAAAGAAAATGCTAGAAAAGCATCACTACGAGATTTGCCTTCTTTTTTAAATTTTTCAATTAAATTAAAAAGTGCTTTAGTTTCACTATCATTCCACAATTCCATTGTTTACCTCTGCAGTGATTTTTGACACTTTTTATTCCATTTATACAGTAATTTTTTTTAAACTACTCTAGTAAAATAATATTGTTATGAAATATCAAATATTCACAAGCATACCTTGCGTTGTAAAAATTAAAGAAGATAGTTTTGAACTTGATGAAACTAATTATTTGGAAATAGATGATTTAACTTTTCCAATTTATCTTTATCCATTAAAAAAAGGCTACTTGCCAATAATCATAAAACCCCCCTTTTTTGAAGACACATGTTATCATTTAATTTTTGAAAACACAACAATTATTTTTCCAAATTTTATCACTCTTTCTGATGATGAAATAAATTTAATAAGCACCAGCGGTCAAAAAGTAAGCTCTTTAACAGGCAACCCACTTAAATTTATTGTTTCAACAAAGGAAAAATCTTATAATTATAACATAGATTACAAACTAACTTCACCTGAATTAATCAATTTGGGCGGGTCGTGTTGTGTAAGTGCAAAGATGCAAAACGACGACTATCTTCTTTTGTTTGACGGTAAAAGTTTTATAGAACTTGTTGGAGACATAGAAATAGAAAAAAATTCTATAACCGCAATATGCAAAATTAAAAGCAGTTCTAAACATGGTAAGCAAATGGTTATAGATTTTAATTCAAATGGAATAAAGGTTTTAAGCGAAGACCTTGTTTATTTAGATGGAAAACCCAAAATTCCTAAATTTGTAGGAGCAAAAAACTTGGCATTTTTACATGCCATTATGGTAAAAGATTTTATGCTAGCAAGAACATTTTTGCATGATAACCTAAGTAAAGAATTAACTGACGAACATTTTATAAAATATTTTGGTGATTTTGACAAAGTTTTACCATTATCAACAACAAAATTTTGCTTAATATATAAAAACGCCCCTAAAAGAGCGTTTAGTTTAAAAAATGAAAATGGCAAAATTGTAGATGTGAATTAATCTTCTTGCCCCATATCTTCTATGTTAAAGAGTTGATTGATTTCATCTAAATCTTTATTTGTTGGAGCATCTTCTTGATTCTCTGCAAAGAGCATATCTTCTTTTAAATCCTCTTCATTTTGTTGAAAATGTTTTTCTTCAACAGTAGAATCACGTTTTGGAACTTTTTTATCTAAGTCCATAAAGGTGGTATACTCGCCATACCATCTTAATTTTACCGTTCCAGCTGAACCGTTTCTGTGCTTAGCTATAATAACTTCGCATACACCTGGTTCATCTTCACTTACAACATCATTATACATATCTGGCTTATATATAAATATTACTATATCTGCATCTTGTTCAATAGCCCCTGATTCACGCAAATCTGATAAAACAGGCCTATGGTCTTTCCTCGCTTCAACTGCACGTGAAAGTTGAGAAAGAAGCAGTATAGGAACATCTAACTCTTTTGCAGCTATTTTTAAATATCTTGTAACTTCACTTATTTCTTGTTGACGATTATCTAAATTGCCTTTTCCACCACTGTTCATAAGTTGAAGATAGTCTATCATTATTAAATCTAGCCCTTGCTCACGTTTTAAACGTCGACATTTAGATAAAATATCGCTTGGAGTGTTCATGCTGGAATCATCAACATAAATGCCCGCTTCCGCTAATTTTTTGTTAGCTTGCCACAAAGCCTTCCACTCGTTAGTGTCTAGCTTACCTTTTAAAGCTTTTGACATGCTAACACAGCCAACAGAACACAAAGAACGTTGTGCCAGCTGAATTTTTGGCATTTCAAGTGAAAAGATTGCACATTTTTTGTTTTGATTTATTGCAACATTATTCACTATGTTCATAGCAAGACTTGTTTTACCTACACCAGGTCTAGCAGCAATTAAAATTAAATCTGAGTTATGAAGTCCGTTTAAAATTTCGTCTAGCCCCTTATAACCTGTTGGCATGCCATTAACTAAACTAGGGTCTTTGGCTATCATATCAAATTTATCAATAACACCTTTAAGCGCACCGCCAATATGTTCTAAAGATGACATTTCTTCTTTTTGAGCAATATCAAATATAGTTTTTTCTGCAAAAGATATACCAGCTTTTGCGTCGTCATTATCATAAGCCTTTTCTATTATTTGCTGACCTGCATAAATCAAACTCCTTAAAATAGAATCTTTTTTTACTATATCAACATAATGCATATAATTTACTGCACTAGGTATAACATTTGTTAACGACGTAATATAATCTATTCCCCCAATGCTTTCAAGAAGATTTTTCTTTTCTAAAGCTTCAGTTACAGTAACAAAATCTATTGGCACATTAGTTTGATATAAAGAAAACATGATGTCATAAATATTTTGATGTGAATCAGTGTAAAAATCTTGTGGCTTTAATTTATTCATTATATTTATTGAACATTCATTATCAATAAGCAAGCAACCAAGCACTGCTTGCTCTGCTTCTAAACTATGTGGCATTATTTTAACATTTAATTTTTTATCTTTCATAATTCCTCTCTTTAATCTGCATAAGGGTCTGGCTTTTTAGGTTTATTTGCCTTCTTTTCTTGAACTTTTTTATAAATAAACTCTAAAATTAAAACACCAAACCCGCCAATAATCACCAATAAAAAAATATTAAGTGCATTGTTCATGTTTAAAAAATAAGTAAAACAAAATGTAATCACCGCTAAAAATGGCAACAAAATTAAGAGCCATATAAATATTCTTTTAACGTCTTTTTTATATTGTTTTTTAATATCCTTTTGCATATTTAATATATCACAACCTTTTATTTTTTTCAAAGTTATTTTTCTTTTTTCTTCTTTTTATCCCCTTTAAACCCAAACAATATTAAAAGCAAACTTGTGCAAGTTATTATTAATGCTATTGCAGTTATTCCTGTTGCACTCATACCATCAGCTTTAATGCTTGAAGTAGGCAAATAATAAGTTAATGTTTGCTCATCAATTTCAAAAGATGCTCTAGTGTATTCTTTAGAAGTGTCTAAACCATCTAACAGTTTTATTCTTGTTCCTTTTAACAAAGTGATATCAACTTTATTGTAGCTATCTTCAACTAGCTCGTAAACAGAAACGTCTTCTATTAAAGTTGCATTAAAATCTAACTTTACATTACTAGAATTTACTTTAGTGTCTAATACATGAGCTTTTAAAATGTAGGCAGAACTTTCGTTAAATTCAATTTCATAAAAAGTGTTTTCTTCAACAATCATGCTTAAAACATTGAAAACATCATCATGTTGTGCCCTAACTTCTTCTTCCCCATTAAGCATTGGATTAGAAAGGCTTGGCAAGTTATATATTCTAGTGCTAACAGTTATCACCCTAACACTTTGTGGAAGCTCATCTGCTCTTACAACACTTATGTTAGGAAAAGATAAACAAATTAAAGCACACAATAAAAGCAATAATTTTTTCATGCTTCTATCTTATACCAAAATGTTTTCTAAGTCAACAATTTGACAAACAACGAATTAAATACATATATCTTTAAAAGGAGATTTTTATGTGTGGAATATTTGGTTATATAGGAAAAAAAGAGGCAAAAAATATTTTAATAGAAGGCTTAGAAAGTCTTGAATATAGGGGCTACGATTCCGCTGGAGTTGCTATTGTTGAAGATGACGAAATAAAGATTACAAAACGAGCAGGAAAAGTTGAAGAGCTAAAAAAAGTTTTGTTAAAAAACGAAAATAGTGGCACTCTTGGAATTGCTCACACAAGATGGGCAACGCACGGACTTCCAACAGAAAATAATGCCCACCCACATTTTGATAGTAAAAAAAATGTTGTTCTTGTTCATAACGGTATAATTGAAAATTATTTAGAATTAAAAAATGAATTTAAAATAAAAACAGCTTCCCAAGTTGACACGGAAATAATTGCTGAACTTTTATCTATAATGCCAGAAGATGATAATTTAGAAAAATTAAAGCATGTTTCTAAATTGCTAAAAGGAAGTTATGCAATTGCAATTATTTTTAAAAATGAACCAGATGCAATTTATTTAGCAAAAAAAGAAAGCCCATTAATGATAGGTCAAGATAATGATGACATTTTTATATCAAGCGACGCAAATGCTTTTAAAAAATATTGTAAAAGTTTTTACATTTTAAATAATGGAGATTTTGCTAAAATTACTTATAATAATATTGAATTTTTTAACAAAAACAAAAAAATATATAAAAAATTAAACAAATTTATAAACACATTTTCTTTTCAAAGCAACAACAAGTACATAATGTTAGATGAAATATTTCAAACCCCTGATGCTTTAAGAGAAACAGCAAATTACTTTAGTAATTTTAAAGATATAAAATCTTATTTTAATAATATTGATAAAATATATTTAATTGGATGTGGAACAGCATATCATTCTTGTTTATATGGCAAACATTACTTGAATTTTCTTAAAGTGCCTATTTTCACAGAAATAGCTAGCGAATTTAGATATGGAGATTATAAAATAACAAAAAACACACTCTGCATTTTTATATCTCAAAGTGGAGAAACTGCAGATACCTTAGCTTGTGTTAAAAAATGCAAATGCAAAACTCTTGCTATTACAAATGTGCCAAATTCTTCTATAACTTTTGCTTGCAAAAAAACTATTTTAATGAAAGCCGGTTGGGAAAGAGCTGTTGCTTCAACAAAAGCTTATTCTTGTCAACTATTAATATTTTATCTATTAAGATGTCTTTTGCTAGACAAACAACCGCACATTTCTTCCCTTATAAATGCAGTAAAAAAATATTTAGCAACTTTAAACATGGAAACCCTTTCAAAGAATTTATTAAATTATGAAAAAGTTATGTTTATAGGCAGGCAAGGAGACTTTGTTACAGCAAAAGAAAGTGCATTAAAACTTAAAGAAATATCTTACTTAAATTGTATAGCATGCCCAAGTGGCGAACTTAAACATGGAACTCTGGCAATTGTGGACAATAAAACTTTGGTGTTTATGATAGCAACTCAAAAAAAATTAATGTCTAAAAATTTGTTAACTAAAGATGAAATAGAGGCTCGTGGCGGAAAGTGTTTAATAGCAAGTTGTTTTGAAGGTTATGACATAAAATTGCCACATACCCAATCTAATTTTCTTCCTATCATTTCCATATTGCCTTTTCAACTTCTTGCTTGCAATGTAAGCATTTTAAAAGGCTACAATCCAGATAAGCCAAGAAATTTATCTAAATCAGTTACAGTAGAATAAAACATAAATTATTAAATAAAAATTTATTAACAATAATTTTTATAAAAATAATAATTATTCCTTTTTTACGTAAGATTTTTAGTGCAAACAAAACTAATTTTTTTTAAAAAATTAGTTTTTACAATTTTTAAATTTTTTATTATATTTCTAGAAATAAGTTTTTGAATTTTAAATAAAAAAAGCACGAATAAATTCGTGCTTTTTACTTACATTATGCTGTAAAATCTAATGAAAGACTTTCTGTAACTGAAACGCTTTCGTTCATTCTTGCTAATTGATAAGAAACAGTTATAGTATCTGTTTCTCCTGCTGGTATGGAGATTGTGTAACTGCAAGTACCATTTGCTTTTTCAAAACCATTTCCAGCTTGTGCATTTTGATCTACGTTTATTGTAGTTGCATCACACTTTATTGTTGTGGTATATTTTTGATTTTCAATGTTATCAAAAGCTATTCCAGAAATTTTAAAAGTTAAATTCCCTTCTCCTGTGTTCGTTACTTGGTATGAAACACTATACACAGTGTTTAAGTCTGCAAATTCTAAATCTGGCAAACCTGTTGTTATTTCATAAACACTTCCTGTTTCTGGTGGAATAATAACTCCACTGTCGTCTATGAGCTCTCCAAGTTCGTTAAAACCAAAAACTATTGGATCTCCACCCCAATCTGCAGTAATTTCTGCATTGAAATATACATTGCCTGAAGCTGAGAAACTTATGTTTCTATCTGGCAAAGTAAAACTAGCATTTTTAAGTGCATAAACTGAAAATGAACACAAAGCTACCATAAGTGTTAAAGCTATAACTGTTCCAAAAATTTTAAATTTTTTCATATAATCCCCTTCTTTTGTACTAACTCATAATATAATAATTTTGATTAAAAATCAAGTTATTTTAGAAGTTTTTAGAACTTTTTTACCAGCTTCCGCCTCCGCCACCTCCATGGCCACCACCAGAAAAACCTCCCCCACCAAAGCCACCACTTCTGCCAACGGCAGAGCCAATGCTTTTAATTGTTTTTACACCTTTTACAATTTGCGCTAGATGAAGCGTTGACGAAAAATTAATCATTAAACTTCTAATCATTGTGTTTAATATTACAAAATCCAACAAAGTAGCATTGCCTTCTACCCAGCTAGGTGTTTTTATAACTATGTTCTCAAACTTTTTACACCATTCATCATAAATTCCAAAAACATAGGCGTATGGTAAAACTTCGTAAAATAGTTCTGGATTGTCTTTTACAAGCATTTCTAATCTATCTTTTTCTGTTACTTCAATAAAGGTTTTTAATCCTACTATATCGCCAAGTTTTTTCATTCCTTCATCTGTTCTAATATTAAACTTCCTAACTATAAAGCAAATTAATATTATAAAAGGAATACTTATAATTAAACAACCAAAACAATCTAAGTAAAAATCATAGCAACATATAAACCAAACAATAAAAAATGTTATTATTGAAACTAAAGCAAGAACACTTAACCATTTTCTTTTTTTGTTAAAAACTTCGTCTAAGTTTGCAGTAAAGGATTTGAACAACAAATAGCTAATAATACCGCCAATAAAACTTAGCACCATAAACCAACCATAAACCGCAGTGTATGCAATTTTATATAACACGCTTGTAAAAATCGCACTTGATGCAATACAAATTATTTCACGAATTATAGTTCCAAAATTATTGAAAGAAGATTTATTTTCAACCTTAATTGAATCTACAACTGTTGTTATCGTATCTGAAATTCTTTGGTCAATATTGTTAAGACAAACCTCATCACCTTTTTCGAAAATTTTGTTAATAAGCACTTTTTCATAAAGTTTTAAGTTCTTATCTACTTCCTTAACTTTTATTAAATAAGTATTTTTTCCATCTTCTTTTATTTTTAAATATCCTTTTTGTGCCCATAAAATAATTAAAGACGCAATATCTTTATCATGAACATGTCTATCTATTAAATAGCCAGCATCTGCTGAAGTTAAGTTTGTAAGTTTAAACTGCACAACAGGAGTAAGTATGCTTTTATTAGAATATTTTACAAACATCATTATTGCAATAAGAGCGATAATAACTAATAAAATAAGATTTATTATGTCCCAAAGATAATTAGTGTTTGGGTTAAAATAGCCTTCTTCTAGGTCCAATTTAACAGTTAAGCCCTCGCCTGCATCTAAAAGAACATTGTGTTGATAATAAAGCATTTTTCCATCAAAAGTATAATTAGAAACTTCATTAGTTCCACCATATTCACCAACATATATGTGCGGAGTTGAAGTTATGTTTTTAGGAAAATTTACTGTTATTTCAGTTTGCAATATTTCAGAGTCCCAAGAAGTCCCAATTAAATTATAATAAAAACTATCTTTTGAACTATCCCTATCACTTCCCAAATCTATTTTATATGAAATTTGGTAGGTTATAGTCTTCCCCGAAACTATTTCATAAGCATTACCTATTTGAATAACTAAAGAACCTGAAGAAGTGTAAACATCAAAATCTTCATTACATTTTATATCAGTGTAGGAGTATCTAAAATTTTTATAATGAACATTTCCTAAGTCATCCGTCTCACCCACACTTGCCGTTAAAGGTAATGTTCTATAAATTCCGTGCTTTTCTTTATACGCTGTGAATTTCGCAGTAATATTTTCAGTTATTTCAATAACATTGTTTTCTTTTACATTTGCAACTACACTATAGTAATTGATAATGTAATCATTACTTTTAGAAATCTCATAATCATTATTAAATATAAGAGCAGAAAACCCCGTTACAATAATTGCAACGAGGTATAATGCTATAACAAATAAAGTTGTTTTATTTTTATCCATCTAAAATTGAACCTTAACAGTTTTTCTTTCTTCTTCGCTATCAACTTCATAAAAAGGTTTTTCTTCAAACTTAAACATTTTTGCAATAATATTTGACGGAAACATTTCACGCTTATTTTCATAAACTTTAACAACGCCGTTATAATATTTTCTTGAGTTGGCTATTTCTGCTTCTAATGTTTTTAATTGATTTTGAAGATCCATAAAGTTTTGATTAGCTTGAAGTTCTGGATAATTTTCAGATACAGCAAACAAAGATTTTAAAGTTCCTGTTAATATGTTGTCATTTTTCATTTTTTCTTCAGTTGTAGCAGAATTCATAGCCATATTTCTTGCTTGAATTACTTTTGTTAATGTAGATTCTTCGTGTTTAGCATATCCTTTAACGGTTTCAACAAGATTTGGTATAAGATCATATCTTTTTTTCATGTAAACATCCATAGTAGAAAAACCTTCATCTACATTATTTCTTAATTTTATAAATGCATTATAAGTTGAAATTATCCATGCTATTGTTGCAATAACAAGTATAACAACCAACGCAGCTATTACTATGCCAATAATAGCCCCAACGGAAATAAAACCTAACATAAAATTCTCCTTTATATATTTTATGATACACTTTTTTAAATATTAAATCAAGCATTTAACAAAACAATGTTACAACACCATAACAATTGGCTAAAAAAATTCTTTTTAGTATTTAAAGAATTATTCTAATGTATTTTAAAATAACTCTTGAAAAATAAATTAATGTGTGCTATTATTTAATAGAATTAGGGGGAAAAATGGATAGCATAATTCAAGCAAAAATTAAAAAACTTTTCGAATCAAACGAAGAAAAAAAGTTACAACAAAAAATTGGGTTTATAGGTAAGTTTTACAATACTGCTAGTTATGGAGATATATACATAGCAAACGTAATATATTCTCACAAAAAAGTTAAAGACAAAAAGGTAAGCGTAGATTACATAATAAAAGAAGGAGAGCACGGTTTAAAAGTTTGCATAGAAAGCAAATATTTGCCAATTTGCCAACAATTAAACAATTTAACTAAAGGTGACGAAAACAGATTTAAAACTTTATCTAACGGTCTTATTCAAGATATGAAATTAACAAGACAAATTCAAAGTTTTAATTATAGAGAATTGGGTTTAGATTTATAAAAAATAACCACCAGATAAACTGGTGGATATTTTTTTAATTATTTTAAAACATAAGTGTAAGTGTCTCCATTAATGCTAGCATTAATAATTAGTTTACTATCTTCATACTGAAAATTTTGTGTTTTAAAGCCAAGCAAAACAGAATCGCTAGTGTTTTCCATTGTCCCAACAACTTTATTAATTATTATACTTACATTTTCATTTTCAATACTATAATTTCCAATAAAATAGGAATAACTATCCTCGCCATAATCTAATTCAAAAATAAATGTAGAATCATAAAAAGTGTAATTAACACGATTTAAGTAATCAGTTGAAACATCAATTTCATTTTGCTTGATAGATTCAATAGTAAAAGTTTTCCCAGATAATGATGTTGCACCTCCACCGCAACCAAACAAACAAGACAAAGCTAAAAAGGATAGCAAAGACAAACTAAAAATTTTTTTCATAAAATCTCCTATGCCTGTAAGTTTACAAGAAAAAATTTAAAAAGTCAAATAGCAAAAGTTTAATAATAACGCCAATCAAGCAAAAGCCCAAAAAATATCTTTAATAAAAGGATAGCCATCATTTACTAAATCATCAATTGCCCATGAGTTTCCTAACAAATCACAAAAATTTTGTTTTTTCATATTTGAAGTACTTTTGGTATTAAAGTTTTGAGCTCTATTAATGTTTAAAGAAACTAATGTAGTGCTTAATGTCTTAGATTTTTTTTTAAACCATTCTGTCCAACTGGCTGTAGTATATCCACACAGTTCTATATAACAATTTTCATCATCGTTAATTTCAACTTTTAAAGTTATTTTTGAACTTGACATATCAGTAACTAAATCTAAATTAGTTAAATAAAAAGTTTTGTTAACATTATATCTTAAATCAACAGCTTTTGCTACATCTTCATCTACATGAACTCTTGAGAATGAATCTGTTACTTTTTCATGAACAGTATATTCAAAGTTATTTTCTAAGCAACTGTAAGGGGAATAACAATACGAAGTACTTGTTAAAACATTTCCATTAATTTGAGAGCAGTGAAGGATTTCATCATATTTAAGCACAACGCTCGCATCGTTGTATTGAACTTCTTCGTTTCCAATCCCAAAAGGCCCTGGCTTTCTAGATTCTAGATTAAATTCAGTGGTTAAAGTTGTCCTTATTTTACCACCTGAAATATTTGCAACACTGTAACAATTTGAAACAAGATTATTTGAATATCCTACTATTCCACCAGCATAGGCATATTCTATTACTTTTTTTAAAGTGTAACTATCTGCAGAAGCAGTTATGTTTTTTGCAGTCCCACTGTAATTTATAGAAACTTTTTTATTGGCTTTAGTTTCAATATCAGCAACAGCAGAAACATTTCCCATATTAAAGCAGTTAAAAATTGTTGATTCACAGTAACCCGCAATACCACCCGCATAAGATTTTGCAGAATCGTCAACCCCAGAAGAAATAACACCTTTGTTAAAGCAATTTGATATTTCTAATGAAGAATAACCAGCAATTCCTCCCGTATATGCACTTCCTAAAGTATTGTTTGAAATGTTAGCCATATTGTAACAGTTATTTACATAACCATTATTATAACCAACAATTCCACCAACATAAACTATACCATAATCTCCATTCGAGCAAGAAACAACAACATTAGTGTTAGAGCAATTTGTAACAGATCCACCATCAAGATAACCAACAATTCCACCAGCATCCATCAAATTTGTACTCAGTTTTATACTACCACTATAAAGCCTAATATTTTTTATATTTGCATTCTCTGCATAACCAAAAAGCCCCACTCGACCACAAATATTAGATGCATTACTTGATATTTTTAAATTATAAATTAAACAATTATTACCATCAAAATTACCTTTAAAATATGAAATATTACCATTAGATAATTTTGTTCCAATTGGAATAAAATTTGTATTTCCCATGTCAATACTATTTGTTAATTTATAATACTTATCCGAAGTATCCCCACCCTCTCTTACATATTCTGACAAATCATCCATGTCATTTCTGTTTGAAATTAAATAAGGAGAATTATAATTTCCATCTCCCCCACTGTACTTATAATAACTTTCTACTAATGCGTTTGAGTTAAGAGAAGAAACAGGAAGACTAGAAATTAAAACAAATAAAGTAAAAAAAAGCAAGAATACAATTTTAAAATTTATTGTTTTATTTTTCTTAAAAACTTTCATAATTATATTATAATTAATATACAAGAAAAAATCAATAAAAAAACACTTGACCCAAGTGCTTTATTTTGGTGGAGAATATCGGAATCGAACCGATGACCTCCTGCTTGCAAGGAAAACTTTAAACGGCTACAAGTCGCATAAATAAAGGCTTTCACGAAATTTGACCACAATCTTGACCACAAAATATTTAAAAATTTTCTTTACAATTACATAAAAATGTGTCATTATAACTATGTTTAAATATCTCTAAAGTTTTGAAGGGCTACGCGCTCGCGTGGAAGTTAAATGTAGGAACTTTGGGGATATTTTTTAAAAAGAACTAGCTTAAGGCTAGTTCTTTTGTGTAGGTCTGTAAATATAATCGTTTATATTTTTAATTTCGAATTTATCACTATAATTTTGTGAGTTATAAAGCGCTTCATAAAATTCTTTGTAACTCTCTTGCGCTTCTTTTGGCGCTTTTTCTGTAAGTAAATA
>CALVMK010000028.1 GCA_944345545.1 uncultured Clostridia bacterium | reverse complement strand
AGAAAATAAAAAAAAAGAAAAAAATAAAATTAAAAAAAGGAGTTTCGTAACTTATTCTTCACAAATGGAAGGAATTAAAGAAGAAGTAATTGAAAAAGTTAAAAGCTTAGGTTTTAGTGAAGTTTATTCAATGCAAGCAGGAGCCACAATTTGTAGCCACTGTGGTCCAGAAACAATTGGAATACTATATTTAAGTGAACCTTAATTAAATTTAAAACCAAAAAAAAATAAAAAAGTATTTAAAAATAGTTTGAAATAAGCTCAAAATGGGCTATAATAAATGTGTTTAATAGTTTAAACAAATTAATCTTAAAAGGGGAAAATTATGAACAAAGGAGAATTCATTAAATCAGTTGCTGATAAAGCAGGCTTAACACAAAAGGAAGCAGGAGCTGCATACGAAGCTATGGTAGAAACTATTGTAGAAGCATTTAAAGCTAACGACAAAGTATCACTTGTAGGCTTCGGAACTTTTGAAATTAAAAACAAGCCAGCAAGAACTGGAATTAATCCACAAACAAAACAACCAGTTGAAATTGCAGCTTCAAAAGCTCCATGCTTTAAAGTAGGCAAAGCTTTCAAGGACTTATTTAACTAAGAATTTGAATTTAATAAAAAGCAAGGGTTAAGTTAAGCCCTTGCTTTTTTGTTTATCTTACAAATTGATTTAAAGGTATAAAATATTACTATAAAAAGTTATAAAAAAAATCACTATAAAGTGATTTTTAAATGAATGATATTGCAATAGCTACAACAGAAAAAACAAATTCTGGTGTAAAAGCAACTTTTCTATTTTTTATCAAGATTATTATCAATGAAGCTAAAGCACATGCAACTGCTCCTGCAAAGAAAATAGAATAAAGAACAACCATTGCATTAT
Organism: uncultured Clostridia bacterium; assembly: GCA_944345545.1. GTDB lineage: Bacteria > Bacillota > Clostridia > Christensenellales > UBA1242 > Caccopulliclostridium. The sequence continues at coordinate 8,355 of CALVMK010000028.1, read as the reverse complement.
AAGAACTATAAGAAAGAATTACAGTAAATAAAGTTTTGAAAAAAGTTAAACAAACGCTTATTATTGACAATATAAAAGGAAGTGAATCTTTTGTGATAACAATTTGTTTATTACTTTCATAACTCTTTTTTTCTTCTTCTTTATTGTTTTCAAAATCATCTTCTTCAACAATAATTTCTTCTTTAAAATCGTCTTCCATTACCCCTCCTAAATTTTAATAATTTTCAACATATTGGTCTGCCCAGCCACTTCTGGTGTTCCCGTTGTTACTACTATTATATCACCTTTTTTAACAAGTTCAAGCGTTTTTGCAGTATTTTCAGCAAAATAAAGCATTTCTTTTTCTGAACTCATTATATCATTTTTATATGCTGTTGTATTCCAAGAAAGTGCTAAACTGTTAAAAACATTTTGATTTGGTGTTATTGCTAGCAACGGCGTAGAAACTCTATTGCTAGATAGTAAATGAGCCGTATTTCCTGTAGAAGTAAAAACAACAATAAGTTTAGCATTCACACTAATAGCATTTTGGCAAGTTGTTCTGCAAATAGAATCGCTTACGCTAAGCACTTTTCTGTTAGAAGAAATAAAGTCTTGATTATAATTTATATGCTTTTCAGCTTCTATTAAAATTTTAGCCATTGTTTTAACAACAAGAGCAGGATGTTTGCCAACAGCAGTTTCGCCTGACAACATTGTAGCAGTTGCCTTTTCATAAATTGCATTAGCAACATCACTTACTTCTGCCCTAGTTGGACGAACAGAATAAGTCATGCTTTCAAGCATTTCCGTTGCAACAATAACAAGTTTGCCTCTTGCTAATGAGTTTTCAATTAATTTTTTTTGAACATTTGGCAATTTTTCTAATGGTATTTCAACACCTAAATCACCCCTAGCAACCATAATACCATCGCTAGCTTCTATAATTTCAGTAATATTGTTAATTCCAGAAGGATTTTCAATTTTGCTTATAATTTTAATATCTTTCCCGCCATTATCAGCTAAAAACTTTTTTAAGTCTAAAACATTTTGCTTGTTAGAAACAAATGATGCAGCTATAAAATCAGCATGGTTTTTTATTGCAAAAATTAAATCTTTTTTGTCGGCTTCGCTAATATAATTTCCTTCAGGAACAATTCCGGGTATATTCAAACCCTTATTGTTAGTCAATTTTCCACCAAATAAAACTTTACATTTAATATCTGTTTCTGTTATTTCTTTAACCTTTAAAACAACCAAACCATTATTAGCATAAATTTTATCACCAATTTTAACTTCTTTAACAAGTTGCTTATAAACAAGACTTACAACATTTTCATTACCTAAAACATCTCTTGAAGTAAGAGTAAACATCTTTTTAGGCTTTAAAACAACTTCTCCATCTTGAAATTTTCCAATTCTAATTTCAGGGCCTTTTGTATCACACATTAAGGCTATTGGATTATCATGAGCAATTCTCACAAAATTTAGGTTGTCAATAATTTCTTTTCTGCTTTCTTCAGAGCCATGGCTCATATTAATTCTAGCAACATCCATACCAGCTTTTGCCATTTCTTCCAAAACTTTAACAGAAGAAGAAGCAGGTCCAATTGTGCAAATTATTTTTGTTTTTCTCATACATATTATTATATTAAATTTAGTAATTATTGTAAATTAATTAAGCAAAATTTTATAAACTCAATAAAAATTTATATTAAATTAACTCATCTTAGTTATATTATTAAAAATTTTTAGTCATTCAAAAAATAATCTACAGCAACAGAACCATAAATTTTGGTGCAATCTAATAAAAATGGACTATTTATAATTTCATCTTTTGAACGTTCACAAACAACAATACCATTGTTTGAAAGAAGATTTTTTTCTTTAATTATTTTTAAAGCTTCATCATAATAACCACTAGCATAAGGTGGGTCTAATAAAATTAAATCAAATTGACCTTCAACAGAGTTTAAAGCGTTTTTAAAATCACTGTTTATAATCTTATAATTATCACATTTTAAAGATGACAAATTGTCTTTAATAAGCTTTATGCTTTTATAATTAACATCACAAAAAACAACTTCTTTAGCCCCACGGCTAATAGCTTCTATTCCAAGTGCTCCACTACCAGCAAATAAATCTAAAACTCTAGTATTTTCAATAAAAAATTGCAATCTTGTAAAAATTGCCTGTTTAACAATATCTAATGTTGGCCTTATATCATGTGTTGGGCTAATAAGCTTTTTGCCTCTAAATTTCCCTGCTATAATTCTCATAAATCAATTATAGCAAATAAAATAAAAAAATTAAATAATTTTAAAAATATTTTAACACTTTTATTTTTTATTAAAATTTTGAAATAAATTTTTATATAATTTTTTAAACAATTATGTTTTTCATTCTTTTATGATTAAATGAAGTTAAAATTTCATAATTTATCGTATTGCACAATTTATCCCAACTATTTATATAAATTTTAACAACATCTCCCCTTTTAACATTATCATCAACACGCACAAAAAACATATCCATACAAATATTTCCAACTATTTGGTAATTTTTATTATTTATAACAACATAAGTCCCACTTACTTTTCTGTTTATTCCATCAGCATAACCAAGTGGAATAATAGCAATCTTTTCATTTTGTGAAGCAAGATAAGCGTTGTCATAGCCCACAAAACTTCCAACCTTAATTGAAAACACTTTAATTATTTCACTTTCAATATGCATGATATATCTAGGTAAAGTATATAAATCTATTCCAACACGTAAAAAAACATTATTAAAGTTTTTTACTGCAAATTTTCCTATTCCCCCACCAATATGAATTATAGGATTAATCAAACTAGGAATTTCTTTTAAAAATTTTTTAAACTGTTTAATTTGATAGTTAAGCATAGTTTTAGAAGCAAAATGAGTAAAAACTCCTTCAATATTAATATATTTTTTTACATTGCAATTAAAATAAATTTTTAATAGTTTTTTGAACTCGCTAATTTTGCTTAACCCCAATCTGTTCATGCCAGAATTTATTTTAATGTGAATATAAAAAGTTTTTTGATTATTTTTTAAATAATTTTTATTTTTTTCAACAAAACTTATCAATTCATAAAAATCATCTAAATTTTCTATCGTTATAGAAATATCATTTTTTATTGCAGTTATGTAATCTTTGCAAACGCCAACAATTAAAATTTTTGTATCTTTATCAAAATTTCTAATTTCTAGTGCCTCATCTATGCAAGCCACGCCAAAAAATTTAACTTTATTTTTCAACTCTTTGCAAACACTTTTCACCCCATTACCGTATGCGTTAGCTTTAACCATAGCAATAATGTTTGGACAAAATTTCTTTATATTGTCCAAATTATAAAACAATTTTTTTCTTTCCAAAACAAAGCTAGAATAAGGCATATATATTTTTATGAATTTATTTTAACTAAGGTGTTAAAATAAAACCATGAGATATTTTAACTATCATGCTAAAGCAAAAAAATTAATTTCTAATGGACAATTAATCAAATACGAATTTAAACAAAGCTATAACGGTATATCTCCAGCTTTAGTGTTATATTTTAAAGAAAACAGACCAATGCCAATACGAAAATATCGCTGGGAAGAATATTTTAAAATTTTAAACATTAATTCCTTTCCAGATAATTTATAATTATGATATAATAAGTTATCGGGGGTTAAACAATGGTTTTAAAAAAGTTTTTTAAAATTATAGCCATTATATTAGCAATATTAACTGGGCTTATAATTCTAACTTTATCTGGATATGTAATTTATTTAAGTGCAACATATTATAGAATAGAAGATAATCTTAGTTTAACAATTGATTTTAATAAAACAAAATTATTAGAATTAAACAAAAATTATAAAATTACTACATACAATATAGGTTTTGGTGCATATAGTCAAGATTTTTCATTTTTTATGGATTCAGGGACAATGAAAGATGGAACTAAAGTTTCTGGCACAGGAAGCAGAGCGAAAGATAAAAACACTGTTCTAACAAACACAAATGGTGCAATAGAAACAATTAAATCAACAGACGCTGATTTTATGTTTTTTCAAGAAGTTGACACATCTTCACATAGAAGTTATTTTGTAAATCAATATAACATGCTTACTCAATCATTTACAGAATACTCTAGTAGTTATGCTTCAAATTTTCATAGCGGTTATTTGTTCTATCCAATAACCAATCCACATGGTAGTGTTCAATCCGGACTTGCAACCTTTTCAAAATATAAAATTGAGAATGCTGTTAGAAAATCTTTTCCAATAGATGAAGGTTTTTTTAGTAAATTTTTTGATTTAGATAGATGTTTTGTTGTAAACAGATTAAAAATAGAAAACACAGAAAAGGAATTAGTTTTGATTAATTTACACATGAGTGCTTATGATGAAGGTGGATTAATAAGAGCAAAACAATTAGAATTGTTAAATAATTATGTAGAAACAGAATATGAAAAAGGAAACTATGTAATTGCGGGCGGAGATTGGAATCATGATATAGCAAATAGTTTAAATATCTTCCCTACAGAGCAAGAAATACCAGATTGGGTAAATGTTATAACAGAAGATGATATTCCAAAAAATTTCACATTTGCAACAACAAACAAAGTTCCAACTTGTCGTTCAACGGACATGGCATATGAAAAAGGCGTAAATTACACTGTAGTTATAGATGGATTTTTAATTTCAAATAACATAGAAATAGTGACATCTACAAACATTGATACAGACTTTGCATATTCCGACCATAACCCAGCCACACTAACATTTAAACTTTTGTAGATAAATTATTAAACATAGCAAAAACTATATGATTAAAGTTTATCAATAAACTTAAAGTAGCATTAAAATCAAAAACAAAAATAAATAATGTTTTAAATTAAAAAAATGTCCATATTGTAACTATTTGGGCATTTTTATTCTCCCCCTTCTTAGATTAATTTTTTAATTTGGTGATAAAAAAATTAAACGCATAAAAAAATAAGAAAAAATATAATTTTAGTTTGTTTATTTAAAAATATTGTTTACAAAACAACAAAAAATAAAAAAGTTAAAAAAAACGTTGCAAATACACGATAGATGTGATAGAATATAAAAGCATTGGCGAGAGTGGCTCAATGGTAGAGCATTGCCTTCCCAAGGCAGTGGTTGCGAGTTCGAATCTCGTCTCTCGCTCCAAAATTGAAAAAATAAAAAAAACTATAAAAAATTTATAGAAGCATTAAATTTTGTAACAGCAAAAACTATGGATCGCTAGCTCAGTTGGTAGAGCATCTGACTCTTAATCAGGGGGTCCAGGGTTCGAGCCCCTGGCGATCCACCAATCTTACATTTTTAATTAAGAGATAAATAGGTATAAACAATATTTTTTATTTGTTTTGACTACTTATCTTTTTTTTATTTTAAAAAAATATAACACTAAAAATATTTACTTTTATAATTCTCAATATCATACATTTTAGTAATGTATTGATTTTGCAACACATTATTAATCTATTTTGTTTTTTAATGTATGTTAATCGAAAATTTAAGGAAAAATTAAAAAAATCTCTTCATTTAAGAAAGAGATTTTATTTTTAAGTTTATTAATTTGCATTATTATTGTATGAAATTGTGTAATTAATACACACAACTGGTGATTGCACACTGTTAGAAGTTACTTTTTGTCTTACTAAAAATACTATATCTTTTCTACTTTCAGTTGGCGAATAATTATATTGCCAAATTTTTCCAGCACTTATATTTAAGTTATCCGACCAACCATTTGTTAAATACACGGCATTGTTTTCTCGACTTTCAATACTCAAACTATCTATATATTGATAATTAACTTGCTCACCATTTTCTTCACCCGTTTGTTCCAAAACATATTTTGGGTCGTAACTTAAAACTTTAAATTCTAAACCAAGGTCATTAAATTCTGTCTGTTCTTCATCTGTTAATTCTAAAATAGATAAATAATACAAACTGTTTTCACCACTTTCTCCATTATGTGTTGATGAATATTTACCAATGTGTAATAAAAAAGGATTAGAACTATCTTTATAAAATACAAACTTTGTGTTTTCATCAGAAGACAATGCAACATTATCCCCTAAACCTTCTGCAACAAAAATATCAAGTTTTTCAGTCAAATTATTTGAAAGATTTGATTTTAAAGAGTAAGTTAATGGAGTTGATGCACTACTTTCTTTATATTTATTTGATTCAGGAATTCGAACTGAAACTGCAATTTCTCCTGGTTCAATTATTTGCCCCGTCATTGCGTTAGCATATGAAGTGATAGCATTACTTTCATTTAAAACATTAGCATAAGCTATTTGATAAATACCTTTGCCATCTTCGTTATAAAAGTCTTGAATTATATTAGAAATAAACCAATCACCATTATTTATAGAAAATTCAAGTGAATAAGCATCACGACCAGAATCTCCAATGAATTCATAATCGGCATGTTCAAATCCTGTAACATCTGCATAAACTGAACCATAACAATCCTGATAAATTTCAACAATTTCTGCAGTATTAATTCTTTCTAACTTTTGAGTTGGTGTACCTCCACACGCTGAAAGCAAAAATATTGCAGGCACAATAAAAGCAAAAGTCATACAAAAACTAATTATATTCTTTTTCATGTTCCCCCTATTTATTATATTAAAATAAAAAAATTATCTTAACAATATTATCATATCATATTACTTAATATTTTACAAATAAAAAATCATTTTAATAAGATTAGCAAGATTTTTTAATTAAAATTTTTGCAAATGTAATTAGTTATAAATTTATTTATTTGTACCAAGCATTACAGATACACAAATCCTTTTGATATTTTAATGATTTTAATTTACAAGAATGCATCTATATCAAATAATTATAGCTTTATATTATTAATACAAGAGTTTTTATAAAATTTGATTTAACTGGTAAACATTTTAAAGTCTAACTTATGACTATATTCTTTTATAAAAAACTATAAAATAGTTTTTATGTTTTTTACTAAACATTATAGTTTGACAATTTTATGATTTCAAATTTTTATTAATATTTATATAATTAACCTATATTGAAATCATTTTTTAAAATATTTTAATATTTTTTTACAGTGCATTACATGTAAAAACTATGTGTTTTGTTATAAAAAAACAATCTCAAAATTGAGATTGCTCTTTTTGGTGCGGATGAAGGGACTTGAACCCCCACGGTCTCCAACTAGATCCTAAGTCTAGCGCGTCTGCCAATTTCGCCACATCCGCATACTGCCTTACCTTTATGGTAAGGGCTCAAATTCAGGTTTTTTCATTATTCTTTCAGTTCTTTGTATACAATAAGCTAAATATCCTGGGCCATGTTCTGCTTCTTTAATAATTTGAGGATCGTAAGTTGCTACCTTTATAAATCTTCCCAAATTTTTTATAACTGTTCTTTTAGTAATTACGCCCCATTTAATATCAGCTAACATATATTTGTTGTCTTTAATTGTAAGCTTAACGAGTTCTTGTGGATCTTCAGTTTGGGTTTTTAAAATAATAGGTCTTAGGTAGTGCATAGTTCTTATTAAACTATCATCTCTTTTAAATTTTTGTTCTTGGGTTTGTTTTTTCTTTAATAACATATTTGTAGTCCTCCATTATAATTTAAGATATATGCGCTAATACATTATTAATGTGAAGAAAACATTAGTAACGAAAGCAAGTTTCATCTAGAAGTAAATAAAACATTTGAGAAACAAATGTTTGGTGGATCGCCAGGGGACTCATGTGCAGTGGCTGGAAGCCACAAACCTGTTAGACGGACCCGCAAAGACGGAACCGACCTGGACCCCGAAAAAGGGTACAGGGGAAACGCGAAAGCGTTTAGCAAAATGAAATTTTGCAATCGAGCCACAAAGGCGATTAAAAACATTTGAGAAACAAATGTTTGGTGGATCGCCAGGGGCTCGAACCCTGGACCCCCTGATTAAGAGTCAGATGCTCTACCAACTGAGCTAGCGATCCATACAAATTATCCTGAACTTTTTATATTTTAGGGGGTCCAGGGAACCCTTCCACTCGCAGCATAGCTGCTTCGCCGCTTTACTGTCAAAAACTTGCCACTGGCAACTTTTTGCCATCGCGCCCTGATTAAGAGTCAGATGCTCTACCAACTGAGCTAGCGATCCAGAAATTTTTGTCGACCTGAGGCTCATTTGCCCTTCGGTCGAATTTCGTTTTGTGGTCGCAAAAATTTCTTTTAGCGACCAAACGCAAGTTCCAGCTACGCTTGGGAACTTGGTCGCTACTCTCGTGCGAAGTTAGCGCTACGAAGAGTAAATAGCTTGAGTGTTAAAATTTTATATCTACCAAA
>CALVMK010000027.1 GCA_944345545.1 uncultured Clostridia bacterium | reverse complement strand
GTTATATCCATTAGTAGCAGAGGAGAACAACACATCAGCAAGTAAAGTGGAAAGGGCAATAAGGCATGCAATAGAGGTAGGATACAATGCAGGGAAGATAATAAATGTGAATGAAGTGTTTGGGCTGAAGATATTAGACACATATGAAAAGCCAAGCAACGGGGAATTTATAGCCCTAGTAGCAGACAGGTTAATATTAAAAGGATATTAAAAACAGGAGAAAACATGAAATTAAATGATAAAATCTTTAAGTGAAAAACCTTGAAGATTTTTTTGTTTGTTTTGCTATTTTTATTGTATTTTAATTTAAAACTGTGCTAATATATCTTTATGGAATATCAAGCACTTTACAGAAAGTATAGACCAAAAAATTTTGAGCAAGTGATTGGGCAAAATCATATAACGCAAACACTTGCTAATCAAGTGATGACAGGTAAAATTTCTCATGCATATCTTTTTACAGGAAGTAGGGGGACGGGAAAAACAAGCACGGCTAAAATTTTTGCAAAAGCAATAAATTGTTTAAATAATAAAAATGGGTCGCCTTGCTTAGAATGCGAAGTTTGTAAAAGTTTAGAAGAACCTTCTAATATTGATATCATAGAAATTGACGCTGCTTCTAACAATAGAGTTGACGAGGTTAGAGAAATACGTGAAAATGTTAAATTTTTGCCAGTTAGTTGTAAATATAAAGTTTACATTATAGATGAAGTTCATATGCTTACAGATAGTGCATTTAATGCACTTTTGAAAACTTTGGAGGAACCACCAAAACATGTTGTTTTTATCTTAGCAACAACGGAAGCACATAAACTTCCACAAACAATACTTTCAAGATGTATGAGATTTGATTTTAAATTAGTTTCTGTTCCTACTCTTGTAAATTTGTTAAAATCTATTTTTAATAAAGAAGGCATTAATTTTGAAGATGAAGCTTTAACGGCTATAGCTTCTGCGGGACAAGGTAGTGTTAGAGACACTCTTTCTGTGGCAGATTGTATAGTGGCTTATACTAATGGCAATATTTCACTTAAAGCTGTAATGGAAATTCTTGGGCTAAATGAATATAAAAGTGTTGTTTCTCTTACAGAACAAATTTATAACAAAAATATTGGTGAATGTTTTAAAATAGTAAATGAAGTTATGGAAAGTGGTAAAAACATGAGTGTTTTTGCTAAAGATATGAGCATACATTTTCGAGATTTGTTAGTTATTAAAACACTTGAAAATTCAAATCAAATTTTGGGTTTGCCTGCAGAAGTTTTTCAAGCTTATAAACAACAAGCAGATAAAATTGAAGCGAAATGGCTTATTGAAAGTTTGAAAATATTTAGCTCTATTGAATCAGAACTTAGATATTCGCTTTCTCCAAAAACGCTTTTAGAAACGGCAATAATAAAGAGTGTTGGAGATTTTGATGTAAAAAAAAACGAATAATTTCGGAGCAACCTAATGTTAAGACCATTTGGGGCAAGACAGTTCTTTATTTGCGTGAAAATAAAAATGTTGCTTTGCACGTTATTTGTGGAGATATAACTAATGTTGAACTTCAAGGAAAAAAACTTATTTTAAAAGTACAAGAACAATTTTTGTATGATATGATTACAGCGGAAGAAAATAAAAATGAAATTAAAAAAGCACTACTATGGCAAGGTCTTGATTTAGAGTTAGAATTTATTAAAATGAAAAAAGATTCAGATTTAGTAGATGAAGATTTAGCAAAACTTTCAGCTATTGGAGTTAAGTTTAGAAAGGTTTAATTGTTTATATTATGGTTTGGTAGAAAAGAAAGAGTTGCCCGCGGAAAGCACTTGGGCAAAGCCCAAGTCTTTCAAAGAAAGTAAATTTTAAAGGCAAGCCTTTAAAATTGCTTTCCGTGGGCTAGCAGACAAACTGCAAAAGGTAAAATCAAATTTATAACATAAAGAATAAATAAAAAAAATAAAAAAGGAGAATAAATATGAACGGATTTAGAGGTGGTTTTGGCGGAGGCTTCGGCGGTGGCAACCTAGGAGCATTAATGAAACAAGCACAAAAAATGCAAGAAGAAATGGGAAGGATAAGAGAGGAAATAAATTCAACAGAGTTTAAGTCAAGCTCTGGTGGTGGAATGGTTGAAGTAACAATGATGGGAGATAGAATGTTAAAAAGTGTTAAACTTAAGCCTGAAGTTGTAGACCCAGACGACATAGAAATGTTAGAAGATTTAATTGTAGCTTCAGTTAATGATTGCCTTTCTCAAATATCAAAAACAGAGAAAGAAAAATTGCCAAGTGCAAATATGGGGATATAATGAGAAATTCAGAGCCTATTGAAAAGCTAATAGCATCTTTTAGAAATTTACCTGGAGTTGGATATAAAACAGCAGAAAGGTATGCCTATTACTGTGTTGGTGCAGATATAAAAGAAATAGAAGAATTAACTAAAAATATCATGTCTGCCAAAACAGAAGTTAAATTTTGTAAGGAGTGTGGTGGATACACAAACAAAGAAGTGTGTTCAATTTGTCAATCTAGGAATAAAGAAGTTATATGTGTGGTTGCAGAGCCTAAAGATATTTCTGTTATGGAAAAAGTAAAAAATTATAATGGAGTTTATCATGTATTAGGGGGGACAATAAGTCCACTTGAAAACAAAGGACCTGATGATTTAAGGATAAAAGAATTGCTATCAAGGATAAATGAAAACAAAACAAAAGAAGTAATAATGGCAACAAATCCTGATGTTGAAGGAGATGCAACCGCAATGTATATAGCTAGATTATTAACTCCACTTGGCGTTAAAGTAACACGTATAGCACAAGGAATTTCCATGGGAACAGATTTAGAATATGCTGACGAAATAACATTATCTAAGGCTTTAGAAGCAAGGCGTGTTATTAAATAAAAATTTATTTATCTTGCTAAAAATAAACAAAAAATTTTTAAAAAGGGTATTTACAAAATTAAGATTGTGTGGTATAGTACAAGTACTCGAAGGGAGGATGTATGATAATAAAACTAATCCAAGAAATAAATGGTTATTCAATTTCAGATTTGAATTGTGTAATTGCCGGAGGGGTAGATTCTAAAAAAACAAGAGAAGCTCTTGATTTTAAAAACAATAAAAAATATCAAAGCATGAAAGCACTAAGTGCAAAACATAGTGAAAATGCTACACGCAAACAAATCTATTCTAGGCGTAATAAGCTTGGTAATATCGTATACCCTGAGAGATAGTTTCTTTTTCATTACTTTTTTGGGAAAAACAGCTTCTAATAAGAAGCTGTTTTTTCTTAAAAAAATTTTTTAAAAATCTTTGCCTAAATATTTTATAATGTGCTATACTAAAAAGGCAGGAGATAGAATTGTGAATAAAAATGAACCAATGTATTTTGTTTATCCAGCATATTTTGTTCAAGGAGAAGATGAAATAGTTGTAAGTTTTCCAGATTTAGAACTCGTTATTGAAGGCGATACATACGAGGAAGCTTTTTTATTTGCAAAAAATTATTTAAAAGAATATTGCATATATTCTTTAAAGCACGACTACGAAATGTCTATGCCATCTCATTATAAAGATATAATAAAGAATGGCGACAATGCTATGCTTGTAGACACCTTTGTTTTTCCAAACGATTTAAAAAAATAAAATTAGAAATATAAGTAAAACATGGAAATAACCATGTTTTTTTGTTTATATTTAAACAAAGAAGCTTATTTTAAGCTTATAAGCTAATTTTAATTACAAAAGAAAATTTTAAAAATTTTATTAAAAAATCTAATTATAATAAAAAAATACAATAAAAAGTTAACAAAAACATAATATTTGTAATAAATATTATTGCTAATAAAAAAAGTTTTAATTTGAATATTGACAACTAATAATTTTAGATTTATAGTGTATACATATTATTATGGGAGGTAAATTAATATGAAATTTAGTTTTAAAAAAAGATTAAAAGTTTGTCTCGCAAATATGGGGAATGCAGTTTCTTCTATCTTTGATGATAATTCTTCTTATGTTTATGATTCAAAGTGTAAAAAATCAAGATATGATCAATTTGAAGAAAATAGAGATAAAATAAAAGATTTTATTAGAAGTTATAATGAAATAATAAGATAAAAGAATAGACCTAGCAAGGTTTATTTTTTTATTTTAGTTTTTCTTTTTACATTTTTAATTGTTTTTTGCTAAAATTATATTTATGGAAATAAAAGAGCAAATAAATTGTGTTGAAGAAATATTAAAGGCAATTGAAAATCCTAACCTTAGAGTAGTATCTGCCTGTGCTCCATCTACAAGAGTTGCAATGGGTGAAATGTTTGGAATGGAGATAGGTTTAAATTTAAAAGGCAAACTTGTAACAGCATTGAAAAAACTTGGCTTTGATGACGTTTTTGATTTAGATTTTTCTGCAGATTTAACTATTATGGAAGAATCTGCTGAATTTGCAGATAGGCTTATTAATAATAAAAACTTACCGCATTTAACATCATGTTGTCCTGCATGGGTAAAATATGTTGAAAAATTTTATCCGCAATTTATAAAAAATCTTTCAACAACCAAATCTCCACAGCAAATTTTTGGGGCAGTAGTAAAAACATATTATGCACAAAAGTTAAATATAGATCCAACTAAAATTTATGTTGTTTGCATAATGCCTTGTCTTGCAAAAAGATTAGAGCGTTTAAAAAGTGGAATAAACGTTGGTAGTGGTTTAGATGTAGACGCAGTGTTAACAGTTCGAGAACTTGGTGAATTATTGAAAAACAAAAAGATAGATTTTTCAAAGCTTGAAGATTCTCCATTTGATAAAACTTTTGGAATGGCTTCTGGTGCAGGTGTAATATTTGGAACTAGTGGGGGAGTTTTAGAAGGAGCTTTAAGGACATTAAGTTCTAAGTTAAATAGAAATAACATTAAAGGTTTAGATTATCAAATTAATAGAGGACTAGATGGTATTAAAGAAGCAGAGATAGACATAGGAGATAAAAAAATTAAAGTTGCACTTGCAAGTGGGCTTAGTAATGCAAAAATATTATTGGATAGATTGATTGCAGGTGAAAAATTTGATTTTATAGAAGTTATGGCATGTCCTGGTGGCTGTGTTAATGGAACGGGAATGCCACTTTATTCAAAAGATGTTGATAAAACTCCAATAATCAAAAAAAGAGCAAAAGGGCTTTTTGACACAGACTTAAAAGAAAAGGTAAGACAAGCTCATGATAACGAACAAATAAAAAACCTTTATTCATCTTTTTTAATAGCTCCTAACTCAAGCGTTGCAAAACAAATTTTACATGTAAAGAGATAAATTATTTGAAATTTTCCTGAATATAATGTATAGTATAAGTTGCTAAGAAATGTTTATCTTTATGCTATATTTTTTAGTTGTGAAAAATAATAAATAAGATGTTTATGAATTATAGGAGATAATTTGAAAAAATTTTATTATACTAAAACAGATAGTGGAAAAATTTTTCTTTGGAGTTTGCTGGTGCCACAAATGTTGGGTGCTGTTTTCATTATAATTTTAACAGCATTTGCTAAAACAGAAGAAGCATATAAAGAAATAATTAATAATATTGTTGTTCAAATTTTATTTACTATGCTTGCACAAATTGGTTTTTTAATAGTTTATTTTGTTTATAATAGAAACATAAATTTTAAAAAAGCAAGTAAAATAAATTTTAAATTAGGGTGGAGAAACACTTTAATTTGTATACTTATTGGTTTGATTGGCGTTTTTGGCTTAAACCCATTAATCTCATGTGTAGATAATTTTTTGGTTTACATAGGATACGACTTAGCTTCTTCTTTGCCACTTCCTATGTCTAATGTTGGCTGGTTGTTTTTAAACATACTTCTTTTAGCAGTAGTTCCTGCAATTTTTGAAGAGTTAATATTTAGGGGAGTTATTTTAAACGGCTACAAAAAACTTGGAATTTTGCCTGCAATGGTTGTGTCATCATTACTTTTTGCTCTTATTCACGGTTCAATTCAACAATTTTTATTTCCGTTCTTATTTGGTTTAATTTTAAGCTTTGTAGCAATTAAAACAGGAAGCGTAATTGCTCCAATGATTATACATTTTATCAACAATGCATTGGTTGTCATATTAAATTATATCAATTTTTCTTTTGAGATAACTTTGCCTAATTGGTTGTTTACAATTATTTCATTGGCAATATGTTTATGTGCTTTTGTAATAATTTGGCTTTTAGGAAAATTGATAAAAAGAGTTGATAAACCTATAGAGCTTTTTTTGGAAGAACAAGAAGAGTTTGCTATAATGCAAAAAAATGAAGTTAGTTCTTCCTTACCTTTAATTTTGGGCGTAGTTTTAGGAGCAATGTTTTTTATAATAGATTTATTAAGTGGATTGGGGGTTATATTGCTATGAAGCCAAAAACAGATTTTTTTAATGCTACATTAACATACTTTGTTCTAATTGTGCTATTTGTTTTAGTTAGAATTTCTACAGCACTAGACTTATTTTCTTTTTTAGGAAGTGCAAAAAGTTATTTGTTAAACGGTTTAATTCAAATAGGTTTTATGTTTTTAATTCCTTTGTTTATGTTTACTTTATTAAGCAAACAAAAATTTAAACAAACGTTTAAAGATTTTAGATTTAATAAAATAAACTTAAAAAGCATTTTTATTTGCATTGGCATTGGTGTTTTAGTTTTCATATTAAACATAGCAGTTTCATCATTTTTTAGTTTTATTTTACAGTTGTTTGGATATCAATATTCATCAGGAGTTGGAACATCTAGTGGATACCCTGTTTGGTTGTTTTTTGTGTCTTTAATTATCACAGCTGTTCTTCCGGGATTTTGTGAAGAAGTGGCTCACAGAGGACTTTTGTTAAGGGGCTTTAAAGATTTAGGAATGAAAAAAGCAATACTATTATCTGCGTTGCTTTTTGGCTTAATGCATTTAAACATAGAACAATTCTTTTATGCTAGTTTAATTGGTGCGCTTTTAGGTTTTTTAACAGTAACAACAAACAGCATTTTCCCAGCAATGATAGTTCACTTTATGAATAACGGAATTAGTGTCTATTTAGATTTTGCGGGTGCAAATGACTTGTTTTTAGGCAATTTTTTAAACGAAGTGTCAGCTGCAATATCTGGTTCTAATTTTGTTGTTGCAATGTTAGTAATATTATTAGTTCTTGTTTTAGCAATATTTTTACTTGCTTGGCTAATATATTTGTTGTTTAAACAAACAACGGGCAAAAAATTAGGCACTTTGGTAAAAGATTTAAAAGAAAGCTTATCAACAGTAAAAGCAGATGAAAGTCTTAGTGAAAACAAGGATAATCAAGAAATAGTTAAGCCAGAAAGTCAAGCTTCATTTGTAGGCGAATTATCTTTAAAAATTCCAACTGAATACATTGGAATAAACATAAATCAAATTAGAAAACCAAAATATGTAGAGAAAATATTTTTATATAGTTCTTTGATTTTAAGCATAGGTGTAACAATTTCAACTTTCATATGGGGAGTGTTATGAAAGAAGTTTACATGAGTTTAGCATTAAAAGAAGCTGAAAAAGGTAAATTAAAAGGCGAAGTTCCAGTTGGAGCAGTTATTGTAAAAAATGATAAAATTTTAGCAAAAGCTCACAACACCAGAAATAAAACTAAAAATGCTATTAACCATGCAGAAATGATAGCAATAAAAAAAGCATGTAAAAAACTAAAAGACTGGCGATTAGAAAATGCTGAAATTTATGTAACCTTAGAGCCATGTCCAATGTGTGCAGGAGCTATAGTCAATTCAAGAATAGCAGAATGTTATTTTGGGGCATATGACAAAACTTCAAGCACAAACTTTTTAGATTTGATATTTCAGGACAAGCGTTTAAATCATAAAGTGGTTTATCGTGGTGGAATTTTAGAAGAAAAATGTTCAAAGTTGTTAACAGACTTTTTTCAACAAAAAAGAAAAAAATAGTTTAAAAATCTTTACAACAATTTGCAAATATGATTAAATTAGATTTTGGGAGATATTATGAAAAAAATTGCAATAGCAACAGATTCTAATAGTGGAATTACACAAGAAGAGGCAAAGAAAAAAGGAGTTTTTGTTTTGCCAATGCCTTTTACTATAGGCGATGAAGAATATTTTGAAGATATAAACCTTAGCCAAGAAGAATTTTATGAAAAGTTAAAAAACAATGAAGATGTTTTTACTTCTCAACCATCTTTAGGCTCACTTGAAGAGTTTTGGGATAATATTTTAAAAGATTACGATGAAATTGTATATTTGCCAATGTCAAGTGGACTAAGTAAAAGTTGTGAAAGTGCAATAAATTTTGCTGAAGAAGAAAAATATAAAGGTAAAGTTTTTGTTGTAGACAATCAACGTATTTCAGTAACCTTGAAGGGCACTGTTTTTGATGCAAAAAAATTTGCTGATGAAGGAAAAAGTGCTGAAGAAATAAAACAAATATTATTAGATACGAAATTTGATTCAAGCATATACATAATGGTTGACACTTTAAAATATTTAAAAAAGGGTGGTCGTGTAACTCCAGCTGGGGCTGCGCTAGGAACTTTGCTTCACATTAAGCCAGTGCTACAAATTCAAGGTGGAAAACTAGATGCATATAAAAAAGTTATGGGTGTAAAAGTTGCTTGCCAAGCTATGATAGATGCTGTGAAAAACGATTTAGCTACAAGATTTAAGGATATTAAGCATGAAATGAGATTATGTTTTGCTCACACACATAATGAAGAAAATATTTTAAAATTTAAAGAAGCAGTTGCAAATGCTATTCCTGATGTTAAAATAACATACTGCAACCCATTATCGCTTAGTGTTTCTTGCCATATTGGTCCAGGGGCATTGGCTATTGCGCTTTATAGAGAAATTAAATAGTTTACTTGTAGGTGTTTTTTTATAAAACACAAGTAGATTTTATAAATAAATGGTTTTTAAACGAAGATTTATTAGCAAATAACATTTTTTAAATTAATCGATAAATAAATTGTACACTAAGTATTTTAGTTTATAAGCTAAAAATAAAGTTATTAAACATATGTAAAGTGTTAAAGATATTAAAAGACGCAAATTTTTATTTGCGTCTTTTATATTAATTAAATTGATTCTTTCCAGCTTTTTATGTGGTGAATGCTAATTCCAAAATTGTAATCATATAATTCATTTAACTTGTATAATTCATTATACATAAAAATTTTGCCCTCTTCCTTAAAGGTAACAATATCTTCTTCATCACCAGTTTCTACACACAGAAATATTTTTTTGTTAACAAATTTTGCATATTCAAGTTCTTCTTTAGACACGTTAAAAATATTTTGAGCATTATCTCTATAACTCATAATAAAAGTTCTGTCAGCATAATCAATTAAAAACTTATATGTTTCTTTTGTTTCTCCATTAAATGTTATAATGTCATCTAACCAAAAAGGAATATCTATATCAAAAGAAATGTCGTTATACAAATTTGAGACGTTATAAATAAAGCTTACATAACTTTGTAGAATTTCTTTACGATTTTCTTCAAAATTAGGGTCTTGATGTGGCTCTACATCTAAATGCACACCTGAAAATTTAAAATCTGAAGAATTTTGAAATTTAATAAATTTATCTAACTCTAATAAAAAACTGTCAAAGTTATTTATCCAAGTATAATCACCTGTAAGCCAAAAAACGTCAATGTTTTGTTTATTAGCAAGTTCTATAAAATTTTTATTTTTATTGTCAAAAGTGCTAGTGTAATAATAAATTTCATTCACGCCATTTTGGCACGCAAAATCAAGATAAGAGCTATCAAGTCTGTTATCCCACCACCAAACACCTAACGTGTTATTAAGGTTTAAGTTTTTTGATGGATAATAATTGCAAGCGCAAAACATGAAAGAAATAATGAAAAAACAAAACAAAAAACAAAAAACTTTAATAATTTTCATGTAAATATATATAATAAAGACAAATAATTTTGTCAAAGAATTATAAGTAAAAATTTTTTGGTTATAATTATTGACAAAATAAAATATATATGATAAAGTAAAAATATATCGCGGGGTAGAGCAGTCCGGCAGCTCGTTGGGCTCATAACCCAAAGGTCGTAGGTTCAAATCCTACCCCCGCAACCAGAAAAAATTATCACGCTTTTAGGCGTGATTTTTTTATAAAAAATCATCGCCGTTTATGCGTGTAATTTTTTCTTATACGCGC
>CALVMK010000026.1 GCA_944345545.1 uncultured Clostridia bacterium | reverse complement strand
ACAAAGAGCTTATACCTTCTTAACGCCTGAAAAGATTGAGAGTTACCTTTCAAAAGTAATTTCAGGCGATATTGAAAATCAAACAATTAGAAAAGATATAATCAAAACATTTATAAGAGAAATACTACTTTATAATGATAGAATAATCATAACATACAACTTTACTGATTTGACTCCTGTTAAAACCCGTGATATAATAACAAAAGAGGTTGAGTCAATTAAGAATGAAGTCAACGAGCAGTTAAAAACTGCTTTATTAAAAGACTCTGTTTCGTACAAAAAGGTAACGACTCCGCCAAATACTTTTATTAATTTATATTAAATTTGTTTTAAAATATCACTTTACGATTTTAAAACATAAAACATTAATTTGTATGAATTAAATAAAGACACTAATTTTATTAGTGTCTTTATTACTTTATTTAAAAAACTCAATTTTTTAATTTATTTTCTCTATTGTTTTACTACCATACTCTTTTGCTAGTTCATTTTTAAATGTTTTGTAAATTTTTAATGTTCTTTCTTTGTTATAAGTATATATGCTATTTATATTATATTCTGTATACCCTATAACCTTTGGAGAAAATGTTGTTTTCCCACTCGCCATTTGAAGTATATCATGGTTTCTTTCATAAGCACTCCAAGAACTTTCATGAAACATTGCATATCTCCAATTTGTAGGAATTTCTTTAACTACGTATGTTTTGAAAAAAGTTTCGTTTGTATCCACAATATTTTGCACAATTTCTTGAATATCTGAAACCTTTTTTATTAAATCATCTTTAAACATATTTTTTTCTTTTAAAAATTCTTGCAAAGATTCTATGTTATATAATTTTTCTTGCATTGTCATCATTTTTTGAATAAATTCAAAGTAATTGTCTGGATTGTTTATACTTTGCAACTCTTTTTCCATATTAAAATTTAATATGTATTTAATATCGCTATTAAGATTTTCTACATTAAAAATAGGATTTCCATCATTATATGATACATATGGCAAATAAGAAAAAGAAACCAAACCCTTTTCTTCTTCTGCAACGCATACGTAAACATCTTTTTCATAGTTTAAAAAATGTTTTTTTTGTTTATCTCCTAATTTAATCATTTTTTATCTCCCCCACTATTTACACTAAAATAATCTCTTACGATTTATCATAGCATATAATACATATTTAGTCAATACATCAATAGTGTTTTAACATAATTTGTTAGATAGTTTTCCCTCTTCTTAATATTTATTTGCTAAATTTAATAATACATAACTCTTTTATGTGTTTATATGATTTTTAACTTTTAACAAGTTAAAGTTTAATAAAATTTTTTAAATTTACAATTTTTAAAAAAATTTACATATTTGACATTTTTTATGAAATAAAACATAGCCCACAAAATAATTATTTATCAAAACATTTAATTTTATGTAATCTTTTCGTTGGACAATTTAATCAATTTTTGGTACACTAAAATAATTAAGGGAGATAAAAATGGAAAATAAACCAAAATATTTAAAAAAATTTAAAATTTTAGGATATTTATGCATTGTTATTGCTGTTGTTGGTCTTGTATTATCAATTATTGGTTTAACAGAATTTCAATCTGCTTTTTTCATGGTAGGTGGAATTATGTTTTGTGTAGGCATTTTTGCTGGCATTGTACTTTTAAGTGTGGCATATAAGCCAGAAGTTGCAAAACTTAAAACAAAAATGGATAAATACATTCAAGAAGAAAACAAAGAAGACTTAACTGATATTGCTAGCACATCAGCAGATATTAAAAGCGAAGCTATAACTAAAACTGTTAAAGCAATCAAAAAAGGAATTAAAAATACAAAATTTTGTAAGCATTGCGGAGAAGAAATAGATGCCGACTCTAAATTTTGTAGTAAGTGCGGAAAAGAGCAATAAAATTTATATTAATGTTGAAAACATTCCAATTCAAAATGCATTTTTAATAAAAATAATTTCAAAAAAACCAGTTTAAAACAAACTGGCTTTTTTAATAAGAAACACAAAAATTTACATCAAAAAATTTTTATTTTAAACCATATCTATTGTTTGCATAATCATAAAACAAAAAATTTTTTGGAGGATTTAAAGTAAAAGTTAGATAACATACAAGTATTATTGCTATTCCTATCAAAGAAGAAATAGTATAATATTTATTAAAAGGCTCGTGTTTTAAAATTAAATAACAAAACAACCATGATATAAAAACAGCTATAAAATAACTTAATATGTCTATCCAAATTATTGAACTTCCCACTATTGCCGTGTAAGTATAAAATATAGTTGGTATTACAATCATAGGAGTTAAAAGTGTTATGAATAATGCAAAGATGTAGTTTTCATTTTTTATAAATTTAGCTCCTACTAAAAAGAACAAAAGCATTGGAAATATAGCAAGTTTTAAATGCTCCCAAGTGCTTTCATTTGCAGGAAACAAAACTCCTATTATTATATTGTTACCACTCCAATCATAAAAAAAATGTGATAATGAACCAAAAACACACACAAAAGCAAAGCCTACAATACAAAAAATTTTAATTTTTTTTAAATCGTCCATATTTTTTTATATGCAAAACAAAATAAAAAAATACTTTAATTTACCTATTGATTAATTAAAAAAATTTGTTATACTTTATACAAAGGATAACAAATGGATAATAGTAACAGCACTTTAAATTTTGCAGATATTAAATGGGCGTATTCTAGAGATGGAAAAATAATTATTCCATTTATTTTAAATTGTAATAAAGATAAAGTAAAAAATGCGTTAACTGATGAAATTTTTGATTCAACCATTTTTTTTAAAAATGTTAAAGAAAAAAAACTTGTTGTGTCTTCTTCTATTTCTATGGTAATTAATTTTGGTAAAAATAGAATGGAAAACTATTATGGCTTTAGGCATATAGAAGAATATGGAAAATATAAGAAAATAAGAAAAAATGAATTAACAAACATAAAAAATATTTTTAAAAAAACTATTGAAGAAATATATTTGAATTCTCAACAAAAAAACAATGAACAATAAAATTACAATTTTGAAATACTTTTTTTCTTGCATATTAATAACAAAAATGCTAAAATTTTATTATGGAAAGTTATTTTGAAATTGCAAAGAAAAAATTTGGTGAATTAAAAAATAAAAAAGATGTAATTATATTAGGAATAGAGTCTTCTTGCGATGAAACAAGTGTTAGTGTGGTTAAAAACGGCACTATTCTTCTTTCAAATGTGATTGCTTCTCAAATTGATATTCATAAAAGATTTGGTGGGGTTGTTCCAGAAGTAGCATCTAGAAATCACATAATGGCAATAGAAAATGTTTTTAATCAAGCAATTAAAGAAGCTAATATATCCCTTGAAGATATAGATGCTATTGCTGTTACTTATGGTGCTGGTCTAATTGGTGCTCTTTTAGTTGGGGTAAATTTTGCGAAAGCAGTTGCTTATAGCTTGAACATTCCATTGATTGCAGTTTCACACATACAAGGTCATATTGCAGCAAACTATATTACCCATAAAAATCTAACACCGCCATTTGTTTGCTTACTTGTAAGTGGGGGCCATACTGCCCTACTTGAAGTTACAGACTATATTTCACACACAATGTTAGGCACTACAATAGATGATGCTGTTGGCGAAGCTTTTGATAAAGTTGCAAGAATACTTGGCTTAGAGTACCCAGGCGGACCTAATGTAGACAAGCTGGCAAAGCTTGGTAAAAACAACATTAAGTTTATCAACCACAACATTTTAAACGGAACATTAAATTTTAGCTTTAGTGGAATAAAAACTGCTGTTATAAATTATGTGCACAATTTGGAACAAAAAAAAGAAAGCATAAACATACCAAATGTTTGCGCAAGTTTTCAAAACTTTGTTGTGAATGAACTTACTGAAAAATCATTGCTTGCATGCAAAAAAACTAAAATTAATAAACTTGTTGTTGCTGGTGGTGTAAGTGCCAATAGTTATTTAAAAGAGCGTTTAACAAAAATGTGTGAAGAAAATAACATAAGCTTGTTTATGCCTGAATTAAAATTATGCACTGATAATGCTGCAATGATTGCTTCAGCTGGCTATTTTTACGCATTAAAACAAAAAGGCCTGTCAGACCTAGATTTGACCGGACAGGCAACTATTAATCTTTGATTTTTAATCTTTTTTTATAGTTTTGTTTCTTAAAACTTTAAATATTTCTGTGATAGGGAAAATTAATGCAGATAAACCTATTACAATCAACCATTGAGATAAATTTAAGCTTGTAAGACCAATAAATGTATGAAGCGGAGTAAAGGCAATAATTGCAAGCAACCCTACAGCAAATAATATTGCTAAAACCGCCCATTTATTTTTAAAAATATTGCTTTTAAATGCTGTTCTTTTTACTCTCATTGAAGCAAAATAGAAAAATTGAATTAAATTTAAAGAATAGAAAGCAATGCTCATAGCAACATCAGCTGAGAAAAATTTAATTCCAAGTGTATAACCTATTAAAATAAGTTCTGCTTGAATAATTCCTGAAGCTGCCATCATGTAGCCCATACCACCACCAAAAACTGTAGTACCATTTTTTCGTGGTTTTTCACTCATTATGTCAGACTCTGTGGGCTCTAAACCTAGTGCTATTGCAGGAAAACTATCGGTAATTAAATTTACAAACAAAATTTGAACAGGATTTAAAAATATAAAACTAGGAAAAGCTATTGTAGCAACAAATATAGCTATTATTTCTGCTAAATTAGCAGAAATTAAAAATTGTATAGTCTTGGTAATGTTTGAATATATTTTTCTACCTTCTTCTACTGCAACAACAATTGTTGCAAAGTTATCATCTGTTACTATGATATCCGCTACCTCTTTTGTAACATCTGTACCTGTAATTCCCATTCCAACACCAATATTTGCACTTTTTATGCTTGGAGCATCATTAACACCATCTCCAGTCATAGCAACAATTTTTCCTTGTTTTTTTAAACCATTAACAATTCTAACCTTGTTTTCTGGGCTAACACGAGCAAATACATTTATTTTAGGAAGTATCTTTAAAAATTCGTCATCATTTAATGCGTCAATTTCAATACCTGTTAAAACTTCACTTTCTTTTTTTGCTATTCCAATGTCTTTTGCAATAGCAAAGGCTGTGTGTTTATGGTCGCCTGTAATCATAATAGGGCGTATGCCAGCTTTTAAACATTTTTTAACTGCTTCTTTAACCTCTGGTCTTGGTGGGTCAATCATGCCAACAAGTCCAACAAAAATTAAATCTTCTTCTGTTGCCGTTTTAGGATTAGAACTTCTAAGCTTTTTAAAGCTTAATGCTAAAACTCTTAAAGCATTCCCACCCATCTTTTTGTTCATTGACAATATTTCATTTTTCTTTTCAGCTGTAAGTTCGCAAATTCTTCCACCCACCATTATTTGAGTGCATCTTTTTAAAATTATATCAGGGGCACCTTTTGTGTATTGAATCAAACCTGATTCAGTTTTATGAACTGTTGTATGCATTTTCCTTATTGAATCAAAAGGCAATTCAAAAACCCTTGGTCGTAACTTTTCTTCTTTAGTTTTATTAAACCCATTTTTTAATGCGTATTCACAAAGTGCAGTTTCTGTTGGGTCGCCAACAAACTTGCTTTTATTTTTTTTGCTATCATTACATAATGTCATAATTTCAGTGCAAAGTTTATATTCAATTTTATTATTACTTTCTGTAGATAAGTTCGTATTACCATCATAATAAAGTGCTGTTACTGTCATAACATTTTGAGTAAGAGTTCCAGTTTTATCAGAGCATATAACTTCACAACTTCCTAAAGTTTCTACAGCATGCAATCTTTTTACTATAGCTTTTCTTTTAGCTAATTTTGCAACCCCTAAACTCATGATTATAGTTATAACTGCAGGCAAACTTTCAGGAATAGCAGCAACCGCTATTGCAACCGCCGTCAAAAATGCTTCTAACGGTTCACCAGGACGAGCCAACATTTCTATAACAAAAGTTACTACAGCAACAACTAAAACTATAATAGTTATAACTTTTCCAACTTGTTTTATACTTTTTTGAAGTGGTGTGTCTTCCTTTTTAGATTCTTCTAACATTTTAGCAATTTTGCCGATTTCAGTTTCTCTTCCTGTTGCAACAACAAGAGCTAGTCCCCTTCCATTTACTATTGTACTTCCACTATATGCCATGTTTTTTCTGTCTGCTAAAGGAGTTGAATCTTTAAGCACTAAATTTGCATCTTTTGAAACAGCCTTACTTTCTCCTGTTAAAGAACTTTCATCACATTTTAAAAGTGCACTTTCTAAAAGTCGAACATCAGCAGGAACAATATCTCCAGCTTCTAAAACTATTATGTCTCCAACCACGAGTTCAGAACTAGGAACTTTAATTAATTCACCATCACGAAGAACTTTGGCTTCTGGTTTTGTCATCTTTTTTAAAGCTTCCATAGCACTTTCTGCTTTACATTCTTGCACAAAACCAATTATAGCGTTTAAAAGCACTATGGCAAGAATAATTAGTCCGTCAACTAATTCACTACTAGATTTTTCTACAATGGAAATAATGATAGAAACAGCAGAAGCAAGTAGCAATATAATTATCATTACATCTTTAAACTGAGCTAAAAATTTTAATATCCAGCTTTTCTTTTTTGTATCCCCTATTATATTTTGTCCATTTTTTTCAAGTTTGCTTTTAGCTTGTGCTGAGCTCAAACCATCTAATGAACTATTAAAAAGTTTTAAATTTTCTTCAACTGTTGAACTAAAAGATTGCTTCATAGTTGTATTATATTAAGTTTTAAGCCATTTTAGCAAATTTTTTTTAAAGTTTTAAAATTAAAATTGATTTATTTTACCAAATGTTATATAATTCTCAATAAATTAGGAGGTATTATGCAAGAAAAAGAAAGCAAAATAGCCTTATTAGAGAAGCCAACACAAACACAAACAGAAACGCAAATTCAAACTAAAATACAAAAAGATTTGCAAAACAAACCCGAAAACCAAACATCTTTGAATTTAAAAGAATTAAAAAAAGAACGTCTTTTCACTTCAACAGTAATTGAAACGCCTAATTACGATTTTATCGAAGTTGCAACCCCTTCATCAAATGTAAAAACAAAAACAGAAACTGAACCCAAAGTTGATACAAAATTTAGATTTAGATTAATTGTTGCAGTATACTGCATAATAATCGCCGTTTGCGGAATATGGGTCATATCTAACGCAGTTCAAATGAACAGCCTTTCATCTAGCATAACAGAAGTAAATAATGCATATATGATAAATGAAGCTCAATATATTTTAAAGATTAGTGAGCTAGATGCCATAGAGCCTGATGACGACGGAAGTTTGTCCCCCATTGCCCCAGAAAATATTTTTGGAGTTCAAGCGGAAAAACTTAGTAACCCAACAGACCCAACAATTTCTACAAGTTGGTTTGATAAAATATGTAATTGGCTTTCTGGCGTAACTGGAGGCTAAGTGTTAAAAAAGTTTAATCTTCGTTCACAACAAAAGAGGATATTAGTATTAATTTTGCTAATATCCTTTATTTTTTGTGCACTGCTAATAAGATTAGGTGTAGTTCAATTAATAAACGGTGGCTGGCTTCAAAGTAAAGCAGCAGACCAATGGACAAGAGATCTTCCTTTAAAAGCTGAACGTGGAAAAATATACGATTCCACAGGTTCAGCTCTTGCTGTTTCCTACACCACTTATAATGTATATACACGTGCAAGAGAAATTGAAAA
This sequence comes from uncultured Clostridia bacterium, assembly GCA_944345545.1. Taxonomy (GTDB): domain Bacteria; phylum Bacillota; class Clostridia; order Christensenellales; family UBA1242; genus Caccopulliclostridium. The sequence continues at coordinate 8,610 of CALVMK010000026.1, read as the reverse complement.
CCCTGAACAAACCGCCACATACTTAAGCAATATTTTAAATTTAAAATATCAAAATGTATATAACAAGATAACAAATAAATCTGCATCAGAATTTTTAATAAAGATGCAAGTTGAAGAAGAAATAGCAAAAGATATTATAGATAAAAATTTATCAGGAATATATTTATCACAAAACACAAAAAGATATTACCCTTACGGAGACCTTTTAACACAAATATTAGGCTTTACTACTATAGACAATATAGGTCAAGCTGGGATAGAACTTTATTACAATGATTTATTAAAAGGAATAGATGGAAAAAGCTTAGTGCAATCTGACATAACAGGACAACAGTTAGATAACACCTTGTCTTATTACATACCATCAATAGCTGGGTGCGACATAAGTTTAACAATAGATGCAAAAATTCAATTAATTGTTGAGCAAGCATTAAATAAGGTAATGCAAGAACAAAAAGCAAAAAGTACAACGGCAATAATAATGAAAGCAAACACAGGAGAAATAGTTGCAATGAGCACAAAGCCAAGTTTCGACTTAAATGAAGTTCCAAGAGACAACCCAAGCCTACTTTTAGAAACAGTAAAAAATAAAGCGGTAGTAGATGTGTATGAACCAGGTTCAACGTTTAAAATTTTAACAATGGCAGCGACTTTAGAAGAAGAAAAAGCAAATGAAAATAGTCGTTTTTACTGTGGAGGGTCTTGCACTGTAGATGGAGAAAGAATAAAATGTTGGAGAAGCATAGGACACGGAAGTCAAACATTAAGCGAGGGACTAGCAAATTCATGCAACTGTGTTTTTGTAGATTTAGCATTAAGACTTGGCTTAGATACCTTTTATAACTATTTTTCTGCATTTGGTTTAGGACAAAAAACAGGAATAGAAATAAGCGGAGAAAGTGCTGGAATTATAATGAATAAAGACATAGCAAAGCGAGTAGACCTAGCAAGAATGGGGTTTGGTCAAGCAATAGCAGTAACTCCCCTACAATTAATAACAGCAGTGTGTGCAGCTGTTAATGGTGGAACATTATACGAGCCATATCTTATAAAAGAAATAACAAGTCCAGACGGGCAAGTTTTAGAAGAAAATAGTAAGGTTGCCGTAAGACAAGTAGTTAGCAAAGAAACATCTCAAACATTGAACACAATGCTAGAAGGAGTTGTATCTAAAACTGGAAAATACACATTTGTTTCGGGATACGAAATAGGCGGAAAAACAGGAACATCACAAAAATATGAAAATGGAAGCATTGCTCGTGGGAAATATGTATCTAGTTTTATAGGAACATATCCAGCATCTAATCCTGAATATGTAATGCTATTGCTTGTAGACGAACCAGGAGCTGGAGCTTATTATGGAAGTGTAGTAGCCTCCCCATATGCAAAGGAAATATTTTCAAACATGTTTAAGTACCTAGGAATTGAACCCAACGACCCAAGTTTAGCAAGCACAGAAGAAGCCACGATAAAAATGCCAAACCTTGTAGGGCTAAGCATAACAAAAGCGGTAAAAACCCTAGCTGAATTAGGCTTGCAATATGAAATAGACGGCGGAGGTTTAACAGTAACAAACCAGTTGCCACCAGCAAACACAGAAATAAAGCTTAGCGACACAATTGTTATTTGCACTGAATAAAAACAAAGTAAAATAATTTTATTTAAAAATAAATCTTATCATTTGAATTTCAAAATTATTTAATCATAAAAACTTTTTTAAAAATTTACTAATAAAAATTTTTAATGCATTTTTAAAGTTTTGTATAATGTGTCTTTGTAATTATTTATAATTAACTTCTTAATTAAAATATACTGATTCACTTTAAATATTTTTCATTAAAATGTTTTTAAAATCTTCTACTATTTATTCCCAATTATTACCATTCCAAGTATAAGAATTTGAACCCGTTTGAATTTTAATATTATATTCCATAGCGTCTCCTATAACATCAAAAGTGAATTTTTCATTAATCTTTTCAAGTGTTACGCTACTATCAAGTTTTATAGTTAACAATTCATCATTAGAACCTGATCCCTGAAATGCATGTTCTCCTAATGTTAAATTATCTAAATTAACTTTTGTCATATCTATCATTGAAAGATAACCAAAATAAGAAAAAGCTTCAACACCTATATATGTTATTGTGCTTGGAAGGGTTATGTCAATAACTTCATAAAGCCATAATTCTGAAAAAGCACCATCACCTATAGATGTAACTATATGCTCCACATTATCAATTAAAACTTTTGAAGGTACTACTATGTTTCCATATGCATAATTTATATCTTGAACAACCGCGGTTCCATCACCATTAGAAAAAATAGCCAACATAGGATACGCACTTTCATCTAAAACTGGTTTTCCTTTTTGAAAGTTTATATCAATGCTAAGTGTTGTATTTTCTGGAAAAGAAATGGTGTAACTTAACAATTCTACAACAATTTTGTATGTTGTTTTTTGTGATGATGTTATTGTTCCTGTATATGCTGACATTGTAACTGTTGATGAACTTTCAGTTAGTTCAACTATTCCTTGTGTTACAAGTGTTTGAAGCCCCGCACCTTGCGTTACTGTTATATTAGCTTCAACATCTATATCAGAATAATTTGTAAATGTAAATTCGTACACCACAACTGGTAGTGTGTTACTAAAATTTATATTCCCTATTTCCCATGTAGCATTAGGATCACCATTCACATCTACTAAATTTGTAACAGAAGCTGAGCCGTCTGGGACATCTGGGTCTGTTCCGCTGCCCAATCTTGTATATGAATATCCTACATAACTATAGTTTGAACCTTCTGGTTTTGCTTGGATTGTTGCAGAGCTTTCATTTGTTCCTTGTTTTAAACTCCCTTCTGCTTTAACATAAACACCATCAGCAGTAAAACTCATGCTACTTGTTACACCAAAACTAACCTGAGTAACAGCAAATACCCCAACTGTAAATAATGTTAAACAAATACAAAGTGTTGTTATTAATGATATTATTTTAATTCTCTTTTTCATTTTTTACCTCTTAAATTTTTTTATAATATTTAGTTTGTCAAATTTATTTTTGTAATATTATAAATAATCTTAATTCATTATATAACATTAAAAAATTTTTCAAAATAAATTTACTTATTTTTTGGCAAGATCATTTTACCCCCCCCGCATTTTTGTCAAGCAAAATTATATCTTTTTTAATTTTATTTTCTTACACTTTTACTGCTTGACAAAAATGCATTCAAGCAGATTTATTTTATTTTTTTTTGCTAATATTTTAAACACTTTACTTTTGAAGAGTATTTTTGCTATAATTATTTTTATGAAAATTATAGTATCAGAAAATTTAATGGCTTTAGCAAAAAAATTAAAAAAATATGCCCCTTTATATATTGTAGGTGGATATGTAAGAAATTCACTTTTAGGCATAACACCTTCAGATGTTGATTTGGCTTCTAAATTAACTCCAGAAAGAATTGCGGAAATTTTAAATGGAACTAAATTTGAAGTTAAAGAAATTTCAAAAAAATTAGGCACAATAACAATAAGATGTGGAAAAGAACTTTGGGAACATACAACTTTTAGAAAAGATAATTATGATACAACTGGTCGTCATGTTCCTAAAAATGTTGATTTTGTTGAAGATGTTCGTGAAGATGCTAAACGTAGAGATTTCACAATAAATGCAATTTATTACAACATTTTAAAAGATGAAATTGTTGATGTTTATTCAGGAGTTTATGATTTACAAAGAAAAATTTTAAGATGTGTTGAAACTCCTAGCTACGTTTTTAAAAGTGATGGCTTAAGAATTTTAAGAATGGTTCGCTTTGCTTGTGAACTAAATTTTAAAATAGATAGAGCTACTTTAAACATGGCTAGAAAAATGTCTTATCGTTTAAATGATATAGTTGGTTCAAGAAAATATACTGAATTAATAAACATTATCAACTCTCCCACAAAATATTCAATTTCCAAAAAAAATGCAGACATGTATGGTTTAAAATTATTAAATTTTTTACATGCATGGCCTTTTCTGTATGTTCATTCAATTTTTGTGAAATATAAACTTACAAAAAAAGCATCAAGAGAAATGAAATTTTATGCCCTTTTAATAGACATAATAAATTCAGTTAATCCAGATTGTATTGAGTTTTATTTAAAATTTCTTCTTGGTGCAGATGGTTTTCAGCTCCAAAAAACAAATATTGAAAATATAACTAAAATTATTTGTGGTTATTATGATGCTTTAAACAAAATGAATAATAAAAAATATTTCTTTAAATATTTTAATTATTTTCCTAAAATCAGTGAATTATTAAAGTTAAAATCAAAATTTTTATATAATAAATACTATTTTTTTGATTACTACATTAAAAAACATAAAATTCCAATTCACATAAAAGATTTAAAAATAAGGGGCGAAGATTTGAAAAAAGTTAAAGCCCTACCCGCCAAAAAATACGGAATAGTTTTAAACGACTTACTCGATAAAGTTTTTGACGGCTTGCCTAATGATAAAGAAACACTTCTAAAAGAGGTTGAAGATGGTATTAGAAATAATTTGTATTAGTTTTTTGTTTTTATTACTAATTTTAAATATATATTTGATAGTTAAAACAAAAAAAGTAAATTCAAATAAAGATTTAATAGACAGTATTAATAACAATTTTATAAAACAAAATGAAATTTACAAACAAATAAATGAAGTTATACTTTCTGCAATTAAAAATTATAATGAAACTGTGTTAACTGGAATAAGTCAAAACTTGCAGTTGCAAAAACAAGAATTAATTGTTGTACAAAACAGATTAGAAAGTATTTTAAAAAGCAATGAAGACAGACTAGCAAGAGCAACAAGTGTTTTAGAAAATGGGTTAAATAAACTTCAAACGGACAACGAGAAAAAACTAGAGCAAATGCGACAAACTGTTGATGAAAAATTAAATGTAAGCTTAGAAAAAAGATTAGCTGAAAGTTTTAATATTATAAACAATAGATTGCAATCAGTTTATGAAGGTTTAGGAGAAATGAAACAATTAGCAACAGGAGTTGGCGATTTAAAAAAAGTTTTAACAAATGTTAAAACTCGAGGCGTTTGGGGTGAAGTAAGCCTTGCAAATCTTTTAGAACAAATGTTATCTCAAGAACAATTTGCTTCTAATGTAGCTATTAAAGATAATCAAGAAAGAGTAGATTTTGCAATATCACTTCCAGGAAAAGACGACAAAACAATTCTTCTTCCAATAGATGCTAAGTTCCCAATAGAAGATTATCAAAGATTGGTTGAAGCAAGCGAAAATGGAAACACTCAAGCTATAGAACAAGCTAAAAAAGGTTTAGAAAAACGAGTGAAAGAAGAAGCAAAAAAAATAAGCGAAAAATATATTTCACTTCCTAAAACAACAGATTTTGCAGTTATGTATTTAGCTCTAGAAGGTTTATATGCCGAAGTGTTAAGAATGCCAGGTCTTGCTGAAGAGCTTCAACGCGAATATAAAGTAGTTGTTTGCGGACCAACAACTTTATCTGCCCTACTGAACAGTTTGCAACTTGGTTTTAAAACGTTATCAATTGAAAAACGTTCTTCAGAAATTTGGCAACTTTTAGGGGTTTTCAAACAAGAGTTTGGAAAATTTGTGGAACTTCTTTCAAAAACGCAAAAAAAATTAGCAGAAGCATCGAACACCATTGAAAGTGCAACTAAAAAATCTAAAACAATTGAAAGAAAACTTAAAAATGTTACCGGTTTTGAATCAGAAAGTGATATACTTATTGAAGATTCCGTAGAGGAAGAAAATAATGATAATGGAGATTAAAATGAATTACGCACAAGAATTAGCAAATGAATTTAACATTCGAGAATCACATGCAACAAATATTATAAATCTTATAGAAGAAGGAAATACGATTCCCTTTATCGCAAGATATAGAAAAGAAATGACCGGCTCAATAGATGATCAAGTTTTAAGAGATTTAGCAGATAGATATTCATATCTTAAAAACTTAGAAAAAAGAAAAGGCGAAATAATTTCAAGCATAACAGAACAAGGTAAAATGACAGATGAACTTTTAAATCAAATACAAAATGCTGTAACTCAAACAGAACTTGAAGATATTTATAGACCTTATAAACCAAAACGAAAAACACGTGCTAGCGAAGCAATTAAAAAAGGCTTACAACCGCTTGCTGATATAATTCTTGAACAAAAAGAAGAAAACATAGAAGATATTGCTAAAAATTATATAACAGAAGAAGTTAAAACAGTTGAAGAGGCTTTGCAAGGAGCAAAAGACATTATTGCTGAAATTGTTTCAGATGACCCTGAGTTAAGAAAACTTTTAAGAGATTTAATCTACAATAAAGGTCAAATAACTTGTGAGTTAGATGACACCAAAGAAAACGCTCCAACTTATGAAACATATTCTCACTACAATGAAAATATAAACAAAATACCAAGTCATAGAGTTCTTGCAATAAATCGTGGAGAAAAAGAAGATTGTTTAAAAGTAAAAATTGAAATAAATGATGAATTGTCTTTGAATATAATTTACAAAAATTACATTAAAAACAACAATAAATGTAGCGACTTAGTGAAAGAAGCCATAGACGATGGTTATGAAAGACTTTTATTCCCAAGCTTAGAGCGTGAAATACGTTCAAGCTTAACTGATATGGCAAATGAGCAAGCAATTAAAATGTTTGATTCAAATTTAAGACCATTACTTTTACAACCACCAGTAAAAGATAAAGTGGTCATGGGCTTAGACCCTGCTTATAGAACAGGTTGTAAAATTGCTGTTGTTGACCCAACAGGAAAGGTTTTAGACACATGTGTAATCTACCCCACTCCACCACAAAACAAAATTGAAGAAGCTGAAACAAAATTAACTGAATTAATCAATAAATATAAAGTTGATGTTATATCCATAGGAAACGGAACAGCAAGCAAAGAATCAGAAATTTTTGTTGCCAATTTAATTAAAAAACAAACAAGAAAGGTTGAATATATTGTTGTAAATGAAGCTGGTGCAAGTGTTTATTCAGCATCAAAATTAGGAGCAGAAGAGTTCCCAGATTTTGATGTGGCACAACGCAGTGCTGTGAGCATAGCAAGAAGGTTGCAAGACCCACTTGCAGAACTTATAAAAATAGATGTTAAAAGCATAGGTGTTGGACAATATCAACACGACATGCCACAAAATAGACTAGGTGAAGTTTTAGGCTGGGTTGTTGAAGATTGTGTAAATAGTGTTGGCGTAGATTTAAACACAGCATCATATAGTTTGTTAAGTTATGTGTCAGGGCTTAACAGTGGAATAGCAAAAAATATTGTAGCATATAGAAGCAAAAACGGAGCATTTAAAAATCGTGAAGAACTTTTAAATGTAACAAAATTAGGTGCCAAAGCTTATGAACAATGTGCAGGCTTTTTAAGAATAGTTAATGGTGAAAACATATTAGACAACACAGCTGTTCACCCTGAAAGTTACGAAGCAACAGAAAAACTTTTAAAACATTTTAACTATACAGATGAAGACGTAAAAAATAACAATTTAACTTTATTACCAACAAAAATAGAAGCAGAAGGAAGAAAAAAAGTAGCAGAAATTTGCGGAATTGGCGAGCCTACCCTTGAAGACATAACAACAGAACTTTTAAAGCCAGGACGAGACATACGTGAAACCCTCCCTGCACCAATTTTAAGGAGTGATATATTAAGTTTAGAAGACTTACAACCAGGAATGATTTTAACAGGAACTGTAAGAAATGTAATAGATTTTGGTGCTTTTGTAGACATTGGAGTGCACCAAGACGGATTAGTCCACATTTCTCAAATATCAAAAGGATATATAAAACATCCAAGTGAAGCTCTTAAGGTTGGTGACGTTATCAAAGTAAAAGTAATAGGAATAGACCCTGTTAAGCACAGGATTTCACTCAGCATAAAAGATGTTGAAGAAGATGAAAAATAAAAATTTAATAAAAATTATATAACAAAAATTATAGGACCATCAAAATAGTTTATTATTCAAATATAAAAAATACACTTGTATATTTTTTACAAGTGTATTTTTATTTTAATTTTGTTAAGCATCAAATTAAGTTTTTTAAAATAATGTTTTTTAAAATTTTTTTAAACAAAAATCTATAATTAGATTAAAAATTTATTAAGTATTAGTGGATTTTTTGTATTTATAACCTTCCTGTATAGTTTGCAACTATATTTATAGTACAGTCTTTGTCTATATTAAAGGTATAAACATATTTACCAATATCTTCAATGCCAGCCCAACCTCCTCCGCCAGATTCATCAAATATTAATATTTCTTCCCCATCATCAATGGAGTATTTAACATTTATAGAATTAATTAGTGGAGTAGCATTACAAAAATTAAAATATAAATAATCTTTTACTTGAAAAACATTGGTATCAGTTATATAATCACCAAAAACTTCAGTTTCAGAATCTGGTGAAGCAGATATTAAATTTTGCCAATTTGTTCCAGTTACATTAACTGTTACATTATAAATTTTTTCTTCATATTTAACTGCACTAATGTTAAGACCAACAGTTCCACTTTGACTTGTTGCCACATTATTTAATGTCATTGTGAAT
>CALVMK010000025.1 GCA_944345545.1 uncultured Clostridia bacterium | reverse complement strand
AGTATAATGCGGCATCGGTATCCGAACCCCTAATAGATTTACAAAACGCACCAAGCGTGTCGTAATCCTGATTTGCATCTATAGACAACGCTTTTTTTTGTATAGATTGCTCTGCTATTTCTTTGTTTATAACTATTTCTTTTTCTTTATTAAAAGGAGTAGTTTTAACAGCAAGTTCTAATGCATTTAATGCCATTCTAACATCTCCACTTGAAGCCCACGCAAAATGCTTAAGTGCATCTTCGTCAATTTTGATAGGCATTTTTGAAAGAATTTCGTCTTTTTCAAGAGCCCGCTTCATAGTTTTTATTACATCTTTATCATCTATAGTTTTAAATTCAAAAACTCTACATCTAGAAACAATAGCTCTTGTCATACTTGTAAAAGGATTTTCAGTAGTAGAGCCAATAAAAACTATACTACCCTTTTCTATTGCTTCTAAAACACAATCACTTTGAGCTTTATTCCATCTATGACATTCATCTAAAAGAAGATAAACTTGAGTGCCAAACATAGCTTTTAAGTTTTCAGCCTCTTTTATAATTTCCTTAGCATCACCCACACCACTTGAAACAGCATTAAGCTTTCTAAACTCTCCTTTAAGTTGTTTTGCAACTATGTTTGCAAGGGTAGTTTTTCCCGTGCCTGGTGGTCCGTAAAAAATACAACTTCCTATTTCACCAGCTTCAATAGCACGTCGCAATAGCATATTTTTACCAACAATATGCTCTTGCCCAACAAAATCTTCAAAACAAGTTGGACGCATTCTTTCTGCTAAAGGCGGTTTTTTTAAATTATCCATAGGAATATTATAACACAACATTTTTACATTTACCACAAATTTATAATAAAAACATTTAATTTTTAAATCAATATCACTGCATATGCATAAAAAAACACATGCGTTTAAATACACATGCGTTTAACTTGTATTTATAAAATCTTAATCAAAACTTCAATATCTTTGTTTACTAAATTTTTAAAAGTTTTTTCTGCTTCTTTATTTGCAGTTCCTTCTATAAAATTATAATGAGTAGGAATAACTATTTTAGGTTTTATAAGATTAGTAATTGAACTTGCTTCAATAGCATCCATGGTATATGTTCCTCCAATAGGAATTAAAAGAACATCTGTTTTAATATTTTTTAACTCAGGTGTTGCATCGGTATCACCGCAAATTGTATATTTAATTTTGTTTATCTCTAAAGTATAACCCACAAAACCATAATCTTTAAAGTGGTGATGACCAAAATTATATGAAGGAAATGTTTGAAAATTAATTTCCCATACTTTTCCGCTTTGATTAGGCTTAACAACAATTATTTCATTTAAAATGCCAGACTCTTTTAAAATTTTAAAAGAATCTTCAGTGCAAACAATTTTAGTTTTGTCATTTAGTATGTTTTTTATTGAATCAATATCTAAATGGTCAAAATGAGAATGAGTAATGAAAATAACTTTTGCATTTTTCAAGCTTTTCTTTATATTAAACGGGTCAATATAAATACAATCATCAATACAAATACTACTATGGCAATTAATTTTTACATTCAAATTCATATCAACCCCATTAATTGAAAATTCATATTAATAAAAAGTTTTTAAATTTTAAACAATTTTAATTTTTTAACTCTATTAGATTAAACTTTAACAATATAAAATTTAAAAATTTTCTACAAATTAAAATAATATTGAAATGATATTTATTATTAAAAAGTAAGCAATTTTTTTATTGGTGACCCCGCCGGGACTCGAACCCAGAACAATTCCTTAGGAGGGAACCGTAATATCCTGTTTTACTACGAGGTCAAAATTTAAAACTTATAATATTTATAAAATCTAGCTTATTAAATTAATTTTTATTTTGTTTTATTACAATTTTTATTTAATCAATAAAAATGTGTTAAAAAATCAACACTTAAAATTATATCACAATCTCAATAATTTAGCAATTATTTTTTTATATGTCGCTATAACAAAATTAGGAGATTATTCTTATCTCCCAATTTGTTAATTATATTTTTTTAGTTATATTTTTATAACATTAATACCTTTTAATATGGTTACTCAATTGATATAATGTAATAATAAACTGGTTGTCCCCCATAAATTGCCGTTACTTCGCAATCTGGATATTTTTCAGCCAATTTTTCTTGGAGAGATATTGCCTCTTCTTCTTTTATATCTTCACCATAAAACAAAGTTATATTTACTGCACTATCAGTAATTAACTTATCAATTAAGGCTTCAGTTGTAGGTCCAACAAGAGTTCCTTTTGACAAAATTGCTTTATCATCAAGGCCAATTATTTCCCCTACAGACAAATCAAAACCATCAACATGAGTGCTTCTTACTGCATATGTCACAGACCCAGATTTTACATTTTGCAAAGATGCTACCATTGCTTCTTCATTTTCTTCGACTGTCCCTTCTGGATTAAATGCTAACGCCGCTGATATGCCCTCTGGTATGCTTTTTGAAGGTATGACACGTAAATTTTTTGTTGTTAAGCCTTTTGCTTGCTCTGCTGCAAGTATAATGTTTTTATTATTTGGAAACACAAAAACATTTTTTGCTGGAATTTTATCTGCTGCATTAGCTATATCTGCCGCACTTGGATTCATTGTTTGTCCACCCTCAATTATTTGGTCGACATACAAATCTTTAAATAAATCAGCTATTCCTTTTCCTGGCGCAACCGCCACCATTCCATGCTCTTTTAAATCAACTTGTTGTTGAGCTTTTCTCTTTAATTCCCTATTTTGCTCTCTCATGTTTTCAATTTTTAAATTGAATAATTCACCCAATTCTAATGCATAGCCTAGTGCAATGTTTGGTTGATTTGTGTGAACATGAACTTTAACTAAAAGCAAGTCTCCTATACAAAGTACAGAATCTCCTATTTGCATAAGTTTTTCTCTAAGTTTATCTATATCCGCTTCTGTTGTTTTCTTATGCATATTAATTATCATAAATTCAGTGCAATAACCAAATTCAATTTCAGGTATATTGTTTAAATCAGGAACTACATCTTCAACTGTTGATTTTACTGGAGAGTCTTCGAACACAAAATCTAGTTCTTCACCTAATAAAACTTTATAAAAACCTGTAAAAATTACTATTAACCCTCTGCCACCTGCATCAACTACACCTGCTTTCTTTAAAACTGGTAACATTTCTGGAGTTTGTTGCAATATCTCTTCACCTTTTTCAAGCACAATTTTAAAGAAATTTTCAAATGTTGAATTTCTTTTAGCTGCATCTACTGCACTTTCTGCCATTACTCTAATCACAGTTAAAATAGTGCCTTCTTTGGGTTTAGTAACCGCTTTGTATGCTACATTCGCACCTTCTTGTATAGCTTTAGCAAAAATCTTTGTGTTTATTTCAGTGGCTGTTTTAAGAATTGTGCAAAAACCTTTTATTATTTGAGAAGTAATAACCCCAGAGTTACCTCTTGCTCCACGAAGTGCACCTTTTGCAAATGCTTCACATAAACTGTCTAAATTATTATTCATACAGTTGTTAACTTCGTTTACAGCTGATTTCATAGTTAAAAACATGTTTGTTCCTGTGTCGCCATCCGGTACGGGAAAAACATTTAAAGAGTCAACAAGCTTCTTGTTTTGTTCAAGTAAACTTGCTCCCCCTATTATCATCTTTCTTAACAATGCCCCATTTATAACTTTCTGCATACTCGCCCTCTAAACCCTTACACCTACAACATGAACATTGACTGTGTCAACAATCATGCCAGTAAAATTCTCTACGCTATATTTTACAGATTTCTTAAGGCTTTCAGCAACAGCACTGATTGACACTCCATATTTTAAAATGCAATACACATCTATAAAAATTCTATTTTCAACTGTTGATATTTTAATACCCTTTGAATACTTTTTTCTTTTTATTAATTCTTTGATATTATCTTTTACATTTTTAGAAACAAGGTCAACCACACCGTAACAATCAAGTGCAGCATAACCCGCAACGACAGCAATTGCTTCGCCGGAAATACTTATTTTACCATAATAATTATTTGTTTCAACTGTCACCAGTGAGAGTTCCTTTTTACAAATTTTTAATATAAATTATATATTTACTAGAAATATTTACCTTTAAATAAGAAATCTGCTACATAGTAGCTTATGATATAAATATACTACACATAAAATTAATTATCAACTAAAATTATATATCTTTTTGAATTTTTTTAAACAAAATGCTTGCAAAAAAGCTGTGATAGTGATAAAATAGGCAAGCATTTAGTATAAATCTAGTTTAGGAGGAAATATATGAGCAAAGTATGTGAAGTTTGTGGCAAAGGAAAAATGAAAGGTAATAAAGTAAGCCACTCTAATCGTAAAGCTATAAAACACTGGGATGTTAATCTTCAAGAAACTGTTATGGAGATAGACGGAGAACAAAAGAAAGTTAGAGCTTGCACAAAATGTATTAAAACAAGCAAGAAAAACTAATTGAATAAGTTTTATAATTAAGCACTTTTTTTAAAGTGTTTTTTTATTGTAATTAAAAACAAATGAAAAATATTAGTAGAAATACATTTTTTAATTTGAATGTAATAAACTTTTAATTCTTAATCTTGTATTCTATTTTTTTAGTTTTGAAATGCTATTACAAGCTCATTATAAATTTTTTGGACATCTAATATTTTCTTGTCAATTACTTTCTAATAACAAATGTTAAAAATTAAATATATACTGTTACAATTACAAACTAACAAATTTATTTGATTGTTTTCGTAGAACTTATAATTTATTTTAAAATTTTTTCTATTAAAAATATTGACAATAATATAAATCTGACATATTATATTTAAGAAAGTTGGGTGAAAAGGAATTTTATTACCAATCCGTAATTATCAGCACAAACTTAAATAGTTATAGCATTGATTTCTTTTAAGAAGGTAAAAATTTTTACCTTCTTTTTTTGTAATAAATCTTTTGTTATATGGATTAAATATTACAAAAATATAACTACATTCAGTAGTTATATCCTTAATAAATTATGTATTCAATTTATTATATCTGGCTTAATGACTTTCTTACGAAAAATTAGTTTTAACAGTCCAGAAAGTATCTTTGGTGCCTTTATACAAATTATTCTCATTCCCCACCTCTTCTTTATATACTATGCATTTTAACATTATTTGGTTAAACTAATTTCTTATTTATTAAAAATATTTTTTACATTTTTAAAAAAGCAAAAAAGAACCCTTTAAAATTAATTAGGGTTCTTTTATTTTTTTATTTTTAACTCAAACTTTTGACATTTTTAATAATTGCACTCTATTAAGCCTAGTTCACCATCACCTCTTGTATAAAGAATATTAACTAGCCCAGTTTCAGCATTCAAAAACACATAGAACTTATGGTCTAAAGCTTCCATAAATTCCTTAGCATCTTCTACTGTAATAGGAACTAAATCAAAAGATTTTTTCTTGTATATTTCTTTCTTCTTCTCTTCTGGTTTTTCGTTTAAGAATAATAATTCTGGCATATCAAATGCCCCAACTTTGAACTTATCTTTTCTTTTATCAGCTTGTTTTATAATTTGTCTTTCTATCTTTGGTAATGCTAAATCTATGTTATCATACATGTTTTCACCAGTTACTTCACTGCGATATAAAAGACCTTTGTTTGTAATGGTCAATTCAAGCTTATAAGTTTTGTTTTCAAGCTTACATACAACTCTTGCTGTTGCATCATCACCAAAATATCTATCAAGTTTATTGATTTTTTTGGTAATTATCTCTTTTAATCTATTTCCTATATCATAATTTCTTTCTATAAATTCTATTTTCATTGAATCCCTCCTGTTATCATATTATCAAATATTAAAACTTAAAGCAAACATTTAAGCGTTATTTTCGCTTTCAAAAGTAAGTTTTCCATTTTCACAATCAATAATTATGTTTCCTTCTTTTTCAAGTTCACCTAAAAGCATTTTTTCTGCAATTCTATCTTCAATTTCCTGTTGAATATAACGCTTTAATGGTCTAGCTCCATATTCTGCATTAGCACATCCCTTTTCTACTATTAAATCAAGTGCTTCTTCCGTGATTTTTAGCTCTATGTTTTGTTTTTTCAATCTTTCATTAATATTATTTATTAATATTTTAGCTATTTTTGTTAAATCTTCTTTAGAAAGCGGATGGAACACACAAATCACATCAATTCTATTTATAAATTCTGGTTTAAATTTGTGTTTTAAAGCTTCCATGTAAATTCTTTTAATTTCTTCTATGTCTCTCTCTTCTTCACTTTCATTAAATCCTAGATGTTTTGCTCTAACTTCAGCAGAACCTAAGTTGCTAGTCATAATTATAATCGTGTTTCTAAAACTAACAAGTCTACCTTGCCCATCAGTTAATCTTCCATCATCTAATATTTGCAATAAAGCATTAAATATATCTGGGTGGGCTTTCTCTATTTCATCAAACAACACAACACTATAAGGTCTGCGTCTAACTTGTTCTGTAAGTTGACCACCTTCATCATAACCAACATAACCAGGAGGAGCTCCTATAAGCTTTGCAACAGAATGGCTTTCCATATATTCACTCATGTCAAGCCTAATAATATTATTTTCATTATCAAACATTGCTTCAGCTATTGCCTTTGAAAGTTCTGTTTTTCCAACGCCAGTTTGTCCCATAAACAAGAAAGAACCAATAGGTCTTTTATTATCTTGAAGTCCAACTCTAGAACGTCTTATTGCTCTTGCAACAGCTTCTACAGCCTCATCTTGACCAACTACACGCTTATGGAGTATTTCTTCTAAGTGAATTAATCTATCTTTTTCAGATTCAGTTATTTTTGTAACAGGTATTCCTGTCCACTTAGAAACAACTTCTGCAATTTCATTTGCCCCAATAGACCCAGAAGAACGTTTTGCCGTTTTGTTAAACTCTGCATTTAATGTTTCAAGCTCGTTTTCAAGCTTAATAATTTCAGATTGAAGTTTTGCTGCTTTTTCATAATTTCTTTGAATTGAAGCCTCATCACGATTGGCAGATAATTGTTTTATCTTTTCTTCTTTTTCACGAATAGAACTTGGTTTTAAATTGAAATTTACCTTCGCTTTACTGCTAGCCTCATCAATTAAATCTATAGCTTTATCTGGCAAACTCCTATCCATAATGTATCTATCTGAAAGTGTTGCCGCCGCCTCTATTGCTTCTGGAGTAATTGTAATTTTATGAAAAGCTTCATAAGAATCTTTAAGCCCTTTTAAAATCTCTATTGTTTCTTCCACACTTGGCGGATTAACAATTATTGGTTGAAATCTTCTTTCAAGGGCTTTATCTTTTTCAACAAATTTTCTATATTCATCAGTGGTAGTTGCACCTATAGTTTGCAATTCACCACGGGCAAGATAAGGTTTCAACATATCAGCAGGGCTTGTTTCCCCTTTTTCAGAACCAGCTTGTGCAAGTGTGTGAATTTCATCAATAAAAACTATAATATTTTTACTTGCTATTATTGTTTCAATAACATCTTTTAACCTTTCCTCCATACTGCCACGATATTTTGTTCCAGCCATTAACCCCCCTATTTCAAGAGAGTATATAATTTTATCTTTTAAAAGTTCTGGAACATTTCCTTCAACTATCGCTTGTGCTAAACCTTCAACAACAGCCGTTTTACCAACCCCAGCTTCACCAATTAGCACTGGATTGTTTTTTGTTTTTCTGCAAAGAATTTCAATAACTCTTTCAATTTCTTTTTCCCTTCCAATAATTGGGTCTATTTTACCTTCTCTAGCTTTTAATGTTATATCTGTGCCCATTGATAAAAGCTTTTCTGGTAAAGAACTTTTCATGCCTGTGCTTCCAGCGTCTATGTTAGAATTATTTTGATTTGCACCATTTTCCCCTTGAAGAAGAGTTAAAACCTTTGATTTTAATTCATTGATATTAACTCTAAAATAAGCAAAAAGCAGTCTATAAGCAAAACTTCCACTACTTGAAAGCAAAGCATACAAAAGATGTTCTGTTCCAATAAAATTGTGCCCAAGTTGCATTGCAATATTTTGAGCCAATCTAAACAAATCTTTAACTCTTGGAGTAAATTCAATTTCAGTTCCAAAAATTTGAATACTATCTGCGTTTTCTTCAAGAACACTTTCCATTGTTTCTTCTGTTATTCCATATTCTGCAAGAAGCTTTGAAGAAGAACACTCTTTCACAGAAGTTATACCATAAAGAATGTGTTCCGTTCCAACTTCATTGCTTCCAAGCTCTCTTGCTATTTTACCAGCATTTTTTATAACTTTTTCCGCACTATCGGAAAATGCATTCAAATTTGCCATATAATCACCTCTTGATTAAATTATAGTACTGTTTAAAATTTTTAGCAAATATTTATAAAATTCTTTTTGTTATTTTTTGACATTTTTCATAAATAGCTTCAATATCTTCACCAATGTTAAAATTGCCATTTTCATATAATATTTTTCCATTAACCATAGTGAGATAAACATCTTGACTACTTAAAGAATAAACAATATTTGAAATTATATTGTTATTTGGTATGCTGTGTGGAGTTTTTAAATTAACAAGAATTAAATCTGCTTTGAAACCCTCTTTAATTTCTCCACAATTATCAAACCCCAAAGCTTTAGCCCCATTTTTAGTTGCCATATCAATTACTTCAATAGCAGATATAATAGAAGCATCATAAAGCGTAGCTTTGTTTAATGTTGCCACTAAAAACATCTCTTTAAACATATCTAATCTATTATTACTTGCAGGTCCATCTGTTCCTATACAAATGTTTACCCCTTGCTCTTTCATTGAATAAATTGGTGCAATTCCAGAACCAAGTTTTAAATTACTTGATGGACACGTTACAACATTAGCCCCATAATCTGCAAGTATTCTAATATCATCTTTGTCCATATGCACACAATGATAAAGAGTTGAAGGTCTATCTAAAAAGCCTATTTTTTCAAGAAATTCTGGCGGTGTGCAGTCGTTTTTGACAGTGCAATCACCAACTTCTTTTAATGTTTCAGCTAAATGCATACTCATTGGCAATTTGTGTTTGGCACTATAATCTACAAGTATTGATAACTCTTCTTCGCTTAAAGTATAAATTGAATGAGCATAAATTACAGGTTTTATTAACTCCCCATCTAACGCTTCAACATAGTTATCTAAAAAAGCCTTCATTTCTTTATCTTTCATATCGTTAAAAGTGCTAGGAAGTCCTAATCTACATCTTATACCACTTTTTTTCAATGCATTAATAATTTCATCATAATAAAAATAACATTCTTCTATTGATGTTATTCCAGCTCTAACTTGTTCAGCTATTCCAAGCATTTCGCCCCAATAAACATCTTTTGGGGTCAACTTTTGTTCAGCAAGAAATATGTTATCAAAAAGCCATTCTTTTAAATTCATATCATCTGCAACCCCCCTTAAAAGAGTCATTGGAGAGTGTGAATGAGCATTAACAAAACCTGGCATTAAAAGATTTCCCTCAACATCAATTTTTCTATCAGCAGAAATATCAATGTGCTTTCCTACATATGTTATTAAATCGTTTTCAACAACAACATCGCCACTAACTATTTCACCGCTAGTTAAAATGTTTGCATTAAAAAAATGAAATTTCACAAACTTGCCTCCCTGTGTCTAATTATTAGTTTTATTCTATCAAAAAAGGTGGAATTAGTAAAATGAAAGAACGAATTATTTTACATTGTGATGCAAATAGTTTCTATGCGTCCGTAGAGTGTGCAATGAACCCAAATTTAAAAGGTAAACCTGTTGCAGTGTCTGGAAATACAAAAAAAAAAAAAAGAATAATAATTGCCAAAAACGACATAGCTAAACCTTACGGAGTAAAAACTGGAGAAGCCATTTGGCAAGCCAAAGAAAAATGTCCAAACCTTGTTTGTTTATCTCCACATCATGAAATTTATGAAGAGTATTCAAAAAAATTACATGAAATTTATTCCACCTACACCCACCTAATAGAACCTTTTGGAATAGATGAATGCTGGCTTGATGTAACAGAAACAGCCCATCTTTTTGGCGGTGCATTGAATTTAGCAGAAGATATAAGAAAACGAGTTAAAAGTGAATTAGGAATAACAGTGTCAATTGGAATTAGTTTTAGCAAGCTTTTTGCAAAACTTGGAAGTGATATAAAAAAACCAGACGCTATAACATTGTTACCAAAAGAAAACTTTAAAGCATTAACCTACTTACTTCCAGTAAACAGCATTGTGGGAATAGGAAGAAAAATGCAAATGCATTTAGCTAAAATGAATGTAACCACAATTGGAGATTTAGCACATATACCAACTAATATATTAAAAAACAAATTTGGTATAGTTGGCGAAGAATTAAGTTTAAAAGTTCGAGGAATATATAACGATACAGTTAAAAGCATGTATGATGAAGAACTCCCAAAAAGTGTTGGAAACGGTACAACAACAATAGTTGATATTTTTAGCCCAAGCGAAGTGCATGACACACTATTTTATTTAGCCGAAGAAGTTGGAAGAAGATTAAGAGAAAAGAATTTAATTTCATCAACAATATCTGTAACAATAAAAAGTTGTGAATTTAATTATGAGCATCACTCTATAAAAATGACAGCTCCAACAAATAGCACAAAAGAAATATGTGCAAATGCAGAAGCACTTTTAAATAGCTTTTGGAGATATAAAGAAAAAATAAGAGCAATAAGAATATGTTGTTCAAGTCTTAGCGGAGCAAATTTAAAGCAATTAAGTTTTTTTGAACCTAAAACACAAAGAAACAATAATTTAAGCACTGCATTAGACATATTACGAAAAAAATATGGAGCGCATATAATAACATGTGCAAATTTAAAAACAGTAAACTTCTTAAGATAAAAGCCCACCGCAAAAGCAGTGAGCTTTAAGTTTATAAGCATATTTCCTTTTAATAAAACACCAAATTTTAAACTGTAAAATTAATATAATTTAGTTTACTTTATAGTATCCTAAAGTCCCCTTTTGTGGAAACCAACCAGTCCCCTCATTAACAAACCATTCTATATAAACATAATTATTGTCAGCTAATTTTGGGAAACTTGTCCACTCAGCACCTGTGTAACAGTTCATTGAATGAGTTTCAGTTTCATATATAGTCTCAACTATACTTCCACTTTGATTTTTAATATAAATTCCTTTTAAGTCATATTCAGGAGTAACTAACTTTACTTTATCACCTGATTTTACACTAAAAGAATTACTTGTAAGCCTTACATTTTCATTATTTATTAATACATAATCGTAACTTCCAATTTTCGAAAGTTGAATAGTATAAACCGATAATTTATTTAAAGATATTGACAAATCTATGTTCATATCAGTGCTAACAGACACATTTTCAAGAGTTAATCTTAGTGTGTATGTTGCAGATGTTGTTCCGTTGTTTGCAGGTATTGAATTCAAATTAGAAGTTATTTCTTCTACTTTTATGTTTGTTCCTTGAACTGAATTGTTTGTTACATTAACTTCTATTGGAAATTCTGAATAATTCTTAAATGTTAGCCTATATTCAATTACCTTATTTGTTTCGCTAAATAAAACTTCAGCAGGTTCCCATCCATTTTCTAACCCTATAAAACTTGAGCTTGATACTTGGCCATCAACAAAATTCTTTGTTTCAGGTAATGTTTGATTAGCATTTTCTGTAACTTGACTTAAGCTAGAACTAGATGTCCCTCTCCATACACTGCCAGACACAGACGCATAAACTCCTGTTGCGTTAAATGATACAGTGCTATTAACGCTTAAACTTACTGTGCTTGCCGCAAGCACTCCAACTGTTAGCATGCACACACTTAAACATAATGCAAAAATTGCACCAATTAATTTAGTTTTTTTCTTCATTTCTTTCTCCTTTTTTATTTTTTTAATTTTCAATTAAATCTACAAGCTTTTATTAAATATACAAATAATAAACTTTAAATATTTTTTGAAAATTTAATAAATAAAATTATGTAATTTTTAGTCATACATGTAAATAAATGGTTTATAAATAGTATTATAAAAATTACAAATTCTATTAAAAAATAAATTATAATAAAATAAATAATTAATATCATTAAAAACTATAAATATTATATTTTATTTTTTAACAGGGTAATTTTACCCCCCCCCGCATTTTTGTCAAGCAAAATAAATATGTTTTTTAAAAATTTTTT